>JAJYMM010000210.1 GCA_021787035.1 Actinomycetes bacterium
ACCTCCCTCCTCGACCCCACTCGACGCGCTAGCCGCCGCCTTCGTTCAGGCTGCCACGGTCATCTCTCAACAACGTCGCGACCTCGCACGGCGGCGCCATGCCATCATCACGGCGAACGCGGAGCTTCAAGAACGCGAGCTAGTCAAAATGTCGAGGCTAGCGGGGGCGCTCGCCGCCGCCCTGGGGCGCCGCGGCCTAAGAGAGCCTGACGCTTCCCTGGCAGCCGAGGTAGGCGTCGCTCTGTTCAAGGTGGCCTTCGAATCCTGGGCCCGCGACACTTCAGAAAAGGAGCTCGCCCAGGTCATCCGGGAAACGCTCGCCAACCTGAGGACGGTGGCGACCTAGATGAGTAGTTCCAAGCGATGGGGGCCGATGGCCGGGCGTAGCGCCTCGCAGCCGCACGCCTGAGGAACCATGCGGCTGCGTGGCACTACGCCCGTATTCTTGTTCCGTGCAGGCCTTTTTTAGGCGAGACCACATAGCGCGTGCATTTGCACCACTCACCGCTGCCATCTGGCACAACCAGAACGCCGGCGAGCCCATACCGCGGTCTCTCGTCGCTTACGACCACTGAGCCGTCCCAGACTTCTCCACCCGTACCACGTCGTCGGCCCTCCCAGTGCCCGCCGATGACTGTCGCGCAACGACAGGCCATAGCCACTCGTCGACCACTGGGAGGCCACCGTGTTATGACCCGATGGGGCCCCGCAAGAAAAGGAGCCGACGACGTCGCAAAGTCCGAGCCGCAAAACGCCGCCTGGGCAAATGGCTTGGCGCCCCTGTTTCGCGTTCCCTGCGGCCCTCTCCGGTCCGCGATAGCGGAGTCACTGGACCGGCGTGGCTTGGCCGGTCGCGCCAGCATCCTGTTGGACCTGGATGGTGGTGGCCGCGGTGCCGAGGGTGTCGTGCTTGGCCTTGACGGTGACCGCACCGGCGGAGCCGGGCAGCGTGCTCAGCTCCCCCGAAGCGCCTTGGTCCCAGCGGTGGACGGCCAGCGCAAGGTCTTGCGCATCTGGCTGGCCCAAGCTGTGGTGCACCCTCGAACCTCGTGCTGGGCTGCCTCAACCAGCTGGAGCTGGTCCTCCAAGAAGTGCACGACTGATTCCAGGGGCGGGCTCGATGACCGCGTCGTCGTCTGTAAAGAGCGCCAGTTCCCGCCTCTCGGATATCCAAAGCTCTGAGGTTCGGATTCCCTCAGCAAGGTACTGCATGGCACTGGTCGGTTCCGTCGTCGCCGAGCACGCCAGCGCCCCGCCCTGCGACGAGCCATGCCGCAGTGTACAGCGACGCAATAGACGTCCACTGACTGGCAGGCTCGTGCCCTCGCACTTGAGGCGATCTCGTCAGCCCCGTGGAAGTCGACCCCGCTCGTACCGCTGCCGGATGCTCCTACCCGAGCCAGCCCGGCAGATCGGTGACGACCTGGCTAGATCCCGCCATGGTGGCAAGGTCGGTCTCGAGAGCTTGCATCCTATCCGGACCGAGTTGATCGACCCAACGCCCTCTGAGCTGGTCGAAGATCTCGGCGCTGAGCACGAGCATCTCGGTCCCGCGAGGCGTTCGGGTGAGCTCCCAGGCTCGCCCATCGCTCGGGTGGCGCGATCTGGTGACGTAGCCGGCATGTTCGAGGCTGGTGACGGTCTTGCCTGCGGCCTGCTTGCTCACCCCGAGCCGGCGCCCGAGCTCGCTGACCGTGGCGCCGCCTGGTCCGATGGCCTGGAGGGCGAAACCGTGGACTGGCCTCGCCATGTCGTGTCCCCGCCTGGCGAGCTCGACGTGCAGTTCGTCAATGAGCGATCTGAACGCGCCGAGTAGGAGCAAGGGCAGTTCGTAGCCGGAGCGTTCGACCATGAGGTGATCCTGCCTCACCTTGCGGACGATCGACAACCCGGCATACCATCTAGACAACCAAGTTGTCTAGATAGGAGGCTCCGCCATGCCTGCCATTCCCACTCCCTCCGAAGCCATGCGCCGCACCGAGACGCCCAACGCGGTGATGACGACGATCGCCTCGCCGACCCAAGGCCCGACAAGCAACCTGAGCCTTTGGAAGGTGAACATGCGCGCCGGTCAAGAAGGTCCTCGTCACGTGTTCGACGGCGAGCAGGTCTGGCATGTGGTCGACGGCGAGATCAACGTCACCGTCGACGATGAGAGCACCCAGCTCAGGCGCGGCGACGCTATCGTGCTGGCGGCTGACGTGGTGCGACAGATCACCGCCCTCGCCGACACCGAGATGATCGTCTGCGGTCGAGGCGATGCCGTTGTCTATGTTCCCGGCGAAGCAGGGTCACGCGGGACGCCGCCTTGGATTAGCTGAGCATCCAGCTGCGGATTTGCCACCGGGTCAGACGCGGTTCGGTTCGTGGCCCGATTAGTGGACCTGCGTAAAGAGTTCTCAGACGCTGGTCCCGTCTCCGTGCGTTGCGGGCGGCGAATGGCTCGGAGCGATAACCCTGACGACGTTCGCCGAGGTGCCGTGGAACAGGCCGCTATATGAGCATCTCGGCTTTTCGGTCCTCGAGGAAGAGGAGCTGAATCGGGACTTCGTGCTCTCCGGGACGATGAGGCGGCTCATGGCCTGGGCCTGAGCTCAGGGTACGCATGAGCATCGACGCCTAGCTGCCCAGCTAGGCGAGACGCACGCGCTCGGCAGCGCCGACGCCGTCCATCTGGCCAGCGCCCCTCGCCATCAGACTGCCCGATCTCGTCGTAGCCGCTCAAGGAGATGATGTAAGCTTACATCATGCAGCGGACTCAGATCTCTTTGACCGACGAGGAGCGGCGTGCCCTGGATGCCGCCGCGCTGCGGACCGGTCGATCGCTCTCATCCCTGATCCGTGATGCGGTCGAGCAGGTCTATGGCTCGGAGCGCTCCGCCGAGGACGACCTCGCTGCGATGCGCCGTGCCTTCGGCTCCTGGAACGACCACGATCTGGACGGCGCAGCCTGGGTCGATCAGCTGCGCTCCGGCTCCCGTCTGGAGCGCGACCGCTCGTGAGGGCCCTGGTAGACACCTCGGTACTGATCGACTACCTGCGAGGGAATGCAGGCGCTGGCGACCTGCTCGAACGGGAGCGAGCCGCGGACGTCCTTCATGCGAGTGAAATCACCCGCATAGAGGTCCTCGCCGGCATGCGCCCGGCACAAGAGGATGACACCCGCGTGTTGCTGTCCACCCTGGTTTGGCACCCAGTCGACGCCGAGATCGCGGAAGAGGCCGGCGCCCTCGGCCGCCAGTGGCTCCCTAGCCACCACACTATCGACAGCGCCGACCTCGCCATCGCAGCCACCGCCATTCGCACCGGCGCACGACTCCTTACGCGTAACGTCAGGCACTTCCCAATGTTCAGCGATCTCGAGGCGCCCTATTGACCCCCGTTTGGAGGACGTCACCACGGCGCACCCTATCGAGTGGATATGGCCAGGGGCATAGCCTGTGATCGACGCGCCTTCGTCGCGAGCCCTGCCGAAGCTCACGACCTTGGCGAGCTGGGCATCGAAAGCGTCAAGCTGCAGCCGTGCGCGAGCGCCGGTCCAACGAATCCGAGGGAGACCCCCCTTTGACTGTTGGTCGTTGGACTCGTGTTCGACGACATCGCCGTCGACGGCTTGTTGCACAAGAGTCCTTGTGGCGGAGTGCCTTATGAGCGGCTTTTAGGTCGAGCGCCTTTTAGGCTCAGGGGGAGCAGAGCGGAAAAAGTCGTAGCAGATAAGGCAAAGATCTGGCACTTTCGTGCTACGGGAAAGCCGGGGAGGCGGGTGCAGGTGAGGCGGCTGACAGGCTGCCGGAACCCACTTTCAACGACTCTCGGCCCGATTTTGCTCCACATCGTCGTCCCTAGCCACGGTCAGCTCCCGGCAGGCTTTCAGGTTTACTGGGCCTCGCTGTGGCACGCGGTCGTCTTCGCCCTGTTGGTTCTCCGTGATCGAGGCCACCAGTGGAACAGGTAGCCAGCGAGGGCGACGGCGACTGCCGCCGGCCTTCCACCGCCGGCTGCTCGTTTTTTTGACTTCAACGAGGAAGGTACGCCGCGTCTCCGGGCGAGTGGGCGATCCACAAGTTCAGGTCATACCTCACGGCGCTGTGCCCGTAGGTTATCTGCCTGGTTAACGGTCTGGTACGACCTGGGCCTGACCGGGGTCCTCGGCCAAGACCCGCAAGAGCTCGATGGCGGGACACTGTCAGCTGAGATGGGCGACGGCTGCGGCAAAGGCCAACAGCAGTTTGCCGGTCGCTTCGGGGTCTTCCATTATCGGGAGGTGTCCCACGCCCCGGCACGGGACAACTCGGTCATCGCGTGGCCGACCAACGCCCCCACGTCGGTCGCCTTCCTCGGGGTGGATAGCAGCACGGACAGGGCAAGGGGATCGGCGTCGAGGTGGGCCGCCGCGCCCAGAGTGCGCGAGAACACGGCCTGAGCCTTGGATCCGCATCGGCTTCGGCGATCACGTCGTGGCCGAGGACGCGGGCGGTGCCTCCGTCGGGTCGCGTCAAGGTCGAGAGGATCCGCAGGGTGGTCGTCTTGCCCGCCCCGTTGGGGCCGAGGAACCCGAACACCTCGCCCC
>JAJYMM010000166.1 GCA_021787035.1 Actinomycetes bacterium
GCGGGAGGACCGGCTGCTGCCACACATCGACTCGTGGCTGGGCAAGATGTTCGCCCCGGAGCGCATCGCGGCCACTGCCAGGGAGGTTGTGCAGGCTGACGCCGAGGGGCACCGCGAGGACCCCGCTGTCGTTCGGGCGCGGGCCGCGCTCATGGAGTGCGAACGCAAGCTCGCCAAACACCTCGACGGGCTCGAAGCCGGCATCCCGGCCGAGGTCATCGCCCCCCGGATAGCTGCCACCCAGCGCGAGAAAGCCGCCGCCCAAGCGGTGCTGGCGACTGCACCTCCGGCGCCCAAGCCCTTCACCCTTGACGAGGTAGTCGAAACGCTCTCGACGTTGCGGAACTTGCCGGAGCTACTCGAAGTCATCGAACAGGCCGACCGGGCGGCGCTCTATCAGGCCCTCGGCCTAACCGTCCGATACCGCCGGATTGGCACCTCTGAACAGGTAAAACTCACGTCCAACCTCAAAGGCGTGGAGTTGAAGCGTGTCGGAGAACCGACTTGCAACTTTGGTCCAACACCAGGCCACCGGGGGGGCGTGGAGTTGGAGCGTGTCGGAGGGGGGACTTGAACCCCCACGGGCTTGCGCCCACTAGCACCTCAAGCTAGCGCGTATACCTATTCCGCCACTCCGACGTGGCAGCCAGTCAGCATAGCCGCCAGCGCCGGCCAGGGTTGTCGGCGCCACTCGCCCCTGAGCTCGGTCGCGAAAACGGGGCCCATCCCGGAGTTGTAGCCGCGCATCCCCGTTCGCTATGTAGATGTTATTTGCGGGCTGGAGGGCCGCCGAGGCGCCTCCTCCGGCGAGCGGCTGACCGACCTGGGCAGGCCCGCCGGTACCAGCACCTACCCACGGACGCCGGATGACGCCGGCACGTTGGCCCGCCGAGCAGCCATAACCCTAGGTCGGCCACCGCTCAAAAGTGGTCAGTCCGTCGTGCGCCGGCGGAAGAGGAAAGAAGCGAACGGAGCGGCGACGGCGATCAACGCCACGGACCAGATGAGAGCCGCGCCGAGGGGGTGCTCCACCGGCCACGAGCCATGTAGCGGCAGCGGGTTGGGGTTGCCAAATAGGTCGCGGACACTGGCCGTGACGGAGCTCACAGGGTTCCAGTCGGCGATCACCCGCAGCCAGCTCGGCATGTGGAGGGTCGGGACCAGCGCATTGGAGACAAACGCGAGCGGGAATATCACGACGAACCCGACCGACATGGCAGACTCCGGCTCTTTCGCCAGGAGGCCAATGCACGCCGTTGCCCAAGCAAGGGCGTAGCTGAACAGGAGCGCCACCCCGAACCCCGCGAGCACAGACAGCAGGGCGTGCCCAGGACGCCAGCCGACAGCGAGCCCCACCACCGCGACCACTGCGGAGCAGACAGCGGCTGAGAGCAGGTCTGCGACGGTACGACCGACGAGGACCGAAGCGCGCCACATCGGAAGGGTCCTGAAACGTTCCACCATGCCGTTGGAGAGGTCTTGGGCCAAGCCGACTCCAGTGCCCATCGAAGAAGTGACGAGGTTCATCGTGAGCAGGCCCGGGAGCACGAAGGCGGTGTAGCTGGCACCGCCGGGAAGCGACATCCCAGAGCCGAACACATATACAAACAGCACCGTGAACAGCACAGGCTGCACCGTCACATCCGATAGCTGCATGGGCTCACGGAGGATGTGGACGAGGTTGCGCCGCGTCATTACCACTACGTCCTTGGCCCGAGCGGCCAATGAGGGGAGAAATCCCACCCTTTCCCGTGACGCGGCCGTTATCGCTAGCTCGACAGTGCTCACGCCGCCACCTCCTCTCCAGTCTCTTCGCCAACGGGCTGGCCGGTCAGGGCGAAGAACACGTCGTCGAGCGACGGCTGGCGCACTTCTACGTCATCGACTAGGAGGCCGGCGGCGTCGAGTGCACGCACGACTAGGGTTGCGAGGCCCCGTTCGCCGTTGACGGGCGCCGAGATTTGCCGCCCTCCCTCAGAAAGGAGCGGGTCGCCCGTCACATAAGGAGCGAGAGCCGGCACAACCGTCTCGCGGCTCGCATGGGCCGAGAGCGTCACATGAAGGCGGGCACCGCCAACGGAACGCTTCAGTTCGGCCGGGGTTCCCTCGGCGATCGCCTTACCGTGGTCAACGACGACAACTCTTTTCGCAAGCCTGTCGGCCTCATCTAGGTACTGGGTGGTGAGCAGAACGGTCACGCCTTGGGCCACTAGGTCCTCAACGACTCCCCACACTTCGGCGCGACTTGTCGGGTCCAGCCCTGTCGTCGGCTCGTCCAAGAACAAGACGGGAGGACTTGCCACCAGGCTGGCCGCCAGGTCAAGCCGGCGGCGCATTCCTCCCGAGTACCCCTTGGCGACTCGCCCACCCGCTTCTGAGAGGTCGAAGCGCTCAAGCAGCTCGCGAGCCCTGCGGGCAGCGTCACGGCGCGATAAACCGGACAGCTCTCCGATCATCTGGAGGTTTTGCACGCCCGTGAGCAGCCCGTCCATCGTCACGTCCTGCGCCGTCACCCCTATCTTCCGACGCACTTGAGCTGGGTGGGCGACCACGTCGTAGCCAGCCACGCGCGCGCTGCCGCAATCGGGAACAGTCCGGGTTGTAAGGACCCTGACGGCCGTCGTCTTGCCCGCCCCGTTGGGGCCGAGCAGGGAGAGGACCGTACCCTTTTCCACTGTCACGTCAAGGCCGGCGAGCGCTTGGACCCCCCCATAGCGCTTGACCAGGCCCTCTGCTTCGATGACCGGGTGTGTTGCCATTCCGTCTCCTCCTGCGGCTGCCATTCGATAGCCGGCTTACCTGCCGCACGGTAAGCAACCTCCCGCCAGAATAGCGACCTACTGGCCGGCCGTCAAGTAGAATATCGGTGAATGGCACGCGAGCAGGGAACCAGGGAGCGGATCCTCGATGTAGCGCTCGAGCTGTTCACCGACGAGGGGTACGACCGCACATCCCTGCGAGAGATCGCGGAGCGCCTCGGGGTCACCAAGGCCGCCCTCTACTACCACTTCCCGAGCAAGGCGGACATCCTCTTTGCGCTACACCTGCGCATGCACGCCCTGATCGAGGAGCCGCTCGAGCAGCTTGGGTCCGGCCCAGTCACACTGGACCGGTGGGAGGCTTTCCTTGCGGCCGCCCTTCAGAAGCTCGAAAACAACACGGCTCTTTTCCTCCTACACCGGAACAACCAGGCTGCTTTTTCCGAGTTGCACGACGAAACCCACAAGCACGCCCACACGGAGCTCGAGGAATGGGCGAACAAGGTGTTCAGCGACCCCACGCTCAGCCCAGACGAACGGGTGAAACTGGCAGCCTCATTCGGCGTCGCGTTCATCACGCCGATGATCGTAACCCTGCTTGGGCCCGACACGCGCGAGCTGTTGGCGCCGTCTCTGCGCAAGATCGTTCACGCCATCCTCCACGCACCCGACGTGTGCGATGACGCCGGCGGGGCAGGTGCCGGCGGGGCAGGTGCCGGCGGGGCAGGTGCCGGCGGGGCAGGTGCCGGCGGGGCAGGTGCCGGCGGGGCAGGTGCCGGCGGGGCAGGTGCCGGGCAGCGGAAGGACCGACCGGCGAGGGGCTAGGGGCCGGTCCTCACGACGCAGATCTTCCAAATGCCTCCGTGGGGGCGCGGTGTCGGCGAGGGGGCGCGGCCAGGCCGCCAGCGCCGGGCGCCCCCGCTTCCAGCTCAGTAATACCAGGGGAAAGGCGACCAGTCGGGCCGGCGCCGGCCCAGGAAGGCATCACGCCCCTCGGCCGCTTCCTCCGTCATGTAGGCCAACCGGGTCGCTTCGCCGGCGAAGAGCTGCTGGCCGGCGAGCCCATCATCGGCCAAGTTGAAGGCATATTTGAGCATACGAACGGCCATGGGGCTCTTTGCGTTGACCTCGGCCGCCCACTCGAGCGCGACTGCCTCCAGTGACGCGTGGGGTACCACGGCATTGACCATGCCCATTTTGTACGCCTCTTCGGCTCCATAGGTCCGGCCGACGAAAAAGATCTCTCGTGCGCGTTTCTGGCCCACCTGGCGAGCAAGGTAGGCAGACCCGTAGCCGCCGTCGAAGCTCGCGACGTCCGCGTCAGTCTGGCGAAAGCGGGCGTGCTCGGCGCTTGCGAGCGTGAGGTCAGCGACCACATGGAGGCTGTGGCCGCCACCGGCAGCCCACCCCGGGACCACAGCGATAACCACCTTAGGCATGCTCCGGATCAACCGCTGCACTTCGAGGATGTGGAGGCGGCCCAACTTGGCTTGTTCGTCCCGCGAGCTCTCGACACGCGCATCCTCAACCGGGGCGTCCCCAACCGGGGCGCCTGTAACGGGCGTGCTCCCAGCCTGAGTGTCACAAGTGGGAGCCACCAGGGCCCTTCCTCCCGTCACCGTCTTCCCCTGTTCGTACTTCGCCTGTTCGTACTCGTACCCGGCCCGCCCTCGAACGCGCTGGTCTCCGCCCGAACAGAATGCCCAGCCGCCGTCTTTCGAGGAAGGCCCGTTGCCCGTAAGCAGCACGCACCCTACGTCGGGCGAGCAGCGCGCGTGGTCCAGGCAGGCATACAGCTCGTCGACCGTCCGCGGCCTGAAGGCGTTGCGGACCTCCGGACGGTTTATCGCAACCCGAACGGTGCCCTGGGAGGTGGCCCGATGGTACGTGACGTCAACCAGGTTGCCGGCGAAGCCCTCCACGGGCCGCCAAGCGGCGGGGTCGAACAGCTCGGACACGAAGTTGTCGTCAGCCACGGCTGCGAGGCTACTAGCGAGTACCGAGGACCATTCACTCGACTGTCACCGGCATTGGCCGGCCGGGTGAGTGTCACAGCCGAAGCGGTTCCGACGCCAAGGCAGCTCTCCAGCTCGTTCAAGCTCAGTGCCGGCTACGCAGGCATTCTCCCGCCCAAGCGCGAACGGAGCCTCAGGCACGGCCACCCGACAGCGCGCAAGGCTCCGACTGAGATCGACCGTACACCCAAGCGGCCCCATGCTGCTCGGCAAGCTCACTCGACGGACGGCCGAGATATCCGGCCACAACGCCACCATCCCGCCGGGCCCACAACGTTGCGCCCTTCGCAATCAACTAGCCCTGTCCTTACTCGTGCGAGCGCCGCGAAGCAAACCCATCCGAAGCGCGAGCTGCCACCACCGCTCACATCGAGCTCGCCGAACCCTCATCCCAGGAAAGTTCCGCGACCACCGGCCTGTGGTCCGAGGCAGCGACCACGGCATCATTGTCGACGATGTAGGACCTAGACACATGCGGCACGAGCAAACCGTTGACAAAGATGTAGTCAACCCGCGAACCTTCCACCTTTATTAGAGTCGACTCGCCTTCGGTGCGATGAGGGTGCAACAGGCGCAACGAGTCCATCAAACCCGTTGCCTTTATGGCCCGAACAACCTCGCCGTTCACCGCCGCACGGTGGTCCTCCGGCACTTCGCGCACTGGCCCTGATAAGCCCGCGCCCGGCTCCCTCGCGTTGAAGTCACCCATTACTACCACCCCACCTTCGGCTTCAGCCAGCACGCCGAGCAAGGCTCCGAGCTCACGAAACTTGAGGAAGCGCACTTCGGCGTCGACCAACGCGCGCAGGTGGACCACGAACAGCCGCACGGCTGGCAGGCCGGGAAAACGAAACAGCGTCTCCAAGACCGGCCTGAACATCGCCCGTCGGTCCCCCTCGTGCACCCTCACTAGTTCGGGCCACACTTTGGCCAACACGAGCAGGTGCTCAAACACCGGCGCCCCCTCACGACAGTCCTCAGCGCCGTTTGCCCTTCCCCACACTGGCACCATCCCCAGCTCTCGGGCCAAGTCTAGTCCGCCTTCAAGACTATTTATCTCTTGACAGGCGACGATATCAGGGTCCTCGGCCCGCACCACATCCACCAACGCGCCCAACCGGTCCCCCGGGGCATGGAGCATATTATAGGTCATCAGCCGCAATGTATTCAATTCCTCTCCTAACCCACGTCGGTAATGAAACTTATACCTTTAACGAAGTATTTGTTGCCGACAAAAAACACGACTATCAACGGCAGCGTAAACACGACAGCCGCCGCCATCATCAGGTTCCACTCGACCGAGTACTTCGTCAAAAATGCCGTCAAGCCAAGCGACAATGTCCACTGTGCAGGCTGGTTGAGGTAGATGAGCGGACCAAGGTACTCAGTCCAAGCTTGCACGAACGCGAGGACCCCGACCGAGGCAATGACAGGCCTGCTCACGGGCATAATTATCCGCGCATAAATGTGCAGCTCCGAGGCCCCGTCGATCCTAGCCGCTTCGCTTAAGGACTCCGGTATCCGCAAGAAAAACTGCCGGAAAAGAAACACATAGTACGGACTCCCAACGAAGGCCGGGATGATCAGTGGCAAGTAAGTGTTGATCCACCCGAGATCCCTGAAGATAACGTACGTCGGCACCAGCGTTACGACCCCTGGAAGGAGCATCGTCACTATAAGCAACCAAAATAGCGGCTTACGTCCAGGCCAATCTACCTTCGCCAGCCCATACGCAACGACACTCCCCGATAGTACGGTCCCGATGACCGTCAACGCCGACAACATCACCGTGTTGCCAAGCTGACGCCAAAACGGTATCAGCGACAGCGCACGCGAATAGTTGCTCAAATGGAGCGGCCACACCCACCACTGGACAGGGGTCGTGAAGAGCTGGTGGTTGGTCTTGACTGAAGACAGCACCATCCAGTAGAAGGGCAACAACACCACGGCCGACGTCGCGAGTAGTAGCGCGTACGATGTCGACTGCGAGGCTCCTCTCAACAGCTTCGCCTTCCTCATTGCTTCCGCCACCCTTCGTAGAACACCCAACGGGCAGACACCCTCAGGAGCACTGCGATCACGACCAGCATCATCATGAAAAGCACCCAGCCCATAGCGGACGCGTAGCCAACCCGCAGATCACCAAAGGCGACCTCGTAGAGGTAGACAACCGCAAACTGAAGACTGTTACCGAGGCCTACCGAGCTCCCACCGCTCTCTCCCCCACCCATGATAAAAGCCTGGGTGAAGTACTGCATCGCGCCAAGCACCCCCATTACCGCGTTGAACAGTATAAGCGGCGACAGCGCGGGCAGGGTCACATGGCGGAACCGCCTCCATAGACCCGCTCCATCAACCTTGGCGGCATCGACCAGCATTGGCGAGATCCCCTGCAGGCCGGCGAGAAAAATGATCGCTGCGCCCCCGATGCCCCAGACGTTCAGCAGCACGATAGAGGGTTTGGACCACGAAATACTGTTTAGCCACAGTGGGCCCAGGATGTGGAACCAGCCAAGGATGGTGTTGACCAACCCAAACTGCGGATTGAGCACCCACATCCATAAGATCGCGCTGGCCACCGTCGGCACCATCTGTGGAAGGTAAAGCACGGTCCTAAAGACACGCTGGCCATAGACGGGGACATTTAGTAAGAGAGCATAACCGAGCGCTACGACCAGGCTGAGCGGCACCATCACCACGACGAGGTAAAAGGTGTTGCCGAGTGCCTGTCGAAACTGAGGGTCTCGCAGCAGCCCGCCGTAGTTGGCGAGGCCCACAAACTGGTAGGAGCTCACGATGTCGTAGTTCGTGAAGCTGTAGTAGAGCGACAAGGCCATCGGGTAGAGGACCAAGCCCCCGGTACCGATCAGCCATGGGCTCACAAACGCTAGGCCCCACAAACACCTCCGCCGCCGAAGGCTAAGCCACTTCCGTCTACGGCGGCCGTCTTGGAGGTCCCCAGGGGCCGCCGGCGCGCCCTCAATCGCGCGCCGGCGCTCGGCGACTGGTGCTGTCGCCGTCACTTGCTTTGGCTGTTAGCCGATTTCACCATGTCCTCGATCAGCGGTCCGTACTGGTGCTGGACCTGCTGCAGAGCCTTGCTGACGCTCATGCGACCGACCTGGGCCTCTTGCACCGCGCTGGTGATCGCATTTAGGTAAGAGGTAGCGTCCGGTATCGGCGGGAAGGGATGGATGTTGCTGCCGCCGCTGTAGCGCCAAAAGAAGGCCATCTGGGGCGTCGGGGCGAGCTTGGGGTCATCGACGAGCGACTTGAGCGCCGGAACGGAATATATGTCATGGAAGAGCACCCGGTTTGTGGTGGCCTCTACCTGGCCCTTCGTCGCAAGCCACGATACTAGCGCCCAGGCGGCTGAGGGGTCCTTCGCACCCTTCAGGATGACCAAAGGGTTGCCACCGACCGAGCCCGTGCCTGCGAATTGCCTATAGCCAGCAGGGTAGGGTATCGGCGCGACGCCGAAGTTGAGGTTCGGTGACTCCTGGTAGATCGACGGCATAAACCACTCCCCCGAAATGTCCATACCGACCTTTCCGAGCGCAAAGGGGTCAATGGACCCAGCGGCACCGCTGTTGGCCGCAAGGAACCTCTGCACCTTGCTTGAGCCAAAACGCGTCTCCATGTTGACCAACCACCGGACCCCCTCCTCCGTCCGGGCACTCGTCGCAGTCGGCGTGCCGCTCGCCGACGCCCAATTACCGCCATAGAGGTAGGCCTCGAGCTCTTTTGGCATGGACGGCTCAAAGCCAAGCTGGCTGTACTGGCCGTTTGGGCCTGTTTTTGTAAGCTTGGCCGCGTCCGTGGCCAACTGCTGCAAAGTTACGGGCGCCGAGGTGATACCGGCCTCTTTGAACAGGGTCTTATTGTAGTAGAGCGCGTAGGTGTCTTCAAAGAACGGCAAAGCGTACTGGGCACCGAGGTAGGAGTTGCTGTAAAGCGAGGCGGACGTAAACTGGTCTAGCTGGAAGTGGCTCCTGGTGACGTAGGGCTGGAGCGGCACGATCGCACCGCTCGAAGCCATCGTCGCGACCAAGTTGGTCGTGATGAGCATGGCTGCGCTCGGTGCGTCACCAGCCGCCTCCTCGGCCAGGAGCTTTTGCTCGCTTACATTGGAGACCACGTTCCACTGCACCGACGGGTGCTCCTTGTTGTAAAGCTTGATGAGTGGCGGAACCCCGGCCGCCTGGGTGCCAGTCCACGCTATCGCTAACGTCAGCTGCTCTGGGCTGGCCGAGGCGACAGGGCCAACGAATGGTGCCAGCGCGAGGGCTGCGGTCGAGGTGGCAGCCGCCACAGCGGCGCCGACCAGGCGCCTTGTCGCCTTTAGGAATCGGCTCGCCCCCGGCCGCCCTGCCACAAAAGTCTTACAGCTTTGCGTTTCTTGTGGACTGACCATGTGTTTTTTCCTCCTTATAGACAATGCGGACGAGTTTCCTTGGAGCCGGACGACATCGGCTCCAGGGAGCCCGCCGGATCCGTTCACGCGACATCATCCATCTGCGACATAAACCACAGGTGACGCGGCCATGACTACCAGTACCCTAAACGGTGAACTTTTCTCGACCGCACGCAAACCCGGGACGTCACAGGCCGAAGTTAAGCGAGCATTGGTGAAGGTCGCGCGCATAGCCCGCGGGCCGGCCATCGCTCCAGTTGGCAGCCAACACGGCGAAGGGCCAAGCTAACGAGCCGCGCCAGCCCACTCGTTGTGCCCAGCCCAACGACCGGGCTAGCTCGCCCCCCAGCCCAAAGCGCGGATCGGACCAGCTGACGCGCGGCCGGCGCTTGCTCGCCCTACCCTGCCAGGTGCGCTATCGACTGCTCGGCTATCGCGGGGGAGCAGGTCATCCCGCGCCCGCCGACGCCGCTCACGACTTCGACGCCGTCATCGATCTCCTCGCGCCAGTAGAGATCTCGAGAAGCGTCCCGCACCTCCGAGTAGACACCCGCCCAACGCCGCCGCACGGGAGGGAGAGGCCGGCGGAGGAGCGAAGTCGCCCTTGCCAGGAGGTGACGGTAGATTTCGTCGTCAAGGTCGAAGGCAAACGGCTCGTCGTACTCATGGGTGTCGCCGATCGTAAGCGAACCGTCGAGGCGCTGCACCAGCAGAAGCTGAGCGTGCCATCGCGCAGCGACTTCTGGTTGGGGAGGGAGCGAAGCGCGCCCAGGCAAGTCGAATGCCGGGTAGTAACGCATGGAGTCAGCGTCGGCGAGCGACGTCGTTAGCCGCCCTTGGTACGGTGCCGTCTCCAGCATCTGCAGCCGCACCCGCCTCGTACGCGCGAGCCCCGCAAAACCGCGCACGACCGCCGTCGTGGTCGCACCAGGGCAGACGAACACTCGGTCACCGCCATACCATTCACCACGGTCGTCGCGCACCTTTCTCGGTGCCACTTGCATAACTTCTCTACCGGGGAACCAGTTGTAGCCTTCGAAGCCCTCCAGCCGCTTGCGAACAGCGTGGACAGCCAGGCGCGGTTCAACCAACGCATCGGCCCCGCAATGGAGCGCCCCAGCGGTTTCGGGGGAGATCTCGGGGTTGGCCTCGTGGGCCGCCGGGCCGTCAAGGAGCTGCCACTTGCGCAAAGCAGCGTCCGCGCGCTCGCAGGCCTGCTTCATGAGCGAGAGCTCTGCCTCCTCGGTCGCGACCGTCAACGACCCAGCGGCGCGCCAGCCCAAGCCCTCGACCCGCTCTGCCACTTCCTCCCAAAGCGCCCGCGCCCGCAGGGCCAGCTCGAGCTCGGCACCGCCCGCGCGCCCGCCGACCCAGACCAGGCCGAAATTGCGCACGCTCGCGCCTTGGGGCCTCGGGTCCTTTTCCAAATGGACGACCTCGAGACCGCGCTCCAGCGCGAAGAGGGCGTGCAGCGCTCCGAGGATGCCCGCGCCGACTACCACCACCCGCCCCGCCTTCGCGGCGCCCATCATTCCTAGATAGCGGCTGGCGCCGCCCCGGACGCCTCCGCCTGCCTAGAAGACTTTTTGTCCACCAGAGGCCTTTCGCAAGCCGGTGATAGCTCCACCTCAACCAACGAACCCGGGGACAGCGCGACTGCCTTTGCACTCGCTACGTCCACCTTCACGCCGAGGTCCGCAGAAAGGAGCACCTCAACCCGGGACTGTGCCCCACGGAAGGTCACGGACGTCACTATCCCGCTCGCTTCGGGCGCCGGCGAGAGCATGAGGTCCTCGGGCCGAACGAGCACGTCAACCTCGGTGCCCAAACCGCCGACGGCGCCGCGCGCGCCGAGCTCACGACCGAGGACGCTGACGCGGCCCGCGCTGGTGAGCCGGCCTGGCAGGCGGTTCATCGTCCCCACAAACTCCGCCACAAAGGGCGTCTCGGGCGATCGGTACAGCTCCGCCGGGGGCCCCACCTGCTCGAGGCGCCCCCCGCGCATAACCGCCACCCGGTCGGCCATCGTCAGCGCCTCGTCTTGGTCGTGGGTGACGAAGACCGTTGTTATAAATAACCGCCGCTGGAGCGCACGGATCTCCTCACGCAGCTGGGCCCGCACCTTGGCATCGAGAGCAGACAAGGGCTCGTCGAGCAGGAGCACTTGGGGCTCGATTGCGAGCGCCCTGGCCAGCGCAACCCTTTGTTGCTGGCCGCCCGATAACTGGTGAGGGTAGCGCCCCGCCCGGTCGGCAAGCTGGACCATTTCGAGGAGAGCCATCGCCCTCGCCCTGCGCTCACCCGAACCTATCTTGCGGAGGCGGAGCCCGAAGGCCACGTTGTCGAGCGCCGTCATGTTGGGGAAAAGCGAATAGCTCTGGAACACCATACCCATCCCGCGCTTTTGCGCCGGCAGGGAAGAGACGTCACGGCCATCGACGAAAACGCGGCCCGAGGTCGCCTCCTGGAACCCAGCAAGTATGCGCAGTGCTGTCGTCTTACCGCACCCAGAGGGCCCGAGGAGCGCGAGGAGCTCCCCGGGGCCGACGTCGAGCGAGAACCCATCTAGCGCAACGGTCGACCCAAACACGCAGGTGAGCTCCGAGAGCACGACCGGGGTGCCCCCGCGAACATGACCTCCCCTCAGGTCGATCCCAGGCACCCCAGCCCCTTCGGAACTAGAAACCGTCGTCACCCAGTCCCCCGAACGTCGTCACACCAACGCAATCTCTCGCCCCCCGCGCCGGCCAGCTAGCGCCGACACGCCCACCAAGACGACCCAAGTTACAAACAGTGAAAGCATGGCAGCCGCCACGGAGACGTGCCCGTTGGACTGGCTGTAAACGTAAATCCAAGTCGGGAACGTCTGCTGTAAGTCGAGGCTCGCCATCGTGAACTCGCCAAGGACGAGCGCCACAGTAAGGACCGTTGCCGACAGGATGGCAACCCTCATGTTGGGCAGGAGTACCCGCAACACTGTCACGGCCCAGCCACCTCCAAGGGAACGCGAGGCGTCCACCAAGGTATGCACGTCGAGCGCGCGCACGCCCGCGTCGAGGGCGCGCCAGCTGAGCGGCACGGCCAGCACCACGTACTCGAGCGCGAGCAGGAAGGGCGTCGCCTTCAGCTTTTCCGGCGCTACCGCCAACACGCCGAGGATCAGGACCACAGGCGGGACCACTATCGGCAACGACGTCACGAAGTCCATCACCCGCTTCACCTTCGGGAGGCGCAGGTGAACATATATCGCGGTGGGTACCATGAGCACTAGCTCCAACCCGGTGGCCACGATCGCAAGTTGCGCCGAAAGCCATATTGCCGGCGCAAAGCCCTGCTGGGACCCGAGATCAACGTACGCCTCAAGGCTCCAGCCTGTCCCGTTGTAGGCCAGGCTGAACCGGAACGCCGCCCAAAGTGGCACGAGGAAGTACGCGCCCGCGACAGCGAGCACGGCGAAGCGCCACGGCCTCAGCCTGCGTCCCCTCCAATACAAAAGTCCCTTTCGGTGCCGGCCCGCCGCGGTCGTCGCGCCGGGCAGACCTCCCGGCCCGGACAGAACCTCCGGGCCGGTGACCGATACGCCAGCGCTCACCTGAGCCACCTCGTCGCGCGCCGCTGCAAGAGGACATAGACGCTCATGGTCGCGGCGATTATGACCACCAAGCCGAGCGCGAGGGCCTTCCCGACGTTCTCCTGGCCGGCGATGACATTACCATTTAGGAAGCTCCCTATCTGGATGGACGTTAGCGCGATCGTGCCAGACGTCAGAGCCTCCGCCGTGGCGTAGGCCGATAAAGAAAAACCGAACAGGAGGAGGGTGCTGCCGAGCAACGAAGGCATGAGCACGGGGACCCCCACGTAGCGCCAGTACTCCCAAGAACGCGCACCAAGGTTTTCGGCCGCCTCGCGCCACGAGGCGCGCAATCCCTCAAAGGCAGGAAGGATGACCAGCACCATTAGCGGGACCTGAAAGTACAGGTAGACGAGGGCAACCCCAGCGAAGGTGTATATGGTTATGCCGTTGCCGTACAGGTGTATGCCGATGTCGCGCAACCAGTTGGAGACAAGGGCCGTCTGGCCACCTATCGCAGCAATGAACAAGAACGCCAGCTGAAGCCCACCGAACTGTGAGAACACGCCCGATGTCGTCACCACCATCCGCCTGAGGAACGTCCCTCGCGACGTGTGGACCGCATAGGCAACCAGCATGCCGAAAATAGCCGGCACGACCGCCTCGATCAGCGAGAGCTCAAGGGAGTTCTCAAAGCCGCGCAGGTAGCTGCCACTCGTGGCCGCACGCAGGTTCGCGAGCGTGAAAGCACCGCTGCCATTTTCGAAAGCACCAATGCAGACAGCCACGAGGGGAACGCCGAGGAACAGTGCCATCCAGGCCCCGAAAGGCGCGAGCGGGGCCCAAGCCTTAGCGGCAAGGGCCCCGGACGCCCCACGACTGGGATGGCCCCTAGCCAACTTTCTGGGACCACTCCTTGGCGAGCACGGCTTCTGCGGCATTCTGCTGCGCGGCCGTTGCTATCTGCACCTTGCCTGCGGGCACGGGGGGGAGCTTCTTATAGGCAGCCTCGTTGACCGTCCCGTCCTTCACGAGGGTCGGTAACTCGATCGGGCGAGCGCCTCCTTCCAGCCACATGTTTTGGCCCTCGGTCGAGTACAGGTACTCCTCCCAAAGACGCGCCGCGGCGGGATGGGGGGCGTACTTGGAGATGGCCTGGTCGTAATAGCCCGCGTAGAGACCGTCGGAGGGGATGACGACCTTCCAGGTCTTCACTTGAGACGCGATCTCGGACTCCTGCAGGTAATCCCACCAGATCACGATCGGGGTCGCCCCGCTCTCCACAGTCGTAGCGCTTGCCGTAGTCGGCACGTAGTTACCCTCTTTGTGGAGCTTCGCGAAATAGTTGATCCCAGGCATGATATTTCCAAGGGAGCCACCGTTGGCGAGGGCCGACGCATAAACTGCAGAGAACGCGGCACCGGCTTCGGTCGGGTTTCCGTTGATGCCCACCATATTTTTATAGATGGGATTCTCGAGGGACCTGAACGACGTTGGCGGGACCTTTACTGTCGCGCTGTTGTACCCGATGGACATATACCCGCCGTAGTCCGCCCACCAGTCCCCGTTTGGAGCCTTCGCGCCAGCAGGGATGCCCGCCCAGGTCTGCACCTTGTACGGAGCGAGCAGTCCCTCCTGCGCAGCCTTGACGGCAAAGGGCGTCCCCATGTCAAAAACGTCTGGCTCGCGGCTCTGGCCCTTTAGCTGCACGAGAGCGTTGATCTCGTCCTGGCTCGACCCGTCGGGGTTTTCGTCGGTGATCTTGATGCCGTACTTCGCTGTAAAGTCGTGCATGATCGTGCCGTAATTGGCCCAGTCCGCGGGGAGGGTTATGACGTTTAGCGAGCCCTCGGCCTTCGCGGCTTTTACGAGGCCGCTCATGCCCCCGAAGGCGGCGACGGACTCCGCCGTCGCGTAATTGGTGCTGGCTGACGCGCTCGGCACGACCGCGGCCGCCAGGGCACCTGAGGTGGCACAGGCGAGCGCAGCGGCAGCACTGGCAGCCCGCACGGCACGGGGGTACTTCTTCAGTGTCCTCATGAGCACGAGACGGTAAGCGCGCTACTTGAACTTCGGGTTACTGGCGTGCAGCGGTCCAGTGAACATTTGGTGCCATCCGTACAATCCAGGGTCAAGCAGCTCAAACAGCTCCCGAGGCGCTCGGGCAGGGTCACCCTGATCGGCAGATAGACGGGCGATCACGCCCAAAGGTGCCATGCCTCGGTACAGACCACGCCCTAGCTCAACTGCGGCGCACTCGCGCCGTGGATCGGGAGCACGTTTTGCCGACGTACGCAAGCAGTTCGTCGATGCTGGCCGTAGGAGCGCCAGGCACCTTTGCGGCGTCGTCCCAACGCCGAAGGCGCAAGGCGTCCGGCCACCAGGGGTGGAGGGCCATTTGCTCGAGGTTGGGCTCACGGTCGCGCTGGCGAGCGAGACTTGCGACGCTCGCGCGTGAAAGCCCGTGGAAGTAGCTCTCGTCCGCGGACACCAGATAGACCTTGGCGGGCACGTGCGCTGCCACCAGCCAGGCGACCCTTTCCCCCAACCTCGGCTCCAACCAGCGAGCACCGGCCGTCTCATGGGGCAACTTTGGGCAATCGGCACGCACCGCTTCTGCCCGCCCCACGTCGTGGAACAGGGCCGCCGCCAATAATTCGGGCCGCGCGCCAGCGCGCAACGCGAGGCTCGCACACTGGAGGGCGTGCGAGAACTCGTCTATGGGTTCATCGCCGTCCACGACACCGGCCAAACTTGACAACACGCGCCTGAGCTCACCGCCGCCAGAAGTGCTCATATGACCTCGACAAATCCGCAACAGCAAACAACCACGCTACCATCGGCGCTCATGGACACCGAGCCCTCCCCTGCCATTCCCAGGACCCGCCTCGCTTGCTTGGACATGGCGGGCACCTTAGTGGCCGACGACGGACTTGTCCTCCAAGCATTTCGCGCCGCCCTCGACGCCGCCGGCCTGGAGGGCGAACACCTCGACAAAGCCCTGCGGTACGCGCTAGCAACGATGGGCCAAGCAAAATTGGCGGTATTCGAGCACTTGCTCGGGAAACCCTCACTTGCTGCGGCCGCCGTAGAGGCTTTCGACGCGATGGTGGGCCAAGCCGTCGAGTCCGGCCGGGTGAGCGAGATCACTGGCGCCCGTGAAGCATTGTCCGAACTGCGGTCTATGGACCTGGGTATCTGCCTCACAACCGGCTTTAGCCCTGGGCTGCAGGCCACGATCATCGAGCACCTGGGCTGGGGAGACCTCGTCGATTTCTCCCTCGCCCCTGGGCCGGGGCTCCGGGGGAGGCCTTACCCCGACATGGTGCTTGCTGCCATGCTCCGGGCGCAGGTGGACGACGTGAAAGAAGTGGGCGTGGTCGGAGACACTGCCAGCGACCTTTGGAGTGGGTCGCGCGCGGGGGCGGCCGTCGTTGCCGGGGTGCTGACCGGAAGCCACGGGCGCCGTGAGCTGGAAGCGGCTCCCCACACTCACATAATCAATTCCATCGCCGACTTCCCTGCGCTCTTCTCCGGGGAGGGGCTTTAGCGCGGCATCATTAGCCCCGACTTACTGGCTGGTTGCGCCCGGGTGACTGTGGTGCGAAAACTCAGTTCCGCGTCACCTGGCGAAGTGCCCCCACGGCCCGCTAACCTGAGCGGGCCGGCTCTGCTTGCCGGTGGGCACGATTGGGCAGAGGGTTGGGAGGTGACCAGCTTGGAGGTTCGGGCACTCGGCAAGACGGGTTTGCCGGTCAGCGTTGTCGGGCTAGGTTGTTGGCAGCTCGGGGCGGGCTGGGGCGAAGTGACCGACGCAGACGCCATGGAAACCCTGCACGCCGCGGCTGACAGCGGCGTGACCTTTTTCGACACTGCTGACGCCTACGGCGACGGCCGGAGCGAGCGTTTCATCGCCCGGCTCTTGAAGGAGCGGCCCGGTGAGGGCCTCGTAGTGGCGACCAAGTGCGGCCGGCGGGTGCCGCAGGAAACGGCCAACTACACACCCACGGCGCTCAAGGAGTGGGCAAAGCGAAGCCAGGACAACCTTGAGCTCGACACCATACCGCTCACCCAGCTCCACTGCCCTCCCGACGGCGTGTACGAAACAGATGCCGTCTTCGACACCCTCGACGGCCTGGTCGCCGATGGGGTACTCGGTGCATACGGTGTCTCCATAGAGACCGTGGCCCAGGGGCTCAGGGCCATCGAGCGCCCGGGCGTTTCGACGGTCCAAGTCATATTCAACGCCTTCCGTTTGAAGCCACTGGAACAGCTGCTCCCGGCCTGCGCCGCCGCCAACGTCGGCGTGATAGCCCGCGTGCCGCTCGCGTCGGGGATGCTCTCGGGGAAATACGACGAGACCACCCAGTTCCCGAGCAACGACCACAGGAACTTCAACCGTCACGGGGAGGCCTTCAACGTCGGTGAGACCTTCTCCGGCGTTCCCTACGAGGTCGGGCTCGAAGCCACCCGCCGGTTGCAAGGGGTCGTCCCGGAAGGGTGGGCGCTCTCCGAAGTGGCGCTTCGTTGGTGCATAGACGCGCGGGGCGTGACCACTGTGATCCCTGGCGCCCGCAACGCCTCCCAGGCGCGAGCCAACGCCGCTGTCGGCGGGCGGCCAGCGTTGCCCGACGCAGTGATAGCAGAGATCAAGGCCACCTACGCCGAAATGATTGCGCCGTACGTGGCGGACCGCTGGTAGTAGCGGCTCCTGGTAACGGCTCCAATTAGCTGGTACCCCTACCGCTCTGGCCCGGTTCACTGCTCGCGGGTAGTTGAACCGGACCGCCGCCTGGCACGCCCTCGTTGGGCGCCCGCTCGGTAGTGTCCGACCATGGACCTACGGATATTCACCGAGCCACAGCAGGGCGCCACCTACGACGAGCTCCTCGGCGTCGCGAGGCTGGCCGAGGAGTGCGGCTTCGACGCCTTCTTCCGCTCCGACCACTACCTCAAAATGGGCGACGCGACCGGCCTCCCCGCCTACACCGACGCTTGGGTTACGCTCGCCGGGCTGGCGCGCGACACCAGAACGATCAGGCTGGGCACGCTCGTGACGCCGGTGACCTTCCGGCCCGTAGGGAGCTTCCCGGTGGTCGTCTCCCAGGTCGACCACATGAGCGGCGGGCGGGTGGAGGTGGGCCTCGGTGCCGGCTGGTACGAGCCCGAGCACCATGACTACGGGCTTGCCTTCCCCCCAGCCAAGGCGCGCTACGACCTCTTGGAAGACCAGCTCCGCATCCTCCACGGGGTTTGGTCTGCACCCCCAGGGCAGCTCTTCGAGCTCAGCGGCCACACTTGCTCCGTCAGCTTGGACCCCGCCCCGCTCCGGCCGGCTCAGCGCCCGCACCCTCCTCTCATCATGGGCGGAGCAGGCGGCCCCAGGAACGCGGCGCTGGCTGCAACCTACGCCGATGAGTTCAACGCTCCCTTTGCCGCCCCGGACCAGGTTGGCAAGGCGTTCGAGTCCGTTCGTGGCGCTTGCGAGAAGCGGGACAGGGACCCAGCCGCCCTCGTCTGGTCTACCACCAACGTCATCTGCTGCGGTCGTTCCGAGGCGGAGCTCGCCCGCCGGGCCCAGGCGATCCGCCGCGAGCTGCCCGAGCTTCGCGAAAATGGCTTCGCTGGCTCGCCGGCCGAAGTCCTCGACAAGATCGGTGCCTACGCTTCAAGGGGGGCGCAGCGCATCTACCTACAGGTGCTCGACCTCGCCGACTCCGACCATATTCGCTTGGTAGCCGAAGAGGTCATGCCAAACGTTTGAGATCCCATTTTCCTGTAGCACATAAGTCACACCAACTGGCATTATGTGCTACAGGATTCCCGGACCGTCCCACGACGGGCCCCACGGAGCCCCCGGACCGGGCCCCAACGACCGGGCCCCAACGACCGGGCCCCAGCGACCGGGCCCCGGACCGGCCCGAGGGGCGCCGGCCCTCAGGCGGCCGTGACCGCCGCCGCCTGGAGGGGGGCCGGTTCTTGGAGCGGGAAGTGACAAGCGGCGAAGTGCTCGCCGCCGAAGGGCGTGAGCGCCGGCTCGACCTCAGCACAGCGAGCCTGCGCTCGCGGGCAGCGGGTACGGAACGGGCAGCCCGAAGGCGGGTTGAGCGGTGAGGGGAGCTCGCCGCTTATGGCAATGCGTCCACGCCCACGCTGCACCTTGGGGTTGGGGACCGGGATCGAAGCGATCAGGCCGGAGGTATAAGGGTGCGCCGGTCGCGAGTAGATATCGTCGCCAGTACCGATCTCCACCAGCTTGCCGAGGTACATCACCGCGATGCGGTCCGCCAGGTACCGAACGACCGACAAGTCGTGGGAAATAAATACGTAGGTCAGCTGGTGGGAAGCCTGAAGCTGCTTCATCAGGTTGAGGATCTGTGACCGGATCGAGACGTCCAGGGCTGAGACGGGTTCGTCGGCCACGATGAGGCGGGGCCTGAGCGCCAGGGCCCTGGCGAGCCCTATGCGCTGGCGCTGGCCACCGGAAAACTCGTGAGGGTACAGGTCCACGGCGTGCGCCGGCAGGCCCACCTCCCTCAGGAGCTCGCCAACGCGCTCGTGCTGCTCGGCGGGCGTGCCGATCCCTTGCACAACGAGCGGCTCTCGCACGATCGACCCGACCCGCATGCGCGGGTCGAGGGACGAGTAGGGATCTTGGAACATGAGCTGCAGGTCACGGCGCGCCTTTCGCAGCTCGGCACCGCGCATCTTGGTGAGATCCTTGCCGCTGAAGACGACGCGGCCCCCGCTTGGAGCTTCAAGGCCCACGATCAAGCGCCCGAGCGTGGACTTCCCGCAACCCGACTCCCCCACGACCCCGAGCGTCTCACCCTGGGTCACGTAGAGGTCGACACCACGTACCGCCTGGACCGCGCCGACGGTCCGCTGGAGAAGGCCGGCGGTGACGGGGTACTCCTTGCGCACGCCCTCTAGGTGCAGGATCGTCGTTGGGCCAGCCTCATTGGCAGCCGCAGCTCCGTTTATGGGCCAGGTGCCTCCGTCGAGGGGGCCGGCACCGAGGACCGGGCCGGCGCCAGCAAGGGTGCCGGCAGCGAGGGCCGCGTTGGGGCCGAGGGCCGCGTTGGCGCCGAGGGCCGCGTTGGCGCCGAGGGCCGCGTTGGCGCCGAGGGGCGCGTTGGCGCCGAGGGCCGCGTTGGCGCCGAGCGAGCCGGCACCAACGAGGGGGCCGGCACCGACAAAAGGTGCTCCGTCGGCGAGGGGGCTCGTCCCAGCCTGTAGCCGCTCCTCCAGCTCCTCCTCGCTCTCGCGAACGGGGTGGAAACAAGCGAACAGGTGGGCGTCTCCTTCGAAGGGTGGTTGTTCCTGGCGGCAGATGTCGGTGGCGTAGCGGCAGCGGGGCGCGAAACGGCACGCGACCAGAGGCCGTGACAGGTCGGGTGGCACGCCAGGGATCGCGTAGAGCCGCTGGGTCTTGTCCTGGTCTATCTGCGGGATCGATGCGAGGAGCGCCTCGGTGTAGGGGTGGCGGACGTCGTCGAAGAGCTCCTCGGTTGCAGCAGATTCGACGACTTGGCCTGCGTACATGACGATCGTGCGGTCGCTGTGGCCTGCGATGACCCCCATGTCGTGGGTGATCAGCAGGACAGCCATCCCAAGGCGCGCCCGCAGGTCGTCTAGCAGCGAGAGGATCTGCGCCTGGATCGTCACGTCGAGCGCGGTCGTCGGTTCGTCAGCGATGAGGAGCCTGGGTTCGCAGGCGAGGGCCATCGCGATCATCACGCGTTGGCGGAGCCCTCCCGAAAGCTGGTGGGGGTAGTCGCCCAAGCGCTCCTTTGGGTTGGGCATGCCGACCAGCGCGAGCACCTCTGCGGCCCGTGCCATGGCCTCACGTTTGGAGGCACCCTTGTGCAGCACGACTGCCTCGGCTATCTGCCGGCCGATCGTCATGGTCGGGTTGAGCGACGTCATCGGGTCCTGGAAGATCGTCCCGATCTCGTTGCCCCGAACGGTGCGCAGCTCCGCCTCTGGCATGTTGGTGAGCTCACGGCCGCCGAGCCGGACCGAGCCGCCCACCACACGGCCACCGTGCGGTAGGAGGCGCAAGATCGACATCGCCGTCATCGACTTGCCCGAACCAGATTCCCCGACGACGCCCACCGTCTCCCCCGAGGCAATGGCAAAGCTGACCCCATCGACCGCCTTCACGACGCGCGTACGGAGCTGGATCTGCGTCTGCAGGCCTTCGACCTCGAGGACGTTCATAGCCGTTTCCTAGCGCTCCTGCAGGCGGACTTCAAAACTGTCCCGGAGCGCGTCGCCGATGAAGTTGAACGCCACCACCACCAAGATGATCGCCACCAGTGCCGGGTAGACCTCCCACCAGTACCCGTCTGCAAGGAACGAGCTACCTTGCGAGAGCATCTGCCCCCACGTCGCCGTGGGCGGGGGGAGCGAAAAGCCGAGGAACTGCAAGATCGCGAGGATCAGTATGGCGTCCGCGACTTGGAAGGTTGCATTGACGATGATCGTCCCGATCGCGTTGGGGATTATGTGGCGGAGCACTATCCGCCGTGACCGTCCTCCCATCACCTTCACGGCCGACACGTACTCCCGCGTCCGCAGCGACAGCGTCTCGCCTCGGACGAGCCTCGCCGGCCCGAGCCACGAAAGCCCGGCAAGCACGACTATGAGCATCCAAAGCGGGGTGCCGTTGGGGGTAAGGGTCGTCGCCACGAAAATGAAGAGGAACACGATCGGCACCGCGAGCAGGATGTCCACGATCCGCATCATGATCGCGTCCACGATCTTGCCAAAGTAACCCGCGACTGCTCCGTACACGACTCCAAAGCACGTGGCCACGGCGGCAACCGCGAGCCCGATCTCGATCGAGCTCTGGCCGCCCGCCATGAGACGGCCCAAGATGTCGTAGCCGTTGTTGTCGGTGCCGAGGATATGGGCCCCGGAGGGGGGGTCGTTGCTGTTGAGGATGTTCGTATAGGTCTGGTCAGTGTGGTAAATGAGCGGTCCCACGAAGCAGAACAGCACCATGAAAAGGACTATCGCCACGCCGGCGACCGCCAGCTTGTTTTTCGTGAATGTCCGCAGGACGAGCTGCGCAAGGCTGCCCTGTTTGTATACCTCTCCCCCCTCCGCAGCGAGATCTTGGACGACATCGGGGATCACGGCGGCCATGCCCGTCAACACCTCATCTCAGTAGCGGACCCTCGGGTCGAGGACCGCATAGGTGATATCGGCAAGAAGGTTGCCGAGCACTGTCGCTATCCCCACCAGGACCGTGATCCCGAGCATCGTGGGGAAGTCGTCGGTCGTGGCGGCCGTGAAGAACTCCAGCCCGAGACCCTGGAAATTGAACAGTTCCTCGAGCACAAGGCCGGCGGTCAGGATCGCGGGGAGCGAGAGCCCGACCAGGGTCGTCACCGGCACGAGGGAGTTGCGGAGCAGGTGCCGCCACAGCACCAGCCTCTCTGGCAACCCCTTTGCGCGGGCCGTTTTTATGTAGTCCTGCGCCAGGCTGTCGATCGCTGCGGACCGCATGTAACGAGAAAATAGGGCATAGGTCACGAGGGTGAGGCTGGCTATCGGCAGCACCAGCCCCGCGGGATGGGCGAGCATCGACCCGACCGTCGTCCCCTGGGGGGCCTCGGAGGGGAACAGCTTGATGCCCACGGCGAAGACCGAGACCAAGATCAGCCCGAGTGCGTAAGAGGGCATCGAGTAGAGCACGAAGGAGGTGGCGGTGCCTACGTAATCAACTGCCTGGTTGCGCTTCACCGCCTGGGCCACGCCCATCGGCACCGCTATGACCACCGCCAGCACAAGTGATGTGCCGACGAGCAACACGTCACGGGGAATGTCATTGGCGATGATGCTGTCAACGCTTCGGTTGAGCTTGTAGGAAAACCCGAGGTTGCCATGGAGGAGGTGGTCGAGCCAGACCCAGTACTGGTACCAGATCGGGGAAAGGTACCCGTTTTCCTTTTCCCACGCATGGATCGTCACCGGGTTGGCGCGCGGGCCGAGAATTGCGCGGGCGATACCACCGGCTCCGCCGGGGATGAGGTGCTCCATACCGAAGACGAGCATGGTCACGCCGAGCACGACCACGACCGACTGCAGGAGGCGCCGGATTAAGTACCCGATCACCTGGAACGCCTCATCCCCAACATCACTGTCTCGCTATGACTCCTCTACTTGGAGCTTCCTTACTTGGTGAGGTACCAAGTCTCGGGGGTCAGGTTGGTGTACGCGTTGTTGTTGAAGCCCCCGAGGTGCTTGGACACGAGGTCCACGGCGGCCGATGTCGGGTTGCCCGTTGCGGTCGGGAAGAAGACCACGGGCACCTGGTCCTCGATGTACTTTTCGTACGCGACCAGGGTCGGGGCCGTCTTGCTCTCCGGCACGGTTGTCGTGGCTGCGATCAGCCGGTCAGCCGTCGAGTTGCTGTAGCCCGAGAAGTTGGAGCCGGCACCGGTCGTAAAGAGCGTCTCCCCGGTCGGTTCGTAGTCAGGCGCGTAGACCCAGCCGGCGCCCCAGTCGAGCGCCGTCCACGAGCACTTCGACGACGACGGGGCTGCAAAGCCGTGCGGGCCACAGTTGATCGCCTTGCTCACGACTTGGGCGAAGGGCGCGGTCGAAAGCTCGAGGTCGATGCCGACCTGTGCTGCCTCGGACTTGAGGTCGAGCGCCTCCTCCTGTGTCACCACGACGCCGCTTTGGTACTCGAGGTTGAATTTGAGCTGGAGGCCCTTCTTCACACCAGCGCCGCACTTGGCCGGGTCGGCGCAATAGGCGATCTTGCCAGGCGCGACATTGGCCCACCCGTGGGCCTTGAGAACGCTGGCCGCTTCGGAGAGGCTGAAGGGGTACGGGTTTTGGTACTCGGACTTCGCCGCGAACGGGCTGACCGGCGCCAGCGGGGCCGGGCCGTACGTAGGCACGGCGTAACCGTCAAGGATCTTCTTGATCCACCCCTGCTGGTCCACGAGGTGCTGGAAAGCCTGGCGGAAATACAGCTCGCGGAACACCGGGCCGAAGGTCGGGTTGCCCAGGTTGAGCGGGAAGTAAGCGATGCTGTAGCTCGGGAAGTTGACCGCCGTGTAGCCCTCAGACACGACGCTGTTCAGCTGGGGGATGTACTCGTCGGGCAACTCGGCCACCTGCAGGGCGTTGGGCCCACCGGACTTGAGCTCGTTTAGGATCGCCTCGTCGGAGGTGAAAGGCACCTCGACGAACTTGGAGAGCGTGGGCTTGGGAGACCCGCTGTAGTCGGGGTTGGGAACGAAAGTCGCACGCCCGGTCGAGGTCATGCTCTGGAGTTTCCACGGCCCGTCCACGATCGACCAGTACTTGGACTGGGCCCAGCTCGCCGGGTTGAGGGCCTGCTTGTTCAAGAAGTTGTAAACGGCCGTGGCGCCCTTGATCGTGGTGTCAGGGAGGTTCTTCGCGTTAGGCGCAGGCGCAGGCGAGCTGGCAGAAGTCACGTCCCAAGCCATCGGCAGGGGCGTTATCTGGGAGAGCTCGTTATAGAGGAACCAGGTCGGGTTGTAGGACCTCTTCAGGTGGAACACGACCGTGCTCGAGTTGGGATAACTCATCGACTTCACGTTGTCGGGGAAAAAGCCCGGCGTGTAATCGCACCAGTTGTCCTTATTGGCGAACATCATGTTCATCCAGAACGCGACGTCCCGGCTTGTAACTGCCTCACCATTAGACCACTTCCACGACTTGAGCGTCACGGTCACCGTCGTGTCGTTGTTAGAGAACTTCGGTGGGTTGGCGACGGAGTAGTTGTAGTCCACGGTCGGCTGGTTGTAGTTGCCGAACCAGTAGAGGGGCCTGTACATGAGGTAGGTGAGCTGGCCGTAGTTCATGGTCGAGCAGACCTGCGGGGAGATGAACGGGAAGATGTAAGTCGGCGGGGCTTGCTGGCCCTCCATAAAGTAGGCGGTACCGCCCTGGATCTTCGTGCCGACTGAGGGCACCGCAGTGGTCGGGCCGAAATTGCCAGAGGCCGAGGCGGCGTACGCGTTCGGGGCGCCCGCGAGCGACCCAGCGGCAGTGCCGACGGCGACGGCCAAGACGGCCAGTGTTTGGAGCGGCGACCTCGCCCGGGGCCGTCCCTCTGCCCTAGCGGGCTTGGGCCCCGCAACATGGAAATGCATTTTGTGCGCCTTTCATCTATGAGCAGGCGACATGCCGGCGAGCTGGACCAGCAGACCTCCGGGCAACTCGGAAAAACCCCTCGTCTTCCCGCTCTACAACGAGCTACACTCGAGCGGCGGGATGTGCAGCCTGATGTCTGCTGCGACCACGACCCTCGTGATCACCAGCTAGCCAGCACCTCCTCCTACATCGGTGTTCGTTCCTCGGGCGCCGACCGACTTCGGCCGCGTCAAATTGCCAAGATAGCAGCCCTGCGCCTGAGGCACGACGCGGCTGCGCCGAGGGCCCTTTTGGTGAGACGGCTGCCGAGCTGGCCGATCGCGCCCTGCGCAATTGCGACGACACTTTTCGTAGCCTCTAAACCCCGTGGTTGAGGTCAGAGGGCCCTCGGGTCGAGCAGGGCGAGCGAGGCGTCCACGACAACGTTGGCGACAACCACGGACGCCCAAGCCAGCAGCACTACCGCACCTGCCGTTTTCCCGCCGCCACGGAAGGATGCCCGGCCCGGCCCAGGGCCCCACCTTGCGCACAGGAACCGCCGGCGCGAGGGCGCTGCCTTATCCCAGGCGGATGGCCAGGATCGTCGTGGTGAAGCCGAAGGCGATGGCGGTGAAGACCGTGAAGCGGTCGAGGTTGCGCTCCACGACGCTAGACGCGGCGGCAGCAGAGCCCAAGCCGCCACCGAACATCTCGGAAAGGCCACCACCCTTACCGCTGTGCAGCAAGATGGACACGACCAGGCTCACACAGAGCACGATGTGCACTGCGACCACGACCCACGTGATCACCATGAAGCTGGTACCTCCTCTTGTCTCGCTGCTCGTCGCTCAGCACCGGCGCCAGAGCACCTAGCCGGATTGCCAAGATACCAGGCCTGCGCCCGCGCCGCGAGGCAGCCCGAGGCGGGACGCCGCGGTCTCCAGGACCGCGTGGTCTCCAGGACCAAGGCAGCCCAACCTACTTGGCTACTTGGCAGGCTGCCCGAGCCTCGCTATCTGCGCGAACCGCTCGGCATCGAGGCTGGCCCCCCCGACGAGGGCGCCGTCGATGTCATCCTCGGCCATCAGCTCGGCGATGTTATCGGGCGTCACCGAACCCCCGTACTGCACCCTGGTCCCGGTCGCGACACCGGCGCCGTAGTGCTCGGCGAGCCAGGTACGGACGGCTTTGCACACCGCCTCCGCATCAGCAGGGCTGGCGGTGCGCCCGGTCCCGATCGCCCAGATGGGCTCGTAGGCGATCACGAGGCTCGCCATGGCCTCGGGCGAGACACCCTGAAGGTCGGCCTCAAGCTGGCCGAGGACCTTGGTCTCGGTGACGCCGGCCTCCCTCTCGTCGAGGGTCTCGCCCACACACAAGATGGGGCGCATCTTGTGGCGGAGGACGGCCAAGAGCTTCTTGTTGACGACTTCGTCGCTCTCGCCGAAATGCTGCCGGCGCTCGGAGTGGCCGACGATCACGTAAGACACGTTTAGCTTGGCGAGCATCACCGGGCTCACTTCGCCGGTGAAGGCCCCCGAGTCCTCGTAGAACACGTCCTGAGCGCCGAGGGCGATGGGAACGTCGTCGGCGTCGAGGAGCGTCTGGACGGACCGCAGCGCCGTGAATGCTGGGTGCACCGACACCTCGGCGCGCTCGTAGTCGGCCGGCAAGAGCGAGTAGGCAAGCTTCTGCACAACCGCGATCGCGTCGAGGTGGGTGTGGTGCATCTTCCAGTTGCCGCTGATCAGCGGCTTGCGTTCCCCTGGCCTTGCGGGCATCGTCGCCCCCTAAGCCTTCTGCCGCGCGGCGGCTTCCCGCAGGGCAGCGAGGCCCGGGAGGTCGCCCTTCTCGATGAGCTCGAGCGAGGCCCCCCCGCCCGTCGACAGGTGGTCAACCTTGCCGTCGAGGCCGAACTTCTTGAGAGCGCTCGCGCTGTCCCCGCCACCTACCACGCTAAAAGCGTTGGTCGAAGCGACGGCCTCGGCGACCGTGCTTGTGCCAGCTGCGAATCGGGGGTCCTCGAACACACCCATCGGGCCGTTCCAAAAGACCGTCGCTGCATCGGCGATCTCGTCGGCAAAAGCCGCTGCCGTCCCCGGGCCGATGTCGAGGCCGAGCCACCCATCGGGCACGTCCTGGCCGACCTCGCGCAGCTCTCCAGAGGGCTCCTTGCCAGCCCCGAACGCACCGTCGGGAGAAAGCGCCACAATGTCGGTGGGAAGGACGATCCGCTTGCCATTGGCGTGGGCCGACACGAGCAACCGCTTGCAGTTTTCGACAAACTCGTGTTCGAGGAGCGAACCACCGGTGGCATGGCCCTCGGAGGCGAGGAAAGTGAAACACATGCCCCCGCCCACGAGGACCGTGTCGACCTTTTCGAGAAGGGCGTCGATAACGCCCAACTTGTCCGAAACCTTGGCACCGCCCAGTACCGCGACAAACGGGCGCGCAGGCTCTTGGAGGAGACCATCGAGGACCTCCACCTCCCGGGCCAGCACCCTGCCCGCCGCAGAGGGCAAGAACTGCGGTGGACCGACGATCGAGGCGTGCGCCCGGTGGGCGGCGCCAAACGCGTCATCCACGTAGAGGTCCTGATTTTCCACCAGGGACTTGGCGAAGTCGGGGTCGTTGCCCTCTTCTCCAGCGTTGTAGCGGAGGTTCTCCAAGAGCTCGACCCGGCTCGTGTCAGCACCCTTCGCCCGCAACAGCTCCATCAGGTGCTCGCGCACGGGGGCGATCGAGTACTTGGGATCTGGCTTACCCTTGGGCCGGCCGAGGTGGCTGCAGACCGTGAGCTTGGAAGCCCCGTGGTCGAGCAGCCATGTGAGCGTCTCGATCGGCAGGCGGATCCGCAGGTCGTCTGTTATGACGCCGTTGGAAATGGGCACGTTGAAATCGCAGCGTACGAGCACCCGCTTGCCGGCGACCGGCGGCAGGTCCTCCAGGATGGGAAGATCCATCGCCCGCTACTTGCGGCCCATCATGAGGGCAAGGTCAACGAGGCGGTTCGAGAAGCCCCACTCGTTGTCGTACCAGCCGAAGACCTTGATGAGCGAACCCGAGGCCATCGTGAGCTTCGAGTCGAAGGTGCAAGAGGCCGGCGAACCCACTATGTCCGAGGAGACGATCGGCTCGTCGGTGTAAACGAGCACCTTGGACAGAGGGCCGGCCGTAGCAGCCTTCTTGAAGGCCTCGTTGATCTCTTCGACCGTGACTTCCCGCCCGAGGATCCCCGTGAAGTCGGTGATCGAGCCGTCTTGGACCGGGACCCGGAGCGACGAGCCGTCGAGGCGGCCCTTCATCGATGGAATTACAAGGCTGGTCGCACGGGCCGCTCCCGTGCTCGTCGGGATGATGTTTTGAGCTGCGGCGCGCGCCCTGCGGAGGTCCTTGTGGACGAGGTCGAGGATGTTTTGGTCGTTGGTGTAACCGTGAACCGTCGTCATGAGGCCCTTTTCGACCCCGAAAGCGTCGTCTAGGACCTTGATCATCGGGACGAAACAGTTGGTCGTGCAACTGGCGTTGGAGACGATCCGGTGCTTGGCGGGGTCGTAAGTGTTGTCGTTGACACCGACCACAAACGTGGCGTCGACGTTGGTCCCCGGTGCCGATATGACGACCCGCTTGGCGCCCGCAGCGAGGTGGGCCTTAGCCTTTTCGCCGTCTGTGAACCTACCGGTCGACTCGATCACGACGTCAACGCCGAGTTGCCCCCATGGCAGGTTGGCAGGATCTTTCTCGGAGAAGCTCTTGAAGGTGTGCGGCCCCACGGCGATCGTGTCCTCAGAGACCTTCACCTCGTGCTTCAGGACGCCGAACGTCGAGTCGTACTTCAGGAGGTGGGCGTTCGCCTCGGGCGATGCCAAGTCGTTGGCAGCCACGACCTCGATATCGGCGCCGGCGTCCAGCACGGCACGCAAGAAGTTGCGCCCGATCCGGCCGAACCCGTTGATCCCTACCCTGACAGCCATGTGTCTTCTCCTTCGTCCGCTTTGGTTGTGCTTCGTTGTCGCTTGCCGAGTCTAGGCGACGAGCGCCAACGGCCTTGATGGGGACCACGACCCTGCGCACCGGGACTTTGGTCCTTCTAGAAGGATGCTCCGAGGGACATTCTGCCGAAGATGGTGGCGTCTACTAAGGAGCTTAGGGGAACCTGCCAAGAGCGCGCGGAGCCACCTACCCGAGAGCGCGCCGGCTAAGCCCGCTCAGGTCCGGTGCTAGGGAACGCCCTTCACGTATGCCGCACAGATGCCGTTAGTAGCGGGCGGGTAGAGCTTCTGGTGGGCCCAGATGTTCGCTTCACGCATCGTAAAGGCAGCGAACTTGCCGGCGGCGCTGACATGGATCACCGTGAGCGCCGGCAAGTCGGTTGCAATCGGGACCGTGTCAACCTCTGTCGCCGTCTGGGCCGGGTTGCCGAACCAGGGATAGGTAGATGTCACCTGATAGGCCTTGGCTTTGTCGACCAGTTTCATCTTGTCGAAGTGGCCGATGAGGCTATAGCCAAACTGGATCCCCACTTGGTTGTACCCAGCCACCAACTTCGGGCCGCTGTAGCCACCTGCGCAGGGGTAAACAGGGGTTTTCTTGCCCGCGGGGCCTGTCCGTGCGGCGGCACCATTAGCCAGGAGGACCTCCCCCTTCGCCGTCAGTAGAAGCCCGAAGTCAGGGAAGATCGTCCCTTTGCCGGCATATAAGACGCTGTCGGCAACGAAGGTCACCTTCCCGTGCTCCGCACCGACAAACACCACGTCGGTCGCCGGCGAGAAGCCCGCCTTCGTCGATTGCATCTCTGCCCAAGAAAGGCGCTTGCCGGCGAACTTGGCCTGCGTAAGTGGCTGCTGGGGCGGATAGATCTCCTCCACTCCCTCGGTTGCCGCCGTGGCCTTCACGACCTTGCGGTAAAAGGCGATGGCGGCGGCGTTGCCGGTCACCTTCGGCCTCGTGGTCTTTGGCCTCGTGGTCTTTGGCCTCGTGGTCTTTGGCCTCGTGGTCTTTGGCCTCGTGGTCTTTGGCCTCGTGGTCTTTGGCCTCGTGGTCTTTGGCCTCGTGGTCTTCGGGATCGTGATGCTTGGCGTCGGGGCTCCGGTTGCACCGGCTGCGGCCGGCAACATGAGCCCTGCTCCTATGGCGACTACCAGGCCTGCCATACCGGCTCTTCGCAGCACCTCACTATTCTGCCCCTTCCTCGGGGAGCTAGCATGCCGGCCGGCCTCCCTCGGGCCTCCCTCGGGCCTCGGCCTACCACCCGTGCGGTCCTCTAGCCTTCCGCCGGCGCCAACGCTGCCGACATCCCTCAGGGAACCCGCCTCCAGCCTCCCTCGGGAATCTCGCTTAGGAGTTGGCCAGCTCAGGCGGTTCGTGCCAACGCCTCGAGCACCTCGGCAAGGAAGGCTGGGTTGTGAGAGTGCCCATCAGGCCCGGCGAGGGCCCCTATCACGACGCGCGCACCGAGGGCTGAACGGCTGGCGCCGCCGGCACCAGACTGCAGGCCGACCCTCCCAGCCGGCACCCCGACCCTGGTCGAGGGGTCACAGACAACGATGTCGACAGGGACGTTGTGGGCTGCCAGGGCCTCCAGGTGGGCGTCGGCGTCAAAGCCGGCCGTCTCGCCCTCTTGGGGCGCGAGGTTGCAAACATAGACGCGCCCGCCGGCCCGCTCCTCCAGCGCACGGCGGATCGCCGGCACGGCGCACACCGCGAGGACGCTCGTGAAGAGCGAGCCCGGCCCAAGAACGACCTGGTCCGCCCCGGCGATCGCCGCCAGCACCTCGGCAGGGGCGTCGGGGCTCGAGGGCGACAGCCACACGCGCCGGACGGGTGCCGGCGAATGGGTCACCTTGGCCTGGCCCGTGACCTCAGCCCTGCCTTGGGGCGTCTCCATCTCCGCGCAGAGATCGACCGCGCCGAGCGTGGCCGGGAGCACCCTCGCCGTCACCCCGAGAAGCCGCCCGAGCTCGGCCGTGGCCATGGCGAAGTCTCCCGTGACCTCCGATAGGGCCATCAGCACCAGGTTCCCGAGGGAGTGCCCCACGAGCTCTCCAGCCGTGAAGCGGTAGTCGAGCACCTGAGCCCAAAGCTTCTCGAGCGGTCCGTCAGCAGCCAACGAAAGGAGGCAACGGCGCACGTCACCAGGCGCCGGCCCGGGCCAAAAGGCTCGAAGCCGCCCGCTCGACCCGCCGTCGTCGGCGACGGAGACCACAGCCGTGACCTGCCCGGCATACCTCGTGACGGCGTTCAAGGTGACAGCGAGGCCATGGCCGCCGCCAAGCGCTACAACGCTCGGTGCCCTCACCGCTCCACGTCCCGGTGGATGACGCTAGGGTCGTAGCCCATCCTGCGAAGCGAAGCGGCTATCTCCTCGGCCAGGACGACGCTTCTGTGCCGGCCCCCGGTGCACCCGACGGCGATCGTCAAGTACGACTTTCCCTCCCTTACATAAGCGGGCAGGAGGAACTCGAACAGCTGCTCGGTCCTGAACAGGAACTCCTTGGACTCGGGCTGGGACAGCACGAAGCGCCGGACGGGCTCGTCGAGACCGGTGAGCGGCCGCATCTCCTCGACCCAGTGCGGGTTGGGGATGAACCGAACGTCTAGGACGTTGTCCACGTCCAGCGGAACCCCGTGCTTGAAGCCAAAGCTTATGACGAGGACCTGCATCGCGGTCGCGTCGTCCGGGCTGAACAGCTCTCCAAGGCGCTCACGGAGCTGGTGAACATTTAGGTCCGACGTGTCTATTACGACGTCTGCGAGCTCCTTGATCTCCTCCAATCGGTGGCGCTCGTCGGCGATAGCCTCGGCAACGCCCTCCTGGCCGATCGGGTGGCGCCGGCGAGTCCCCTCGAAGCGGCGGACGAGGACCTCGTCGGAGGCATCGAGGAAGAGGACCTTCACCCGCTCCGTCTTGCGGAGCTGTTCGATAGCTGCCTTCAGCTCGCCTAGCTGGCCAGGGTCGCGACCAATGACGAGCGCGACGCGCTGGGTCTCGGGCCCAGACGCCGACACGAGATCGGCCACCTTCGTAATGAGGGCCGTCGGCAGGTTGTCCATGACGTACCAACCGAGGTCCTCCAACACAGCCGCTGCCTGGGAACGGCCAGCCCCGGATAGCCCGGTCACGACGACGAACTCTGCCACCTAATCATTGTGCCGCCCCGGGGCCCGCCAGTGCCGCACCGAAAGCACCGAACCGAGCCGCCTCCGCCCGGTGGCCGGCTCCGGCGGCAGGGCCCTCGCGGTGACCTCAAGAGAGCCTGGTCGCCACCGGTAAAAACTCTCCTGAGCTGGGCTAGCGAGCTTGCTTCTCGGCTCGAAGCACCAAGAGCCGCGGGAACGCGGCCGCCTGCTCGTACTCCTCCGCCTTGTCCAAGAAGCCAGAAGGCGGCGCCGGCTCGGCCATCCCCGTCAGGTAAAGGCCGGCCGCGACCAGCGAATTCACGTACACGGACAAAGGACGGTGTATGAACGGCAGCCAGACTCCCTTATCGACCTCCTCTACCCCGTGGTGCTCCACTAGGTATGGCCCTATCCGCCAGTACTGCTCGCCCAGGATGTGGTCGTCCACCCAGCCGCTGCCAGGCGCCTGGAGGAGCGGGTGGTTGAGCATGAGGAGGAACATTCCGCCCGCCCGCAGCACCCTCCCCACTTCTCCAAGTGCTGCCTCAGCCCCTTCTATGTGCTCGAACACCAAGCACGCAAAGGCCGCGTCGAAGCTCTCGTCAGGGAAGGGAAGGGCGCCGGCGGTCGCCTGGAGGTAGACGGCTGTGCCTCGCCGGCCCGGATCTCCCCCATCGGCTCCAACCTCTCGCCGTCCAAGTGCCTGGCGCCGAGCAGCCTCGGCCAGCTGCGCCCATGTCGGGTCAAGGCCCACGACCTCGCGCACGCCGGGGACGCCCGCAGCTACGCGCGAGAGTTGACCCTCACCGCAGCCGATGTCGAGCACGTGTCCCAGCCCGTCGAACCTCCGTGCCACCGCGCCCAGCTCTTCTTCGAGGAGCGGGACAATCTGCTCGCTGTACTCAGGATCCGCCCCTTCGGTGAAGCGTTGTTGCCACCAGCCGGCGTTGACCTCCCAGAGCTGGTCGACTTCTACAGGCAAGGGACTTTCGGGGTCGTGGTACACAAGCCCAGTCTGGCTCACAGCTCCGCGGGCGCCTGTCACATGGCCTTCACAAGACCATCACAACTCGGCCAACAACGCGTCACAAACCAGGGGAAGGATCTCTAATGAACACGGGCGGACGGATCGCCCGGGTGGCTTTGGAGGCTGCGACGGGGGCTTCCAAGGCTGCCGGCCCTGGTGAGGGCCGGTGAAAAGGACCACGGTCGCCGGCGGGGCGACCGTGGTCCTTTTGGCCTACTTAGCGCTTTCCACTGCGGCAACCGGCCCATGGATCTTCTCCCAAAGGGCGTCGGCCACGGAGGCAGGCAACCAGCTGATCGCCGCCAAGGACTCACGCGGGGCCTCGCGGACCGCTTTTATACCCCCGAGCTCGGACACGAGGCGCTTGCGCCGCGCCGGCCCGAGCCCCGGGATGCCGTCCAGTACCGAGGCCGTCACCTTCTTGCCTCGGAGCTTGCGGTGGTAGCCGATCGCAAAGCGGTGAGCTTCATCGCGCACCCGCTGTAGGAGGTAGAGCGCTTCGGAGCCACGAGCGATACGGACGGGTTCGGACGTCCCGGGCAGGAAGACCTCCTCGAACTGCTTGGCGAGAGAGGCGGCCGGGATCTCCTGGTCGAGTCCAAGTTCCTCGAGCACCCGGACGGCTACGCTCAGCTGACCCTTGCCGCCGTCTACTAGGAGCAGCTGGGGAGGGTAGGAAAAGTGGCGCTTCCTCTCGGCCACGGGAAGCTCCCTTTCCTCGAGGTACGCGCGGAGCCTGCGGTTGAGGACCTCCTCCATAGCGGCGTAGTCGTCGTTGCCAGGCACGGTCCGGACCTTGAAACGTCTGTACTCGGAGGGCTTGGGCAACCCGTCTTCCATGACGACCATGGAACCGACATAGTCGGTGCCCTGGAGGTGGCTCATGTCGTAGCACTCGATGCGAAGGGGCGCCTCAGGGAGGCCGAGCGCGTCTTGGAGCGCGTTCAGGGCGCGCGCCCTCGCGTTGTGGTCAGCCGAACGCTTCAGCCTGTGGCGAGCAAGTTCCTCCCCAGCGTTCTTGGCCACCATCTCGAGCAGGGCCTTCTTTTCCCCGCGCTGGGGCACGTGGAAGCGCACGCGGCTCTGGCCGCTCGCAGTCGGGTTGACGCTGCGTTCCGGCCGGCGCTCGTCACTGGCGGCCCACCACTCGATCTCCTCGTTCAGGCGTGCACCGCTCCCGCTCACGGCGGCGCTCTCGGCACGGAGACCACTCAGCCACTCCTCGAGCACCTCGGCCTCGTCCACCTCGCCCGGCACCAGGACGAGGGGGGGCACACCATTGATCGGCTCGGCGTAGTGCTGCTCCAAGACATGGGCGAGCAGTTGCGGCGGCTCGAGATCCTCGACCTTGTCGACGATGAAACCCTTCCTGCCCACCACTCGGCCCCGCCTTACGTAGAACACCTGGACGGCCGCCTCTAACTCGTCTTCTGCGAGGGCGAAGCAATCGAGGTTCTCGGCTCTCTCAGTGACCATCTGCTGCTTTTCGATCGCCCTCCTCACCGACGCCAGCCGGTCCCTCAGGCGCGCGGCGAGCTCAAACTCCAAGTTGCCCGCAGCCTCTTGCATCTCGGACTCAAGTTTTCGCACCACGGGCGCCGTGTCCCCGTCCAGGAAGGTCGCAAAGTCGGCGACGAGCTCGGAGTACTGCTCATGGCCCACGAGGCCAGCGCACGGTCCAGCGCAGCGCTCGATGTGGTACATGAGGCAGGGCTTACCGAGGCGCTCGTGGCGTACGAACTTGGCGTCGCTGCAGCTTCGGACCGGGAACGTCCGGAGCAACAAGTCAAGCGTCTCCCTGATCGCGTACGCGTGCGCGTACGGACCGAAATACCGGTTCGCCGCACTAGTGCCTCCGCCAGGGGACACAACCCCGGCCCCCCCCGGGACAGCCGGCGAGACCGGGGAGCCGGCCCCAAAACGAGCGCCCCCCCCTCGCCCCCGCCCACTTGACGACCCGCGCGACGACCCGCCTGACGACCCGCCTGACGACCCGCCCCCGCTCGAGGGTTTCCCTCGCCGCACCGTCGCCCTGGGCCAGCGGTCCGCCGTGGTGAGGACGAGGAACGGGTAGCTCTTGTCGTCCCGGAGCCGCACATTGAAGCGCGGCTTGTACTGCTTTATCAGGCTGTACTCGAGCATGAGCGCCTCCACGTCGTTGCGGACCTGGATCCACTCGACGCTTTCGGCGGACGCAACCATCTGCGCTGTCCGCGGCGCCAGGACTGCGGGGGACTGGAAGTAGTTGGAGAGGCGCTGGCGAAGCGACTTGGCCTTGCCGACGTATATGACCCTCCCGTCCCGGTCGCGGAACTGGTAGCTCCCGGGTGCGTCGGGTATGGCGCCGGCGGGCGGACGTTCGAGCATCGCCGACCAGTCTGGCGCACCGGTGCGCGCTCCCACTAACAGGGGGTCCTACGGGCAGGTGGTCCTCCGGGCAGGGGGTCCTACGGGCAAACCCCTATGGCCCTTCGGGCGAGCATCCCCCAGTGCGGCGCCCAGGTCCGGGCCATCGCCGCACCGCCAGGTCCCCCTTTGCGGCGCCCAGGCCCGGGCCATCGCCGCACCGCCAGGTCCCCCTTTGCAGCGCCCAGGCCCGCCAAGTCGGGCGCCAGGTCCCCCTTTGCAGCGCCCAGGTCGCGCCCATCGCCACCAGCACAGCGCCGGACGAATGCTGCCCGACTACCCTGGCAGGAGAAGGCCATCCCATCTGGAGCCTGCCCCCTGAGACGAAGCCGTGGGTCGCCCTGCGCGCCCAAAAGGCAACGTCGCGACCTCGGGGCCACGGCGCAAGCGCGGTGATGGGCCAATGTGTCAATGCCGGCCGGCGACTGTGACGAGCCCAAGGACACATTTCACAGGACCATCACAGCTCGCCCAAGACCGTCTCATAAAAGCGTGCGACGATTCGATTCTGTACGAAACCGAGGCAACGACTACATAGGGGAGACAACCAATGAACAGGCGACTACGAGCCCGCCGTGGCAGCCCGAGAGCAGTGGCAGCCCTGGCGCTGACGCTCGCCGCTAGCGCCGGCACCCTAGCAGCCACGGCCTTACCCGCTGTGGCTCAAGATAACCCGGCTCCCGGTGTCACGACCGTGCCAACCTATGCACGCCAGCTCTCACGGATAAAGGCCAGGGCCGCAAACGAGATAACCCTCCGCTTGCGCTCCCTCGACGACGCGATAGCCGACGTAAACTCATACTCTTTCCTCGGCTCCGACCAAGCAGCCCTTGTCACGAACTTGCAGTCCGACATATCGGGGTTGCAAGCTCTTGACACAAAGATCCAGTCGGACGCCACTGTCCAGCAGGCCTTGGCAGATTACTACACGATATTTTCGGGCTTTCGCATCTATTACCTGGTAATGCCCGTCGTAAGCTATGTCGTGAACGCCGACCACGTGGACAACCTTTCACTGCCGGCCCTCCAAAGCGAGATCTCCAGTCTCCAAGGGCAGGAAAATGCTTCGAACCAGGCCGTGATCGGGCCACTGGTGGCCGACATGCAACAGGAGGCCCAGGCTGCATCGTCTGCCACGACCGGTCTCTCAGCTCAGCTACTCGGCTATACGGCGGCCGAATGGGACTCAAACCATGGCCTGCTCGACCCGGCCCGCGTCTCGACAGCCACGGCCGACAAGGCCCTTGCGATGGCCCAACGCGAGTACTACGAGGCTCTCCGGTACCTCGACCACCACCCGACCACTACTACTACCACGACGGGCGCACCTACCACGACGAGCACCACCTCCGAACCCGGGCGTCTCGCCGCCATCCAGGAAAGGGCGGCTCGGCAAATATCCGCACGGGTCAACGCCCTCAACGCGTCCATTGCTCTCGTCCAGTCCAAGTCCTACCTCGGGCCCGATCAGGCGACGCTCGTGAGCGACATGCAATCAGACATAAGTGCCCTACAGGCCCTCGGAGCGAAGATCAGCACCGACACGACGGTCGCACAAGCTATTTCCGACTACACGGACATTTTCACCCAGCTCCGAATCTATTACCTGGTCGTACCCGTGGTCAACGACGTTATCCGGGTGGACTACCTGAGCAACGTGGCACTCCCCGCTGACAACCAGGAGATCAGTTCCCTGAACGGCTTGGTAAATGCTTCCAACCAGGCCGTGCTCGGGCCGCTCGTCACAGACATGCAAGACCAGGTCCAGACTGCCACGGCAGCGATGTCCGGGCTGTCGGCCCAACTGCTCACCTTTACGCCGGCTGAGTGGAATGCCAACCACAAGCTCCTCGTGAGCGCATCAGCAGGCGTTACCTCGGCAAACCGAGCAGTCGCAGCCGCCAACCGTGACTACCTGAGGGCGCTTGCCTACCTCCGTGGTGGCGCCGGCACCCACCACTCTTCCGGCGGGGACCACCATCGCTTGCCGGAGCCGGGACATGGGCACCACGGGCACTGAGCCAGTCTGAAACCGTCGCCTCGCAGCGCCGGGAGGCCGCGGCAAAGGCGAAAAACCAAGACCCCCGGGCGACCACGCCCGGGGGTCTTCGCGTCATGAGAACTTTCCGCTCGCGAGTACGGGCTCCAAGAACTTGGCCGTGTAGCTGTCGGGGCACTTGGCGACCTGCTCTGGCGTCCCGGTGGTAACGACCTTGCCTCCCCCGTCCCCACCCTCAGGACCGAGATCGATTATCCAATCCGCGGTCTTTATCACGTCCAGGTTGTGCTCTATGACAATCACAGTGTTGCCCTGGTCCACCAGGCGGGCAAGCACGCCTAGGAGCTTTCGGACATCTTCGAAGTGAAGCCCTGTCGTCGGCTCGTCGAGTACATAAAGCGTCCTACCGGTCGAACGCCGGGCCAGCTCAGAAGCCAGCTTAATCCTCTGTGCCTCGCCGCCCGAAAGGGTCGGGGCGGGCTGGCCCAGCTTTATGTAACCGAGCCCGACGTCGACCAGCGTCTGCATATGGCGGGCGATCACGGGCTGGTTGGAGAAAAACTCAGCAGCCTCCTCGCAAGACATGTCGAGGACTTCGGCAATATTTTTGCCCTTGAAGGTTATGTCCAGCGTGTCGCGGTTGTAGCGGGCCCCCTTGCACACCTCGCAGGGTACGTACACGTCGGGGAGAAAGTGCATCTCGATCTTAATCGTCCCATCTCCGGCACAGGCGTCGCAGCGGCCGCCGTTGACGTTGAAGGAGAACCGGCCCGGCTGGTAGCCCCGCACCTTGGCTTCGGTCGTCGTCGCGAACAGGCGCCGGACGTGGTCGAAAACCCCTGTGTAGGTTGCCGGGTTGCTCCTCGGCGTCCGGCCTATGGGCGACTGGTCGACGTCTACGACCTTGTCGAAGGCGTCCATCCCGTCGACCCTCTTGTGACGGCCGGGCACCTCCTTCGACTTGTAGACATGAGCCATCATTGCCCGCAGCAAGATGTCGTTTACGAGCGTGGACTTGCCCGAACCCGACACTCCAGTGACCACGACGAAACACCCGGTCGGGAACTCCACGTCCATGCCTGCCAAGTTGTGCTCCCTCGCCCCTCGCACGACGAGCCAACCAGCAGGTGGCCGTCTGAGCGAAGGCACCGGTACGAAGCGCTTGCCCGAGAGGTACTGGCCGGTTAGGGAAGCCTTGCTGCGGAGCAACTCCTTTACGGTCCCGGACACAACCACCCGGCCGCCGTGCTCACCGGCACCTGGCCCGATGTCCACCACGTGATCGGCCGTACGGATCGTCTCCTCGTCGTGCTCAACGACGATCACAGTGTTGCCAAGATCGCGAAGGCGCAGCAACGTGTCTATTAGCTTGCGGTTGTCACGCTGGTGTAGCCCGATGGAGGGCTCGTCGAGCACGTATAGCACGCCCACGAGACCGCTGCCTATCTGCGACGCCAGGCGGATCCTCTGTGCCTCTCCGCCGGCGAGCGTGCCAGCGCTACGGTTGAGGCTCAGGTAGTCGAGGCCGACGTCAACCAGGAACTGCAAGCGGGCCCTTACTTCCTTGAGTACCCGATCGGCGATCAAGTGGTCTCTCTCCGAAAGCGACAGGTCGCCGACGAACTCAGTGGCACCGCGGATCGAAAGGTCGCACACTTGAAAGATATTTTTGCCGTCCACCGTCACGGCGAGGCTCTCCGGCCTTAGCCGGGCACCACCGCACGCGCGACATGGCACCTCTCGCATGTACCCCTCGATCTGCTCGCGCGCCGAATCGGACTCGGCCTCGGCGTGGCGGCGCCCAAGGAACGGGACCACACCCTCGTAATTGGTGTAGTAGGAACGAGAGCGGCCGAAGCGGTTTTTGTAATGCAGGTGAACCTGCGTGCCTCCAGAACCGTACAAAATGACCTTCTGGTCCTGCTTTTTGAGCTTGCGCCAAGGCACCGAAGTCGAGATGTCAAACGTCTCCGCGACACCTTGCAGGAGCCTCCCGAAGTACTCGGTCCGAGCGCCGGCCCAAGGCGCGATCGCCCCATCATCTATGGAACGGTCGGGGTCCGGGACGATCAGGTCGGGGTCCACTTCGTAACGCGTGCCGAGCCCGTCACAAGTCGGGCAGGCGCCGTACGGAGAATTGAAGGAGAAATTGCGAGGTGCCGGCTCTTCAAAGGACCGCCCGCATACCGGGCAGGCCAAATGTTGCGAAAAGACAAGTGTCTCCGGTTTCGTTTCCGCTTCACCAGCTCTGGCGGTCTGCTCGTCACGGCCTCCCCGAGGGGCCGGGCTGCTCTCCTCCCCTGGGTCCCCGCGGGGCACGACCTGCACTTCCGCTACCCCATCCGCGAGCTTGAGGGCAGTTTCGAGCGAATCGGTGAGGCGCCTCTCGATGCCGGGGCGCAGTACAAGCCGGTCGACGACCACTTCGATCGTGTGGTTCTCATAGCGCGCGAGCTTGGGCACTTCGGTCAGCTCGTAAACGGTACCGTCAACGCGGGCGCGCGCGAAGCCCTGGCCGGCAAGTTCGGAGAGGAGGCTCTCGTACTCACCCTTACGCCCGCGCACGACCGGTGCCAGCACCTGGAACCGGCTCCCTTCGGGCAGCCTGAGCACCCTGTCGACGATCTGCTGTGGCGTCTGGCGCGAGACCTCGCTCCCGTCATCGGGGCAGTGAGGTATGCCCACGCGCGCATAGAGCAGCCGCAAATAGTCGTATATCTCCGTGATGGTCCCGACCGTGCTCCGTGGGTTGCGGGAGGCCGACTTCTGGTCGATCGAGATCGCTGGCGAAAGGCCTTCTATGAAGTCGACGTCGGGCTTGTCCATCTGGCCGAGGAACTGCCGGGCGTAGGCAGACAGCGACTCTACGTAACGGCGCTGACCCTCGGCATAGATGGTGTCGAAAGCCAGGCTGCTCTTGCCTGAGCCCGACAAGCCCGTAAACACGATGAGCCGGTCCCGTGGCAGGTCGACCGAGACGTCCCGCAGGTTGTGCTCGCGTGCCCCTCGCACGACCAACCGCTCGTACATATCCTAAAGGCTACCAGTTGCGAACGCACGTTTGTGTACCCATTTGCAGAGAGAAATGGGACGAGGCGGCTGATTCGCCCGACGCTTGGGCGTTGGGCGTCGGGCCGGCGTTGGGCGTCGGGCCGGCGTTGGGCGTCGGGCCGGCGTTGGGCGTCGGGCCGGCGTTGGGCGTCGGGCCGGCGTTGGGCGTCGGGCCGGCGTTGGGCGTCGGGCCGGCGTTGGGGCGGCCCCGCGCTCGAGGCCCACGTCAAACCCGGCCTCAAGCCCACGTCAAGCCAGCGGCCACCCGTGACGAGATGAGCAGCTGCAATCACGGGGGCATAGCGGGCACAACGCCGGCACAGGAGCTCCCGGCTCAACCGGCTATGCGTACAGGGCCAGACCAGGTGGCGCCACCGTCGGTAGTGCGCCAGAGCTGCTCGGGGAATGGGCCGTTCGGCCAGGGCCAGCCCGCCGGCGCCTGGCCCTCGAACTCGAGCGCCGAGCCCGTCGTCGCGTCCGTGAAACCAACCCAGGACCAGGAGTAACCAGCCGAGCCCACAGAGATGGTTTTCCACGTCGCGCCGCCGTCTGTGGTGATGAGCAATCCACCGTTCGGGTCGGGTGCGACCACGGCTGTGGAGGCGCTCGCGGCCGCCACCATCGCAGAGTTGGGAAGCTGGGGAGCAGACGTCAGCTGCTTCCAGTGCGCCCCGCCGTCGTCGGAACGCCACAGCCCGGCAAGCATCCCGGTCGGGCAGGCCGCCCAGACAGCCTCAGACGACGCTGCCTCTAACTTCCCTCCGAGCCCGGAGTAGCAAGGGCTCGTATGGGTAGTGAAGCTGGCGCCGGCGCCCGTCCCCACGACTAGGAGCTGGTTCGGTGACGACTGCGAGGTCGTCACGGAGATCCAGAGGTTGGCGCCATGAACCGACATCGTCAGGTATGGGTCGGCGCCGGCGGGCACAGGCAAGCTGAGCGGCGTCCAGCTATCTGACCCGACGGGGCTCCGCTCGAGCACCATGTTTGTGCAGCCCCCTTGTCGGCACTTGCCTACGAGCGCGAAGGCATAGCCGGCCCCAGAGCCGAACGCGAGCAGCTCGCGCCCAGCAACGAACGACGGCTCCGTCCAATGCTCGCCGCCGTCATGGGTGTCCCAGAACGCCCCGACGGCATGCGTGTCGTAGGCGTACCCGTCGAGAGGGTCTGCGAAGCGCAACGTATTGATGTCCCCAGTCGATGGAGAGCCAAGGTCGAGCGGCGCCACGGGCGCAGGGATACCGACAAAGCTTGCCCCACCGTTGGTCGTACGCACGATCGATGTGCAAACCGCGCTAGAACACGGCGCTTCGCCTAACAGCCAAAACTCGCTTGCCGAGACGGCCGTAAACGACACGGGGTCGAAGCCGGCGGGCACCGGCCCTCCAGCTGGCTGGCCGCCCCCGAGCGTGCTCGGCGTGACCGAGGTGACCGCTGTAGTCGGCCGAGCGGTCGACGAGCTTGTGGTGGTAGCGACGCTCTGAGTAGTTGATGAAGTGCCTGGAACTGTGGAGCTCGGGACCGTCGCGGCCGGGACCGTCGCGGCCGGGACCGTCCTGGCCGGGACCGTGCTGCCTGGGACCGTCGGCGTGGCGGCGGTGGAGTTGGTGGTGACGGTCGAGTGGGCGGAAGCCGTCGAGTTGGTGGTAGCGGCAACATGGCCCCTTCGGGAGCTCGCGCGCTCGCGGCTAGCGGTCTTCGTCCCCCCGCAGGCCGCCAGGGCCAACGCCAAAACGACCAGGACAGCAACCGCCACGCCACCTCTCAGCCTCACAACACTGGTAACCTTAGGGCGCCCGAGCAGGTTCCTCCTGGTGTGACCCGCGCGGTGCCCGGCCAGGGGCGCGAGGGGACGAGCTGGTTCTAGGTGTAGCATGCGAGGCGCGACGTCGAGCTATACCCAAAAATGTCAAGGAAGAACCGATAACCCATGTCCGAATCCAACCCACAGATCGGCGCTACTGTGGCCGAAGCCAGCAGCACCGAGATGGGCACTTTTGATGAGTCGGGTGCCTATACGCCTCGCCAGGTCATCTCCGACGACCTAGGCGGGACGTCCTTCGAGGACGCGATAGCAGACACGATCATTGAGTTCGACGAGGGCGACATCGTCTCAGGCACCGTCGTCAAAGTCGACAATGACGAAGTCCTCCTCGATATCGGCTACAAGTCAGAGGGCGTTATCCCCGCACGAGAGCTGTCGATCCGCCACGACGTTGACCCCCACGATGTCGTGAAGGTGAGCGACAAGATCGAAGCCCTCGTCATGCAAAAGGAGGACAAGGAAGGTCGCCTCGTCCTATCCAAGAAGCGTGCTCAGTACGAGAGGGCTTGGGGGACGATCGAGGCCGTCAAAGAGCGCAACGGCACCGTGCGCGGCCCCGCCATCGAGGTAGTGAAGGGCGGGTTGATTGTCGACATTGGCCTGCGCGGGTTCTTGCCGGCTTCGCTGGTCGAGCTGCGCCGGGTGCGCGACCTGCAGCCGTATGTGGGTCGTGAGCTCGAAGCCAAGATCATCGAGCTAGACAAAAACCGCAACAACGTGGTGCTCTCGCGCCGGGCCTACCTGGAAGAGGCACAGCGGTCGCAACGCGATGAGTTCCTCACCAACCTAAAGCCGGGCGAAATACGCGAAGGGGTCGTTTCGTCGGTCGTCAACTTCGGGGCGTTCGTCGACTTGGGCGGGATGGACGGTCTCATCCATGTCTCGGAACTTTCCTGGAAGCATGTCGACCACCCTGGGCAGGTGGTCCAGGTCGGCGACCGCGTGACCGTGCGGGTGCTCGACGTAGACACCGACCGCGAGCGGATCAGCCTTTCCTTGAAGGCTACGCAAGCAGATCCTTGGCAGGAGTTCGCCAACGCGCACCGTGTCGGTGAGCTGGTTTACGGCCGCGTGACCAAGCTGGTCCCCTTCGGCGCCTTCGTGCAGGTCGGCGACGGTATCGAAGGCCTCGTTCACATCTCGGAAATGGCCGTCCACCACGTCGACCAGCCCGACCAGGTAGTGACGCCCGGTGAAGAGCTCTGGGTCAAGATCATCGACATCGACCTGGCCCGCCGGCGCATCAGCCTCTCGATCAAGCAGGCCGCCGAGGGGGGCGAAGTCGCAGCCGAGTACCGCGAGGCCTTCGGGGACCACGCTTACGACGAGCAGGGCAACTACATCGGCGCGTACACCCCGTTCGAGCCCGAGTCAGAAGCACAGGCGGCCTGGGCCGGCTATATCGCCGAGCAGGCAGAGCAGGCACAGTCCGAGCCCTCCGCTGCGGGCACCGCTTCATCCGAGCCCTCCGCTGCGGGCACCGCTTCATCCGAGCCCTCCGCTGCAGGCACCGCTTCATCCGAGCCAGACGGTGGGCCGGTTGCCGGTCAGCCAGAAGCTGCCTCGGCAGCGGGTTCGCCGGAGCCGGCAGAGGCATCTGATCCAACGGGCTCCTCCATGGAGGCGGCGCCTGAGCCAGCACCCTCAGCTGACGGTGCTGGTGGTGCCAACACTTCGCCGACAGACGAGCCGACGGAGACGAGCCCGACCAGCTGAACGAGACGGCGCCAGAGACCGAGCCGACGTCTTCATCTCGCGCGCTGTTGCGCATCGGCCTGAGCGGAGGGCTAGGCGCCGGCAAGTCGACCGTGGGCCGCTTGCTGGCGGCCCGAGGAGCGGTCGTCATAGACACCGACCAGGTGGCGCGCGAAGTGCTCGCTCCCGGTGGCGCCGGAGAGCGTGCGGTGCTCGAGCACTTCGGCCCCTCGGTGGCCCTCGCTAACGGTTCGCTCGACCGGCGGGCCCTGGCTGATCTCGTTTTCGCCGTTCCCTCCGAGCGGCTCGCTCTTGAAGCGATCACTCATCCACTCATCCGCAGGGGGGTCGAGGAACGCATCGCATCGCTCGAAGCCGGCGCAGACGCCGGCGCAACGCCCGCTCACGCCGGCGCAACGCCCGCTCACGCCGGCGCAACGCCCGCCGCCGCCCGAACCAGGGCCGTGGTCGTCATCGAGATCCCCCTCCTCGACGCCGCCCGCCGGCGGGACTACAGCCTCGACACCGTCGTCCTGGTCGAGGCCCCAGAAGCGGTGGCCGTCCTGCGAGCACAACGCCGGGGCATCTCGAGGGAGCAGGCCATCGCGCGCATGGCAGCCCAGCCGACGCCAGCGGACCGGCGCGCTGCAGCGGACCGTGTGATAACCAATACCGGCTCCCTTCGAGAACTCGAAGCCCAGGTCAACGACTTGTGGGCCGACCTCGTCCAGGACGCGCCGGCCGAATAGCGCTTGCGGCCCTGGGAAAGGCGACGGCAAGCCCTCTCGAGGCCCAGCATCGTCACAACCCCCGGGTACCATCAAGGCTGTGCCCCCGTTTAAGGTCGTCTCCGAGTGGTCGCCCGCCGGCGACCAGCCCAAAGCCATAGAGCTCCTGAGCGAGGGCGTGCGAAGAGGCGACCGTTTCCAGACCCTCCTCGGGATAACTGGGAGCGGCAAGAGCGCGACCATCGCCTGGACGATCGAGCAGGTCCAGCGGCCGACGCTCGTGATAGAGCCAAACAAGTCACTGGCTGCACAGTTCGCAAACGAGATGCGCGAGCTGTTCCCTGAAAACCGGGTCGAGTACTTCGTTAGTTACTACGACTACTACCAGCCCGAGGCCTACATCCCAACGAGCGACACCTACATCGAGAAGGACAGCTCTATAAACGACGAGATCGACCGCCTGCGCCACTCGGCGACGAGCGCACTGCTGACCCGCCGGGACGTGATCGTGGTCGCTTCCGTCTCGTGCATCTACGGCATGGGCTCACCCGAGGAGTACGCCCACCAGATCCTCCCCCTGGCCGTCGGCGAGGAGCACGACCAGCGAGACGTCCTCTCGCAACTCGTCAGCATGCAGTACGAGCGCAACGACACCAACCTCGTCCGAGGCAAGTTCCGGGTCCGTGGAGACACGATCGAAGTCCACCCGGCCTACGAGGAGCACGTACTGCGCATCCAGCTCTTCGGCGACGAGATCGAGCGTATAACTTGGGTCGACCCCCTGACAGGCGAGCTCTTGGGTGACGTAGGCGACGTCGTCGTCTTCCCTGCCACCCACTACGTTGCCGGCGACGAGCGCATGCGAGTGGCGATCGCGGGCATCGAGGCCGAACTGCAGCAGCGCCTCGCTTACTTCGAGAAGGAGGGCAAGCACCTCGAAGCCCAGCGGCTCCGCATGCGCACGAGCTACGACCTAGAGATGCTCGCCGAGATCGGCAGTTGTTCGGGCATCGAAAACTACAGCCGCCACATTGACGGCCGCTCCCCGGGCGAGCCGCCCCACACGCTCCTCGACTTCTTCCCCAAGGACTACCTCTTGGTGATAGACGAGTCGCACCAGGCCGTGCCACAGCTGCACGGCCAGTACGAAGGAGACCGCTCCCGTAAGGAGACCCTGATCGAGCACGGGTTCCGGCTCCCCTCCGCAGCGGACAACCGGCCGCTTCGCTTCGAGGAGCTCCTGCAACGCCTCAACCAGTGCATCTTCATGTCAGCCACGCCGGCGGCCTATGAGATCTCCCAATCGACCCAGGTGGTGGAGCAGATCGTGCGCCCGACCGGCCTGATCGACCCCGAAGTAGTCGTACGGCCGACAAAGGGCCAGATCGACGACCTGATCGCGGAGGTGACCAAGAGGATCGCTGCGGGCGGGCGGGTCCTCGTCACAACGCTCACCAAAAAGATGGCCGAGGACCTCACCGACTACCTCCTCGAGCAGGGCCTCAGGGTCCGCTACCTTCACTCCAACGTCGAGACCCTCGAGCGCATCGAGATACTGCGCGACTTGCGCTTAGGAGAGTTTGATGTCCTCGTAGGCATTAATCTGTTACGAGAGGGCCTCGACTTGCCAGAGGTCTCGCTTGTGGCGATCCTCGACGCCGACAAGGAGGGGTTCCTCCGCTCCGAGACCTCCCTCGTCCAGACCATCGGCCGTGCTGCCCGCAACGTTGACGGTGCCGTCATCATGTACGCAGACCAGATGACCGACTCGATGCGCCGAGCCATCTCGGAGACCCACCGTCGGCGTCACCTCCAACAGGAGTACAACGCCGAGCACGGGATCAACCCGCAGACCATCCGCCGAGCAGTCAGCGACATCTTGGTCATGCTGGGCCGAGGAGCTCAAGGCGACGGCGACGGCGACGGCACGCCACGTCGAGGACGGGGTAAGGCCCCTGTGCCCGGATCAGATAGGCGGAGCCGGCGCCATGACCGTTCCCGTTCCGAGCTCGCCAACATGCCCAAAGCCGACATCAGCCGGCTCATCTCCGCCTTGGAGGAGGAGATGCGCGACGCGGCCGGCGACCTCCGCTTCGAGTACGCGGCCCGCCTTCGCGACGAGATAACGGACCTGAAAAAGGAGTTGAAAGGGCTCACTGAGATCGGGGTCGGGGTAAAGTGACGGGCCCCAGGACGAACCGCCCAAAAACAACGCTGCAAGGGGCCCAGATCAGCTCAACGTGCTCCATTCTTGAAGACGTAAGTGGCGCAATACGCCGTTTTCGCCTACAAGATCGAGGCAGGCTCCTTGCCTGCGAGCTAGGATCGCGCCGTGGACCCCGCTGGCCCGCAACACGCGACCCGTGCCGGCAATAACCAGACCAACCAGATGATGATGTCATGTCGGTCCCGCCTGCGGGGCTACCGACGCTTAGCAGCTGCTGCGGTGGCAGCCGTTACCCTCTGCATGGGGTTGGCAGCCCCTGCGGAAGCGGCTTCACCTCGGATCTCGGAGACACTGGTGTCCCCACGACCGTCCGTGCAACCGGCCCTGAGAGCTGCGAGCACCCTGAGAGCTGCGAGCACCCTGAGAGCTGCGAGCACCCTGAGAGCTGCGAGCACCCTGAGAGCTGCGACGGCTGCAAGCGCCGCCTTTACCTGCGACCTCATCGGCAAACAAATGGTCTCCGGCACTCCTGACATCGCCACGCGCATGGTCCCGGCGATCCAATCCGTTCGGCTAGTACCCACTCGCGGCGGCTTGATCGTGACGTACCGTTTCCGCCCCGGCTTCGCCCTCGCCCCGGAAGGAGTTTACTTCGCCTGGTCCGTTTACTTATACCGCCACCGCACCGATGCGAACAACTCCACCCTGGCAATACAGCTGCAGGTCGAAGACAGGGGCAAGGGCTGGCAGCCAAGCGGATGGAGCGCTCTCGCGTCAACTTACTACCAAACCCAACCCCTCGCCGGGAAGATCCGCACCGACAAGGCACGAGACGAGATGTCGGTGTACTTCCCGCCCGGCTTCGCCAACCTCAAACCACCATTTTACTGGTATGCGAGCCAGGTAGTTTACCGCGGCTACCTACCCAAGGATTCCAAGAAAGCGCACCAGGACTTTGGTGTAAATGGTTCGATAACCAACGACTGCCCGAGCGGCGTGCGCACGGGAACCTTTAGCCTCCCCTACCCCGCCAAACTCTTGGCTGCGGGATAAGGACTGCACTCTTGGCTGCGGGATAAGGATAACGACTGCCACCTCGCCAACAAGACGTGACCACCCCTTGGTAGATGGGCGGACGGCTCTTGGGGGTCTCTATCGGCAAAGGGCCGCCACCAACCTGGTGCAACCCGCGGAGACCGAAGGCCACGCCCCCGACGGCAAGTCCATGGTACCAGCTACACTACTCGCGCTCAGAAAGGGCTTCCTGGATCACCGGGTTGCTCGAAAAGCGCCACAGGCGGGCCAGATCTGACCGGTGGGTGCTCTTGCCAGGGGATAGTGGGCGGTGGGGACTGACCGCCGAGGCGCCGCCAAAACGCCAGAGGCAGGAGCGTTTCGGCGACGCTACCTCGCTCAGATGCATACCTCGCTCAGTTTTCTACCGCCACCGAGTGGCCGGGCTCGCACTCGACTAGGGGCGGGGGCGCAGACTCGGCGACCACTTCCTCGAGGCTCTGGCGCCGGCGGCCGCGCCGCTGCCAGCGCTCGCCCTCCATCTCCATGAGGCTGGGTCGAGGGCCTGGCGCTTTGTCAGCCAGTGCCGTACCAGTCGGGGCCAGCGCCGCTCGCGCCGGCTCCTCGCGCCTGAGCGGGGAAAGCGGGCCCTTCGAATAGCGCCTCTCTTCCGAGAACCCATTCGTAGCCCTCGCATTAGAGCCGTTTTGGCCTGCATGGCTAGAGCCATTGACGGTCAGTTCAAAAGGCGCCCACTTCTTGTGCAACTGAGGCACCGCCGTGAGCAGGCTCTTGGTGTACTTGTGCTGAGGGTTACCGAAGACCTTGGTAGTGTCCCCCATCTCGACGATCGCCCCGTTGCGGAGGATGACCGTCTTGTCGCTTATGTAGTTGCCGAGGGAGAGGTCGTGGGTGATAAAGAGGATCCCAAGGCCCTGCTTCTTCAAAGTGACGAGCATGTTGAGCACGTCAACGCGGGTGGAAGCGTCGAGCATGCTTATGATCTCGTCGGCTATCAGGAGCTTCACGTCAAGAAGCAGGGCCCGCGCCACGAGGAGGCGCTGCTGCTGGCCCCCGGACAGCTGATGGGGGAACTTGTTTAGGACGTCGTCCGGGTTGAGCGCAACGGTCTCCAAGGCGGCGTCCACCTTGGCTTCCCAGGTGTGTTTGGCCATGTGGTCGAAATACTCTTGGCGGACCATCTCGAAGACGCGATCGGCCTTGTACACGGGGTTGTAGGAGCTGAAGGGGTCCTGGAAGACCCCCTGGACGTACCTGTAGTAGTCGTGGAGCGCCCGGCCCTTCTTCGGCGTCACGTCTTCGCCCTCGAAGCTGACCCGGCCACCCGAGGCAGGGATCAAACGCAGGACGATCTTGCCGAGTGTCGACTTCCCCGAACCGCTTTCGCCGATCAAGGAAACGACCTCGCCCCGCTCGATGCCGAAGCTCACTTGGCGCAATGCCGGCTTGAAGTCCGCTCCGAAGGTGCCCGATTTGTAAACCTTTGAGACCTTGTCCAGATCGAGCATGCTCATGGTTGCCCCTTGCCAACAGGCGCCTCGAGGCCCTCGCTCACCCGGGGAGCGAGGGCGGTGGCATTCGCGTCGCCTGGGCGCTCCGACCCAGGCCCCTCCGCGCCCCCTGGGTGCTCAACTTCACCCCCGGCTCGGCCGATCGACGGGGCACTCCCGGCGGCGCCCTCGTGCGCCCACCCACCGAGGCCCTTCACCTCGTCCGAAGCTTTCCAGCAGGCGACCTGGTGCCCAGGGAGAAGCTCCACGAAAGGCGGTTCGTCTCTGCACCTGTCACGGGCGAAGGGGCAACGGTCCTTGAAGCGGCAACCCGAGACCACGTCAAGTAACGAGGGCGGCCTTCCAGGGATCCCGGTGAGCTCCTTGTCCTCATAACGCAGCCCCACCTCGGGAAGCGAGGACAGCAGGGCTTGAGTGTAAGGGTGCAGCGGCTTGTCGACGATGGTGGATGCATCGGCCTTTTCGGCCAGCTTGCCCGCGTACATGATCGTGATCGTGTCTGCTATCTGCGCCAATATCGACAGGTCGTGGGTTATCACGATCATGCTCTTTACGTAACCGAGGTCCCTAAACTCAGTGAGCAGCTCACCGACCGCCCGTTGGTTGGAGACGTCGAGCGCCGAGGTGACCTCATCCGCGATGAGGAGCGAGGGGTTGAGGAGCGTCGATATCACCATCGTCGCCCGCTGCCGCATGCCGCCGGAGAGCTCGAAGGGGTACATGCCGAGCACGTTGTCAGGTAGGCCTACTAACGATATGCGCCGCCGGAATTCTGGGAGAACGTCCGCCAAGTGGAACCCGCGTGCCTTCAGCAAGTCGCGAGCGAGCGAGCCGATCTTCTTCGTAGGGTTGAGCGCGCTCATGGCGTATTGGGGGATGATCGAGACGTCTCGCATCCGATGGCGGTTCATAGCCCGGTAATTGGAGATGGGCAGCGCTTTGCCGTCGAGATCCACCGTGCCCCCGACGTGCCTCATCCGGCCCTCGAGGAATATCAGGCTGTTGCCGAGCGTGGACTTGCCAGAGCCGGACTCGCCGGCCAGGCCCATTATCTCCTTGTCGGCAACCTCGAAGGTGACGTCGTCCACGGCTTGGACGTCGCCACGCAGGGTGCGGTAAGCGATTTGCAGGTTGCGGACCGAGAGGCTCATGTTTCCCTCAACTTGGGGTTGAATACTTCGTCGAGGCCGACGTTCGCCACGAGCAAGGCGGCGACCATCAATGTCATGACCGCGCCGGGCGGGATAAACCACCACCACAGGTGCAGCTGCAACCCGCTCCAAAGCTCCGCCAAGTTGAGCATGTCGCCGAGGGAGACGCCGCTGGTCGGGCCGAGGCCCAAGAAATCGTAGTTGACGGCGATCAGCATCGAGCTGCCGAACAGCAATATGAACGCAAGCAGGATGTACGACGCCATGTTGGGTGCGATGTCCTTCAGGACTATCGACGGACCACGCTTGCCCGAAAGCCTCGCCAAGTCGACGAAGTCGCGCTGGCGGAGTGTAAATGTCTGCGCCCGCACCGCCCTCGCCACCCAGGGCCAGGTCGTGACCCCGATGAACACGCCCTCAAAGAAGGCGCTGTGGCTCTTCAGGTAGGCACCGATCACGATCAAGAGCACTAGAGAGGGGATCATCACGACTATGTAGGTGAAGGTCTGGAGGACCTCGTCCAGCCACCCTCCTCGCCAGCCGGCGATGAACCCGATCGCGAGGCCGATAATGCCGGCAAACGCCGCCCCGAGGAAGCCCACCAGGTAGCTTTCCCGGAGCGAATCGAGCAGCAGCGAAAAGACGTCCTGGCCGAAATAGCTGGTCCCCAACAAGTGGCTCCAAGACGGGTGGAGGAACGCCGGGGCAACGAACTGTTTGGGAGGATAAGGGGCCACGAAGGGGCCGATTATGGCCGCGAGCACGAATATGATCTCCACGCTCAGCCCGATCACCAGCTTCTTGTTGCGCACGGCGAAGTACAAGAACTCCCAGCGCCGGCCGCCGGAATAAACCTTGCGCTTACCCGCCCCACTGGCAACGGGGGCTGTGGCGCTAGGCGAGACGGCGGCGAGGGGGGCACCGACGGCGAGGGGGGCACCGGCGGCGAGGGGGGCACCAGTCGTGCCCGTGGCGGCCGTCTGGTCGGCGTCGCTCATGCTGCCGCCCCCTGCATGCTCAGGCGTGTCCTCGGGTCGATCAAGATGTAGACGATGTCGATCACGAAGTTGGCCACGAGGACTCCGACGATTATGAAGATGAAAATGCCTTGCAATAAAGAGTAGTCCTGGTCCGTGGCTGCGGTGTAGATGAGGTGGCCGAGACCTGGGTACTGGAACACTACCTCGGTCACGATGTTGCCCCCGATCACCGTCCCCAGGGCGAGCGCGAGGCCCGACAGCTGCGGCAGCACGGCGTTGCGGTAAGCGTAACGGCGGACCAGCCGGCTCGGAGCCCCGAGCGCCCTGAGGTACCGGGCGTAGTCGGTCTCGAGCTCGTATATCACGAGGTTGCGCATGCCGATCGACCAGCCCCCGAAGCTGACGAGGAACACCGTGAGGAAGGGAAGGAACCAATGGCTGACCAAGCCCCATATGTACACCCACGTGAAGCCGGCAGCGACGCCCGCTGCAGACCCGCCCTGCACTGGGAACCAGCGCTCGATCTGCGCCAGGTAAAAAGCCGCGGCCAGTGCCAGCCAGGCATAGGGCATGGCCTGGAAGAGGTAGCCGAGAGGCAAGACCGTGTTGTCAAGGGCTTTGCGCCGTGCCGCCATGGCGCCGACGCGGTTGCCAAGGACGTAGGACAGCGTGATGGCCGGCACGAGGAGCGCCAAGGTGTAGGGCGCTGCCTGGGCTATCAACGTGGTGACCTTCTCGGGGAAGGCATAGAGGCTGATCCCGAGGTTGCCATGGAAAAGGTTGTCCCAGTAGTGCCAGTACTGGTCCCAGATAGGCAGGTTGTACCCGAACGCCTTATTGAAGAGCTGGTAAAGCGCCGTCCATGGCCCCTGTGAGTTCAGTGAGAACCTGGATACGTAAGCTGCTATCGGGTTGCCTGGCATGAGCCGGGGTATGGCCCAGTCGATCGTCACGCCGGCCCAGAAGGCCAGCAAGTAAAGACCGATCTTCCGGGCGAAGTACCGGGTCACTTCCGTTCTCCTTTGATCATGCACCGAAGCGAAAACGCGGGAGGCCCACCACCCCTTCGGACGATGGGCCTCCCGCTCCGCATTTGCGTTGCTCTAGCTTTGTTTACCGGGCTTCGTGCCGGTTTATCTACTTAGCCGGCCTGAGGTTGGCCAGGGCATAGACGGTCGTCATGGCGCCGAGCCACGTGCCCCACATGACGGGGGTGTACTGGTTGTTAGGAGTGGTCGAGGAGGGGTAGTTCTTCCAGTAGGTCGTGTTGCCCTGGAACCAGGCGCCGTTGTACCAAAGAGGCACCTCGGGCATCTTCTGGAGGAAGTTCGTCTCGATCTGGCCGTAGATGCTGTTAAGAGCGCTCGTGTCAGTCGTCGGCGTGGTAGCGGCCTTTTGGACAAGCGCCCACGTAGCGGGGTCGCTGAAGCGCTCCACGTTTAGCTCTGCCCCGTCGTTCTTTTGGATCGGCAGCTGGTAGACACGGTCGAAGTAGCTCCACGGGGTCGCATCGGCCTGGGCGTTGTTGTCGAGCATCATGTCGAAGTTGCCGTTTATCATGTGCTGTGTCTTCTCGTTGGCCGAGGGCGTGATGGCGTTTACCTTGATCCCGATCGCGTTGAGGTCCTGGGAGATAATCGTGTCAGCGGCCATCCAGTCGGTCCAACCGTTCGGCACCTCGAGGGTGACGGTCGTGCCCCTGTAGCCCGATTTCGCCAGGTACTTCTTGGCGAGCGACGGGTCGTAGCGGAAGCCGTACTTGCTGACCACGCTCTTATTGATGTAGGAGCTGAGGTTGGGCAGCAACCCGGTCGGGTTGGCGGCCTTGACGATGCCGTCGTACACGCCGCTCACTATCGACTGGGTGTTGATGCCATAGGCCACGGCCTTGCGGAAGTTGACGTTATTGAACGGCGCCTTGGTGGTGTTCATCTCGAGCCACACGGTGTTGGCCGAAAGCATGTACGGGCTCTTCGGGTAGTACGTCGTGAGGAACGAGGAGTCACCACCCGTCGTCATGAGCGTGTTGATGCCCGGAAGGAAGTTGTTGCTCCAGTCGATGTTGTTGGACAGCAGCGACGACAACTCGACGCTGTTGGAGCCGTTCACTACGTCGCAGAGGTACTTGAAGTGGAACTTGAGCCCGAGTTGCTTGATGCCCCACCAGTTGGGGTTGTCCGCGAAGCAGGCCTGGGACTGGCTGGTGCTCACGAGGAGCATCGGGCCAGTGGCCACAGGCGTCTTGCCCGTGGTCAAGTTGGCGCTCGTCACCTGCTCGCTCGACGAGAGCTTGGAGAACACCGACTGGGGCACGATCGGGTCCTGCCACAAGAAGTCCTGCCAGTCCGTGTAGGGCGGCGGGTTGGTGAAGCTGACCGTTACGGTGTTGCCGCTGGCGCTCACGCCTTTTATGAACTTGGCCAGGCTGCTGTAACCGACTGCCGGGTTGCTCTTGGCCAAGCCGATGGTGAACGCGACGTCTGCCCCGGTGAGAGGCGCCCCGTTGGACCACTTGACGCCGTTGCGCACCTGGATCGTATAAGTACTGCCACTCCAGGTGCCACTCGACGCCAGCCAGGGGATGTACTTGTTGTTGATCGGGTTGTAGAGGAAGAGAGGCTCGTAGAGCAGGCCTACAGTGCCCGTGTAACGGCTTCCGGTGTCCAAGGGGTTGAAGTTGGTGGGCGGTGAATAAGCCGTCCCACTCGTGTACAGCGTCTCGCTGCGGGGGAAGCTCGCCGGCGCATGGATAGCCGTCGCGCTCGCGCTCCCGCTCGCCACGAAGCTGATCATCGGCGCCACGAGGGCCGCCGCTCCGACAGCGACGCTCAGGCGAGCGACAGCTGTGGTCTTCTTTATCATCTCTCAGCTACTCCTTGTCTTTCTTGTGGGTTTGGGCTGGTCGGGAGGTTCGGAGCCGTCCGGCACCGCAGACACCACTGACCGGTCAGGGGGCGGCATGAGCCCCGAGCGCGATGGTGCTTTCGTCGGTCCTCCTGCCCCGGCACTCTGGCTGTAACTCATGGCACCCCCCTGGCACCTCTGTTCTGAACCGGTTAAGGTCGAACGTCTCTAACGATAAGCACACGCTAAGGGCTCCGCAAGTCGCTCCGCGTCTTCGCGCCCGGAAATGGTCCGATGGGCCCCCGGAGCGGGACGAACGGCACCGGCTGCGTAGGGCCGCACGGCCCTGGTCCAAACGCCGTTCAAGCGCTGACCGCGCGAGCGCGTGGCGCCCACCCGGTGCTCCCCCGCACTACGAGCGCAGGTTTTTCCTCCGGGTACCGGCCTGGCTCGGCGCCATCGGCCAAGCTGTGGTGCTCCATCCGCTCGTCGATGAGCTGGACGAGAGCATGCGCCGCGCGGGCGCCGAATGCCTCTACGTCCCACGCGGACGCCGTAAGAGATGGCCGGACGACCTCACAAAGGATCGAGTCCTCCATGGAGGCGACAGAGAGCTCCTCGGGGACCGCGATACCTTCCTCCCGGACGGCACCGAGGCCAGCCACGGCCATAATGTCGTTGTCGTAGACGATCGCGCTGGGAGCTGAGGACCGCTTGAGCAGCTTCTTAGTGGCCACCGCGGCAGCCTGGGGAGAATAGTCCGTGGACACGAGACCGCCCTTGGCTCCTGCCTCGGCCAATGCCTCCCGGAATGCCTTCGTGCGCTCCTGGGTGTGCGCGAACACTGACGGCCCGGCTACGCGGTCGATCCTCCGGTGGCCCAACCCCGTGAGGTGGTCGACTATCTGCCTGCTCCTCTCGGCGTCGTGGCCCGGGAAATAAAGGAGCTTGCCGGTAGGGCCCGGCCCCCCGATTATCACGGTCGGCAACGCGAGCTGCTCGGCGACGGGGACCCTTGGGTCGACCACGCGTAGGTCGACGAGCAAGGCCCCGTCGACCCTGCGCTCGGCCCACCAACGCCGCAGGGCGCGCGTCTCGGCCTCGACGTCTTCCACGATCTGGAGCATGAGCGCTATCTGGCGAGATGCCAGCTCGGCCTCTATTCCTGACAGCAGCCTAGGGAAGAACGGGTCGTAGGACAGTAGGCGCGCTGGCCTCGCCAGCGCGAGCCCGCAGGCGCCTGCGCGGCGCGCCGACAAGGCACGAGCGGCCCTGTTCGGCCTCCAGCCCACTTCTTCCGCTATGGCTAGTATGCGCCGGCGCGTGGGCTCCGAAAGGCCAGGTTTGCCGTTCAGGGCATAGGACACTGAGCCCTTCGACACCCCGGCTCTCTCGGCTATATCTGCGATAGTGGGCCGGCGGGGGCCGGGCCCGGGCCTGCGTGGCACGGCCTGATCACTCCTTAGTGTTACCTCGGGACCTCGCCAGGTTGAAACCAGCGCAAGCCCCTCCCCATGGGCGGGGACCGGTGCCCGCAAGCAGGTGGATGTTGGCCCGTCCTGGCTCGAGTCGGGGTGGGCTAATGATACAGAGGCCAAAAGGCACCCTCAACTCGCTAATATTTCGGCGACCAGAGCCGATATACGAAAAAGACGTGGACATGGGCTATTTGGCACTTGCCGCGTGCCCGATGCCGGGCACGGGCCGAACCGTGCTCCGACCTTCGGCGCGGGCGTTTACCCGCCTCGCCGTAACTTTGGCCTCGATGCTGCTTATTGTGCCGGCAGTTAGGGGTGCCAAAGGAGCGGGGGCCTTCACGGTAGGTGCGGCCTCTTACGCTGGAGCAATACCTGGAGGGGCTCGCGAAGAGGCGACGACACGGGCCGCGCAGCTCGATGGGACGGGCCAAGTGCCGCCGAACGAGGAGTCGAGCAACTGGTCCGGCTACGAGGACACCGGCCTCGGCGCGACCTTCACCGAGGTGGCCGCCAGCTGGACTGTCCCGACGCTCGAGCAGGGCATAACCGGTTCTTCGAGCACGTGGGTCGGCATCGACGGTGCCACCACCCCCGACCTGATCCAGGCTGGCACGGAGCAGGACTGGACGGTTTCGGGGCCGCTTTACTACGCGTGGTACGAGTTGCTGCCAGGCACGGCCGTCGATCTCGGCCAGGTGAAGCCGGGCGACAGGGTCTCCGCGGACATCGAAGAGGCTTCGCCTGGAAAGTGGACCATCTCGGTCACGGACTCGACGAGCGGCAGCGCCTGGACCGAGCACGTGCGCTACAGCGCCCCGGGGGGAAGTGCCGAGTGGGTGGTCGAGGCCCCCAGCTCGGACTCGACCGACACAGTCGACCCGCTGGCGGCGTTCGGCTCCGTGACCTTCGCCGGCCTATCGGCGTCGGGCCCAGGTACGGGGACGGCCCTCGCGACCCCCGTTTACCTGATCCATCAAGGCGACGACCTGATCGAGGCCTATCCCGGGCCATACGAAGCGGGCACGGACTCCTTCACGGACTACTTCGGCAGCCCCAACGAGTCGCTTGCAACCTCCTCGGTGGCCATATCGAGCCCGCTTAGCGGCCCGGCCACGCCGGTCACGTCTGCTCGCGCGAGCGCGCCCGCCGGAGATGGCTATTGGCTTGCCGGCGCGAGCGGCAAGCTCTTCTCGTTCGGCAACGCCCGCGACTACGGATCGCCAAACGCGCTCCGCGTCCCCCTACCACAGCCAGTGGTGGCCATGATCCCAGCCGAGGGTTACGGTGGCTATTGGCTCGTCGCAAAAGACGGTGGGGTGTTCGACTTCGGGGGAGCACCATACGAGGGCTCACTGCCAGGGCTTGGCATCGGCCCGGTGGGCTCCAGGTCCAAGCAGCACCTGACAGCCCCGATTGTCGCCGCCGCTCCGAGCGCTGACGGCAAGGGCTACTACCTGGTATCCGCAAATGGGGGGGTCTTTACGTTCGGCGACGCTCACTACGAGGGGTCGTGTGCGAGTGCTGGCGGTTGCACCCACCCCGTCACGGCAATCGTCCCCGACGGCAGTGCCGGCTACTGGCTCCTCCTATCTGACTGCGAGATGCTCGCGATGGGCGGCATCCCCAACATCCCCTCGCTCAGCTGCCAGGCCTACGCCAGGGCCCATGGCCTCCAAGCGGTCGCGGCTGCCCGAACTCCGAGTGGGGATGGTTACTGGATCTTGCTTTCAAATGGCGCCGTGTTCCCCGAAGGCGACGCCATGCACCTCGGCCACTGGCAACCGCCCAGGCCTCTTTGGAGCAAGGGCCCGAGAGCTGTGGCCGTAGTCGCATACAAGTCCGGTACAGGGATATGGGTGGCGTTCGCCGACGGCGCGGTCAAGGCCTATGGCGCCGCACCGAAGCTTGGTGACCTGAGCGGCCACCAGCTCTCCGCACCCATAGTGGCGTCCGCCGGCTGGTAGCCCTAGGCCGGTACCCCCACGCCCATGGTGGCGTCCGCCGGCTGGTAGCCCTCCGCCCCTATGATCCGTCCAGTGCCTCGTCACTGGGCCGCCCTTTCCGCGTTCACCGCTCGTGGTGCTTGTGCCAGCTGTGTTCTTGCGCTCCTGGTCGGCTTCGTTGCGACCGACCTTGCCAGGACGAGCATTGCCAGCGCGGCGCCGAGCGCCTCGCCAGCGCCACTATCCGCGCACCAAGCCAGCCAGAACCAGCCGGCCACCACGAAGCCGGTTACGCCTCGCACGAAGAGCGTCGCTACTTATCTCCATTCTCCCACCGCCTCTAGCGTCGTCCCTCTTTCGGCGGCGAGGCCGGTGCAACGGGGCTGGGCGCAGCCGGCACCCCTTGGCCGTATAGACGGCGGCCAGGGAGCGACGGAGTCAACCAACTGGTCTGGCTACGTTGCGAGCGGTACCGGCGCAAAGTTCTCCCTAGTGAGCGGCAGCTGGACCGTGCCCACGGTCCGCCCCGGCCCGGCGGGTTACTCGAGCAGCTGGGTAGGCATAGACGGCACGAGCACGCAGGACCTGATCCAAGCGGGCACGGAGCAGGACTGGGGCCCGCAGGGGGTCGTCTACTACGCCTGGTACGAGCTGCTCCCTGCGTCAGCGATGTACCTAGGCCCGGTCTACCCCAACGACCAAGTGAACGTCCGCATAATAAAGGCCGGCCCTGGCACCTGGACCATTGACGTTTACGACCTCACTCAGCACACGACCTGGGCCGGAGCAGTGTCTTACTCCGTGCCGGGCGACTCCGCAGAGTGGGTAGAAGAAGCACCCACCAACGGCCAGACCTCGGCCCTGTACCCCCTTGCCGATTTCGGGTCCGTAAAGTTCTCTGCACTCTCGGTTGGCGGGCCAGGCACCACCAAGGCGACCATCTCGCCCATATACATGATCACCTCGGGGAGCGGGCGGGTGCAGGCGTACCCCGGGAAGTACGACGCGCTCAACGACTCCTTCGACGTCGCCTTCGGCACGCTGGCATCAGGTTTTTCCGGTTGGCCGGCCGTGCAGCTCGGCCGGCCGTCCGGGGCCGGCGCTGTGCCTGGGCAGAGCACTGGTTCCCCCGGCGCTGGCCCTCCCGGCGCTGGCCCTCCCGGCGCTGGCCCTCCCGGCGCTGGCCCTCCCGGCGCTGGCCCTCCCGGCGCTGGCCCTCCCGGCGCTGGCCCTCCCGGCGCTGGTTCCCCCGGCGCTGGCCCTCCCGGCGCTGGTTCCGCGGGTGCAGGCACACATGCAGCTGTGGCTAGACCCAGTGCCTCCAACCCGGCGAAGCCCGGCTACTGGCTGGTCGGCGGCGACGGAGGGGTGTTCGCCTTCGGGTCGGCGCGCTACGGGGGTTCTACGGCGAAGGTCTTCGCCCGGGCAAAGCTTCCCGGGGTGACCGGCGTCGCCACTGCCCCTGGAGGTGGGTACTGGCTGGTGACAGCGACGGGCGGGGTGTTCCCTCTCGGGGGGGCCAGCTATCTCGGCTCCGTCGCCTCCCTCAACTTGTCTGCTGGAGCAACGCCAGCCATCGCGGCAGCCCCTACCGGCCAGGGCTACTACATCCTCGCCCCGTGGGGCGACGTGTTCGCCTTCGGGGACGCGCGCTTCGAAGGCTCTTGTAGGCGCGCAGAGTGCGGCAAGTCGGGGGCAGTCGCCCTGGTGCCGGATGCTACGGGCCGGGGGTACTGGCTGGTCCTCTCCGGCTGCCAAGCCATCGCTTTCGGGGATGCAGCCGCCCTGTCGAGCCGGGCCTGCGTGCAGTCGGCGGGCCATGGCGGCGGCACAGTGCAAGCCGCCGGTCGGGCCCCAGACGGTGACGGCTTTTGGGCCGTTCTTTCGAGCGGTTCTGTTTACGCCTTCGGCAGCGCGGCCAACTACGGGCACTGGGCCAGCGGCAACGGCGCTAGCCGCGCGGCGGGCCAGGGGACGAGCACCACGGCAACAGAGTCTCGCGTCGGGAAGCCGGTCGGCCTCGGCCGCGGTGGTGCCAGCGCGCAGCTCAGGGCCGTGGCCATAGTCCCCACGCAAGACGGCAACGGCGCATGGGTGGTGCGCTCCAATGGCTCAGTGGAAACGCTCGGGGATGCGGCGCCACTCGGGGGCTTGCCACAGGGGGCAAAGCTCAACCAGCCGATAATTTCCGCCACGAGCTCCTCGTAACGCCCACAGCGAGGTCTAAGTGCTCGTCCACGGCATGAGCAAAGAGCCTGTCCCCTCGGACTGGCCTCCCCTGACGACGACCGAGGTGCGGCGGCTGCTCTTGGACTTGCACCTCGATGGTGCCGGCGAAGCGGAGGTCGAGTGGAGAAGCCCGAGGCCCTTCTCGTCGGCGGCGCTGGTCGCCCTGCCGGGCGGGCGCTTGGTCGTGAAGCGCCACGGCGCGAGCGTACGCAGCATCGTCTCCCTCGAGGCCGAGCACGCCTTCATGCGCCATCTCGCCACCCAAAGCGTCCCCGTCCCTGCGGTCCGGGACGACGGGCGCGCGTCGGCCTGGCAAGTAGGCGGATCCGTCTACGAAGTCCTCCAGGAACTGCCTGGCCAGGACTTGTACGCTGATGCTCCGAGCTGGACACCGTTCGCCTCGACCGACCACGCCGTGGCGGCCGGCGCAGCCCTTGCCCGCCTGCACCTGGCCAGCCAGGGCTACGATGCCCCGCCACGCGAGGTGGAGCCTCTCTACGCCTCAGGGCGCGTCATTTCCTCGGGTGACCCTCTGGCCGCGATTGTCGCGCTCGCAGACGAGCTGGCTGGCCTTGGCGACTACCTGTCGCGCCGGCCCGCCTACGAACAGGAGATCTCACGGGCTTTGAAGCCGCTACAAGAACAGTTCCTACCGCATTCCGGCGCCCTCGGCAGCCTCTGGGCCCACAATGACTGGCACCCTTCCAACCTCTTGTGGTCGGGGCCCGGCGAGGGTGAAGGCGTAGCCGGCGTCATCGATTTCGGCCTCGCCAACCTGACGAGCGCTTGCTACGACCTCGCCACCGCCCTGGAGCGCAGCGCCGTCGGCTGGCTCGAACCCATCGAGGGCCGGCCCGTCCACGCCACTTTGGCCCGCGCGTTCCTCCGTGGCTACTGGTCTGGGAGGCCTCTGCAGCCAACCGAGGCGGCGGCCCTCCCACATCTGCTGCCTATCGTCCACGTGGAGTACGCGCTGTCGGAGGTTGCCTACTTCTGGCGGGTAGTGGGCTCACCGAAGAACGCCGACGTCGCTTATGACACCTACCTGCTCGGCCACTTACGGTGGTTCGCCGGCGAGGACGGACGCCGGCTTTGTTCGTACTTGGCGAAGGTCACCGAAGAGCTGGCGGTGTACCCGTCACCGGCCGGAACGGGCCACGCAAAGGCAGACCCGAGGACATGACCTATGAATCCACCCTCAAAAGGGCAGCCTTTTCGCCGTAAAGGCTGGCGAGCCCCTTATGGGCGCTGCGGCGCGACAGGCTCCCTGCGCCCACCTCTTGGACGGACCCTTCGGGGCCTACCATCACCAGGGCACGCACCTGCGGCCCATCGTCTGCCCAGCCGGCACCGTCCATCTTGCCTCCCGCCGAGGCCTCGACCAGCCAGACGCCATCGAGGCGAAGGGCCGAGGTTTGCCCCCAGCGAAGGGCGGGGTACCTGCCTGCCAAGTACGCAATGGCGGCCTCGGAAGCAGCCTCGAGAGTCGAGATCGTTCGTGACATGCAGCCAGCGAACCACGTCAGCCGGCCAACCTCGTGGGCGCGCAAGGGCTTCTGCGGTGGTGGCAGCTAGCTCGGCGCTCTCGGTGGTCATGGGTCGCCCTACGCCCGCGGAGGCGGAAACCCTCCTGCACCCCGCGCTGAGAGTGGTCAACGGGCCGGGGAACCGGAGACCACTCTGCGCCGCAGCCCTTGCTACCAGCGCGAGTACACGACGTTGCCGTAGCGGTGAAGGCTGCGAGTGACGACCTGTTCGCGAAGCCAGCGCACGAGCTCTATGCGCCCGCATGAACAGATCGGTTCGTCGAGCACCGATAGGCCCGCTTCGATGGCGGCTGCGAGGACGTCCTGGCTCGCATCCCCGAGCAACCGCAACCGGCCCGGCGAGGGCCCACCAGCGCCACCACCCACAGTGCCGGCGCCCAGAGAGCGGAGCCACGCTGCAAACGATTCGTCGCTCTCCACCCGCATGGAGGCGCCGCCCAACTGGCGCGTCCCGGAGCGCCTCCCCGGCGAGCCCGTCCCCGGCGAGCCCGTCCCCAGCGAGCCCGTCCCCAGCGAGCCCGTCCCCAGCGAGCCCGTCCCCAGCGAGCCCGTCCCCAGCGAAAACGTGACCGGCGTGCCTGTCAGCTTCGAGAGTGCCAGCGCCTTTTGCAGAGCTCCCGGAACCACCTCGCCAGACGATCGAACTACAACACCGGGAGTGAAGGGCCGGTAACGGAGCTCATTTGACTCGCTTGTGAGGCCGGCGAGTTCCCGTCTCACGGCGAACTCGCCCTCCCACCAGCGCCGGTAGCTGGAGAGCGCTTCGTCGACGCTGGCCCCGGCCGGCTCGGCGTCGCGCCAGCGCCTGAGCCCGACCAGGTAGCTGGGCCCTCCCGCCTTCGCGGTTGGGCCGTAACTGGAACGCTTCCAGCCGCCGAAGGGCTGGCGGCCTACGATCGCGCCGGTAGTAACGCGGTTTATGTAGAGGTTGCCAGCCTCCGCCCGCTCGGCGAAGCGGCGGTGCTCGTCGGGGTCGAGGGAGCTGAAGCCCGCGGTGAGCCCGTAGGCGACGGCGTTTTGCCACTCGAAGGCCTGGTCCAGGCTGGCCGCTCGCATGACGCCGAGCACCGGCCCGAACCACTCGGTCAAGTGTGCCCACGAACCCGGCCGCACGCCGAGGCGCACGCCCGGCGACCAGAGCCGTCCGCTCCCGACCAGCGCGGGTCCTTCGGGCGCCGCACCGGCTTCCGACGACGGGCGCTCTCGGGGCCGCGGCTCCACCAGCCACGACTCTCCGGGGTCGAGACGTGTCAGCGCGCGCTCTAACGCTTCCGTGAACGGCCCGACGATCGGGCCCACCTGCGTCGCCGGGTCGGAAGCTGGCCCAGTTCGCAGGCTCCGCACCGCGTCCCGGAGCTGGCGTAGGAAGGGCCCTTTGTCGTACAAGGGCGCCACGACTATGGCGAGACTTGCCGCAGAGCACTTCTGCCCGGCATGGCCGAACGCGGAAGCCACTATGTCGTGCACCGCCTGGTCGACGTCGGCGGCCGCGGACACGACTATCGCGTTCTTGCCGCTCGTCTCCGCGAGGAGCCGCCGCGATGGCGCCCAGCTACCAAAAAGCGTTGCGGTCGCGTAGGAGCCCGTCAGGACTACGCCCTCGGCGGCTGAGACGAGGCGCCGGCCGGCCTCGCCGTCGGCTATGGGCAGGAGCTGTAAGACGTCGTCGGGGATGCCGGCCTCATGCAGCTGGCTGGCGAGCAACCGCGATGAAAGGGGGGCCTCGGGAGCAGGCTTCAAGATCACGGCGTTCCCCGCGGCCAGTGCCGCCAGGGTGCCGCCGGCGGGGATGGCGTAGGGGAAGTTCCAGGGGGGTGCCACGACGACGGAGCCGAGCGGGCGGCTCTCGAGCGCGACATCGAGGCTCGCGGTGAGGCGCTCGAGGGAACCGGGGCCCGTGCCGTACCAACGGGCGTAGTCGACCGCTTCAGAGACCTCGGGATCGGCTTCCTCGAAGGTCTTCCCGCCTTCGCCCGCCATGACCGATATGGCCGCAGCCCGCCCGGAGGCCATCACGTCGCCGGCTCGCGCCAAGAGCTCGCCGCGAGCGGCGGCGCCAGACGAGTCCCACGTGGGGCCGGCCCGCCTGGCGCGAGAGAGCGCGAGCTCGACCGCCGCCGCTCCCTCCTCACCGCCGTAGGGCGCGGCTGCCGGCGACAGGCGCTGACCGAGTAGCGCGTGGGCCCATCGCCGCTTGGCGGGTAAGGAGAGGTCTGTCGCCGGCTCGTGGGCAAAGCCGCCCGTCAGACGGCGTTGCGGGCGGGAGATGCTCACCTCGTGGCGGGAACGGACGGACTCCGCGAAGCGCGCCGCCTGCTCCCCCCAGGCCGGGCTGCCAGGCACCATCTCGAGCGCGTGGCGAAGGAACCCTTCGGGCGTCGTGTTCTCGTCGAGGCGCCGGGCGAGGTACGCAAGGGCGTTGCGGTAGTCGCGCCGCATGACGACCGGGGTGTAAAGGAGGACCGAACCCGTGCGTTCAGCAATAGCAGCCGCCTGCTGGTCAGCCATGCCGGCGAGCATCTCGATCTCCACTTGGACGCCCATTTCCTCAGCCAGCACCAGCGCGAAGGCGATGTCGAAAAGGTTGTGCGAGGCGACCCCGACCTGGGCAACCCCCTTCCGGGCCGCTCCTATAAGGCGCTCGAGCATCGCCTTATAGGAAGCGTCGGTCTCGGCTTTGGTCGCATAAGGCGCCTGGGGCCACGAGGCCAGCTCGGCGGTGGCCCGTTCCATGGCGAGGTTCGCCCCCTTCACCAGGCGCACGCGCACGGGGGCGCCGCCCGAGCCGGTGCGCGCCTTGGCAAAGGCAAGCACTCGCTCGAGGGCCGCGTGGCTGTCCGGCAGGTAAGCCTGGAGGGCGATGCCGGCGGTGAGGTCGGCGAGCTCGCTCGCGGCGAGCGCCCTCGTGAACGCGCCCACGGTTATGTCAAGGTCCCGGTGTTCCTCCATGTCCAAGTTGACGAGCTTTTGGGGCCGGCAGGCAGCGGCGATGCGATAGAGGTCCTGGAGAGGGCCGGTCACGCGGGAAACGGAACCGTCCGTGTCAAGCAGGCAAAGGCCAGCCGCGACGGCAGACACTTTCACCGAGGCGCAGGTGACGTCAGGACGGGAGAGGAGCACCGCCAACGCCGAGAGCCGCCGGGCCGCCTCCGCGTCTCCAAGGACCGCCTCGCCCAGCAAGTTGAGGTTCGCGCGGTAACCAACGGTGCCGAGCCGTGCGAGCGCCCGCCCGAGCGAACGGGGCTCGGCCGGGTAGATGAGGCCCCTCGTTTCATAGCGCAGGCGCGCGCCCACCGCGCTTACCACTGGGAAAGGGGCGTGCGGCGCGGCACGGGCCGCGAGCCTGAGGAGCCAGGCGTCTGCCGGCGAGAGGCTCTCCATCTGGCCCGGATCTATCGACCCGGCAACCAGCGAACGGAGCTGCGCCGCCGCGGTCGCGACATCTTCGGGCCGCAGGGCACGGTCGGCGAGCCCGAGCACGAGGCCCGCTCCCCCACTGCTCGCCAGCAGCCGGCGGAAGCGCCGGGACCGGCGCCTGTCGCGAGGAGATGCGAGGGCCGCGGCCCGGACAGCCAGTTGGGCTGCCAACGCTTGGCTACGAGCTACCAGTTCGTCGTCGGAGACCATGGGACGTTATGCAGGCCTCGTTATGTAGGCGTCCCGTGCTCGACGATGCGCACGGCTCCCCATCCTCGCGCACCTCTGCCGCAAGACGGCCCAGGGGCTCTCGTAATGTCTCGTCTTTCAACCGTTCAGCTACGCTTCAGGCAAATGCCTTGCATGGGTGGAATGCGTGGCTAGTCAACCACTAGGAGCGGTAGTCGGCGTGGGGCGCACGGCGGACGTGTTCGACGCGGGGCCTGGCAGGGTACTTCGCCGTTACAAGCTCGACGGCTACGATGCGAGCTACGAAGCCAAAGTAATGCGCCACGTCTTCGAGCACGGGTACCCGGTGCCCCAGGTGTTCGCCGCCGACGGCCCAGACCTCGTCATGGAGCGCGTCACGGGGCCGACGATGCTAAAGGTGCTGCTACACCAGCCCTGGCGAGCACACCAGCTCGGCGGCGTCCTGGCGGACATGCTCCAACAGCTCCACCTGATCGAAGCACCGAGCTGGATGCCTGACTCCCTGGGCCCTGGCGACGCCGTCTTGCACCTCGACCTGCACCTCTCCAACGTGATCATGACCAAGCGCGGCCCGGTCGTGATCGACTGGCGCAACGCAAGGCGCGGCGCAGCCATGGCCGATGTCGCCAACACATGGCTCGTCCTAGCGACGGCCGGCCGCTTCGGCCAGGCCTGGTGGGCCGCGGGCGTCCGTTCGGCGCTGCTGCGCTCCTTCCTCCGGAGCTTCCCCGTAGAAGAGCTGAGGTCGCACCTGCCGGCGGTTGCGAGCCTCCGGGCCATCGACACCGGCGTGGAACCAAAGGACCGCGTGGCTGCCGCGCGCCTCCTTCAACGTCTCGGCTGCGAGTAAGGCGCCCCCGGCTACTACCGCAGACCGGCGAAGAGGTCGTCCTCGGCCGTGCCCGCGGGCGCGCCGCGCAGCGTGAACCACTCGCGCGAGATCCCCTCCATGACCACCTCCTCGGGCAGCTTGGTGAAGGGGCCGAAGTTGTCCGACTGGCTCTCGTGAGCGAAGAGCGCTTCGCGCTTGCGCCCTACGTAGAGCGAAACGTCCACCGTCGTCGTGATCAGCTCGTCGGCTATGCCGAAGTCGCCCGAAAGACCGAGCTCCTCAACATTGACGCCCACTTCTTCGAGGCGCCGGCGAATGTCCGCAAAGGCGGACTTCGGGAAGGCCGAGTAGTACACCTTCTCCGGTATGCCGGTCGCTTCGGCCGCCGCCAGCGTGGCCCGGTGCGTCTGGATGTGGTCAGGGTGGCCGTAACCGCCGTTCTCGTCGTAGGTGACGACCACCTGTGGACGGTAGCGGCGCATCAGCGCTGCGAGACGCTCCGACGCAACCTCGATCGCGACATTGCAGAATGCCTCGGGGTCATTGTTGGCCGCCCAACCGTCCATACCCGAGTCCCGGTAGCCGAGGAGCTCGAGCGCGCTCACGCCGAGCACTTCAACCGAGCGACGCAGCTCTGCAAGCCTCCGAGCTGCCACTTCGGCCGGGCGATGGCCGTCCCCGCCCGGTTTCACCCCACCGTCGTCGTCGCCCTGCTCGCCGTTGGTACAGGTAACGAGCACCGTGCGAACACCTTCCGCGGAGTAGCGAGCGAGCACGCCCCCCGTGCCGATCGCCTCGTCGTCGGGGTGCGCATGCACCGCCATCAACGTGAGCCCCTGCCCAGCCGGCGTGGCCCCGTTCACTGGCGTTCCCCCGTCATGCGTTCCCCCGTCATGCGTTCCCCCGTCATGCGTTCCTCCGTCGTGTTGGCCTTCATGACAGACAGCTTGGCACGCTTGGGGAGCCCAGCGATCGGTGCGCCTGCAAGGCCAAGGCGAGCCGTCGCCGGCGCCGGCGCGGTCGCCGCGTCAGCGGTCGGGCCATGAGCGCGCCCCGTTCATGGCTATCCACATGACGCGTTCCAATGACCGACCCCTCCCGGTCTACTTATAGAAAGCCCTTACTATCCTGGCGGGCAGGGCGCGGCCACGCACGGACCGCTCCGCCACGGCCTAGCCCAAGCCGGCCTGGGGAAACACGGTTGGCCGGCACGGTTTGGCCGGGGCACGGCTTGGCCGGCACGGTGAGGCCGCGACGCGAAGACAGTACGCTTGCCACAATGCCAGGCCGTCCCAGGTTAAGCGATGTCGCTGCCGCCGCAGGCGTTTCCTCCGCCACCGTGTCACGGGTCTTGACCGGCGACTACCCCGTGGCGTCGGCAACCAGGGAGCGTGTCCTCAAAGCCGTCCGCGCCTGCAATTACGTCCCCAACGCCCACGCCCAAGCCCTCGTCAGCGCCCGCTCGGGGATTATCGGAGTGGTCCTTGCTGACGTATCGGACCCATTTTTCTCCGAGGTCGTGAGGGGCGTCCAGGCTGCAGCGAAACTTGCGGGGAGGCTCGTCGTCATCTGCAACACCGAGGCCGACCCGGACCAAGAGCTGGAGTACGTCTCGCTCTTGCGCACTCAACGAGCCGAGGCCGTGCTCGTCGTCGGCGCAGCACCTCTAGAGCGCCGCCACGGCGCCGAGATGGCCCGGCACGCCGACGGCCTCGCGGCCGACGGCGGCTCCCTCGTCTATTGTGGGCGCCCGCGCCCGCCGGGCACGCGTGCAGGCAAGGTCGTCAAGCTCGACAACGCCGGTGCGGGCGTTCTGGCCGCCCGCCGGCTGCTGGCGGCGGGCCATCGCGACATCCTCTACCTGGCTGGCCCCGAACGCCGCACCACAACCGCAGAGCGCCTTGCGGGGGCCCTCGGCGAGCTCGGCCGCCAGCGCGTGGCGGCAAGCCGCCTCCAGGTCACTTATGGGCCGTTCAACCGCACGACCGGCTATCGCGAGGTCTCCGTGCGCGCGGACGCGGGCGCGCTGCCCGACGCCGTGCTCGCGGCCAACGACCTCCTGGCCATCGGTGCCCTCAATGCCCTGAGGGACCGTGGCATAGGCGTCCCCCACGACGTCTCGGTCATCGGCATCGACGACATACCAGCGACGAGCGACCTCACCCCTCGCCTCACGACTGTGCGGCTCCCCCTTGCCGCGCTTGGCCAGCTTGCCACGCGCGTCGCGCTCGGGCTAGCGCCGGCGAACGCCACAACGGAGCCCGCCGCTCTGGTCGAGCGCGAGTCGGTCCGAGCCCCGCGGGCCGCCCGTGGACAGCCACATGGCGCCGAGCGGCGCGGCCGAGGCCAACACGCCGCAACGGCGCGCCTACGCGTAAAACCAAGCCGTTAGCGCTAGCAAGTTACCCCGGGGGCCAAAGGCAGGCTGCGTCACGGCTGCCCGGCTGCGTGCCCGGCCGCGTACCCGGTTGCGTGCCCGGTTGCGGCCACCTCGCTCCTTGCCCCAACGGCCCATGCCGCGCCAAGTTCAGAAAAGAGGCGGCCTTTGCTTACGGCCTCCTCGACGGCCTCCTCAACGCCTGTGATCACGGGGCGTTCGCCCAGCCCGGAACCAACATGGCGAACCCAACGCGCCGGCACCTCATAAACAGGTGCGGCGTGGACGGCCTCCACGAGGTCGACGAAGGCCCCGCAGCGCTCGAGAGGGCAGGACAGCTGCGTCGAACGGCCTCCCACTAGGTCGACCAGCTCCTCGGTCAAGCTGCGGCGCGCGAACGACTCGCTCCATGAGCGCCCGCGAGCCTCCACGCTCAGGGTGTCGCGTTCGTAGGGCCATGACGCCCGGCCTGAAGGGCCCATGATACGCAGCGCCGGAGCCCCCACCACGTCGGCGCACAGCGTCACAGCAACGACAAAAGCGCCGCCACCCCCAAGCGAAACACGCACGCACCCGGTGTCTTCTACCTCGATCTGGTTCGCGCGGTAGCGCTCCACCTCGATACCAACGACCTCCGCTGTCCCGTCGGCCACACCCGCCGCCACCAAGCAGTTCATCGACGCGTGCGCAAAAGGGTTGGAGAGCGCACCGTCGCGCACTACTTGGCCCCCGATCGTCGCGCGCCCCGCCCACTCCGAGCGCGTCCAGTAGCCCCGGTCACGCTGCCAAGTTCCTACCGCACCAAGGCCAACCGGGCCACCGAGCTCTTCGGTCGCCACGATCTGGCGGGCCCGGCCGAGGGCGCCGGAAGCCGTGCTCTGAAAACCCACTTGGCACTTCAAGCCCGCACGCGCGCCAGCGCCGACCAGCTGGTCAAAATCGCGGCGGGTGACGGTCGGCGGCTTCTCCAGAAGTACGTGCGCGCCCGCTTCCATAGCAGCGAGCGCCATCTCTTGGTGCATGTGCGGCGGCGACGCCACCACAACAACGTCGAGCGGGCCAGCGCCGGCCGGGGCCGGTTCTAGCATCCGGCGCCAGTCTTCGAAGTACCGCGTGCCCGAGCTCCCGATGGCCTCTGCCTGCTCCCCGCTCGGCGCGCGGACGTCCGCGCACGCCACCAGCCTTGCCCGCCCCGTCGACGACAACAGCCCCAGTTCCTTAAGGTGCACGGCACCATAGCCGTGGACCCCTATCAGGCCCACCGCCGGCGTAATGGTCATTGCCCTGCCTGCCTTTGGCCCACCGCCGGCGTAATGGTCATTGCCCTGCCTGCCTTTGGCCCACCGCCGGCGTAATGGTCATTGCCCTGCCTGCCTTTGGCCCTCGCCCGCCAGCTCTCGTCCCAGCCCGAGGCCCTCCCACACAGCCTCCAGCGCGTCGGGCGCCAGTTCCAGGCATTCGACCACGTTGAGGGACCACTGGGAAAAAGTGCCCGTGCTCACCCATGGGATCTCGCGAAGCGGGCGGAACGCTTCGCCCAAGGGGACTTGCCGGGGCTCGATCGGGAACCGGAGCCCCGAACCTTCGCCGACAAGCATCGCCCATGCCCGCGCCGCCAGCGCCGGGTCGACCCTGGTGGCCGCGGCGAAAGCCAGCAGGCGAGCGTAAAAGCCAGTCTGGGACCAGTTCTCCGCCCCGAGCACTCCCCGGCTTTCAACCTCCCGCTGCTCCGCCGACATCGCCGCATACGACGCCAGGTCGCAAAGCATCTCGGCGAGCCCCGAACCGGGCAGCAGGCGGGCAAGCTCCATCCATGTCTCCGGCCCCCCGAACGGCGCGACCATGTGGTAGGAGTAATTGTTGTCGCCTATGTGCTCGAGCCTCTTGGTCATTGGGTCATAGCCGAAAACCGGCCCCGATGCCATCCCGAGGGCCGTCGACCCCAGGCACTTGATCCCGGTCTCGATGGCCGTAAGGCTAGCCGGGTTGCCAGTGCGCTCCCAATCGGTCATCCAGTTGGAGCAAAGCGCCGCCCAGTCCGGGCCGGTCCTGGCGTGGGTCGGCCAGTCGTCCCTCGGGACGAGCGTCCGGGCCGGGTCGAGGCGCACCATCGCTGCCTCCACGTTGGCCAGCACCTCGGCCATGACCTCGCCAGCACGCTCGTCGGTTGTGAGGTAGTAGAAGGGCCGGTGCAAGACCGCCATGCTGATCCGTGCCTCTTTGCAACCGCAGCCCCAGTGGCGCACGTTGTGGCGCGACCCGAGGCCGGCGTACGGGCCGGCGTGGTAGACGTCCACCTCAGAGGTGTGCCGTGACATGGCCGAAGCGGCGCGGAACACATCGGCCCGCCCGCTCCGGAGGAACGAGTACCAGAGCCACAGGTTGGGCACGAGCTCGGTGTTGTCCCAGGCGTACCCGCCGAGGTCGTAACGCCACGCGTGCCTGAGTGGGTCGTAGGAGTGCATGACGTCCCCGTAGTCCCAAAACCCGTACCAGCGACGCTGCTCGACTTCATCCACGTAAAAATCGAGGGCCGCACTCAGCTGGGCCTCCGTCCATCTTCGCGCCGCGCTATTTTCACCCGGCAAGCTCCACACACCGAGCGCCCCGCTACCGTGGTACCAAGTCGGCTCGCACACGAGCTGGGGGCGAGCCGCTGCCATCTCCGCGAGAAAGCGGAGCGCTTCCGCGGGCCGAGGTAAAGCCAGCGGTTCGAGCCAGACCTCGTTGGTGTTGGCCACTCCCCGAGCGTCCGCACGCAGCTCCTCGAAGCCCTCATAAGCGGCATCGACGTGCGTCTCCGTGTCATAGTGGCGTAAGTCCATAGGCTCCGCGTCGGGCGACCAAAGCCAAGCGCGGACCACGGCCACGTCCGCCCCCAGGTCGGCGATCTCCAATGAACGGGGCGCCTTACGCCAGAAGTCCGCCACTGCTATGGCAAAGCCGCCTTCCTCGCCCCACACTCCGCCAGCGCCGCCCGACCTTCTCCCTTCGCCAGCGTTCACCCAAGCGCACCCCTCCCGCACCTGCTTCGAGATGCGGAAATGATCTGCTGACGCCTGGACGAGCTTGAAGGACCTCCACACCGCCTGGCCGCCCATCAGCTGGACCAGCCGGCCGTATCCGCCGCCTGCGCCGGTCGAGTGGCCGAACGCCTCGCCCGCTCCAGACAGGTCGAGCGCTTCGCCGGCCAGCTGGCGGCCGTAAAGGCCGCCGGCGTCCTTGCCTCGCCACGTCCAAAGCAGCTGCGCCGGCTCAGCGAAAAACCCCCCTTCCCCGGCGAACCTCACCTGCCGGTTGTAAGCGGGGCCAGTGAGCGGGACCGCCGCCTCCAAGCCGATGCCACAGCAAAAATCGACTTGTGGGTCCCCGTCAACAATAAACGTGTGCACGATACGGACACGCTTGGAGCCCCGGTAGAAGTACAGCCGCACGACAAAGGGCAGCCAGCTCTGAAAGCCCGTCGCGCCCTCGACACGGTGGGTACCCTCCGCCCGGACGACCAAGCGCAGTGGGCCGCTCTGCTCCACCGCCAAGGCGCTCAGGACCCCCGTTGCCCTAGCGCGCACCCGCTCCTCCCCGGTCGGCAGCCCTCGCCGGCGCTCTCGCTCTGCCACGAGACGGACACCACAGCAGCGCAGCCCACCGTCCAGGGAGAGCTCGCGGACAAGCACCGGCCCGGTCCGCGCCAGTTCGCAATGGAGGGGCCCGGTGTCGATGACGACGGCGTCGCTGCGCTCCGCAACCTCCAGGGCGCCACCGTCCGGGGCGCCACCGTGCAGGGCGCCACTGTGCACCTCTCCGGTGCTGGCGTGTGCCCCCGCCGCACCGCCGCCGTCCGCCCGCTCCCCCTGCCCCACGACAAGGCGCAGCGCGCTTCCTTGCTCCCGGCCCAAACGAGCTGCGTGGCCCGTCCACTTGACGCTGCCGTCAGGCCAACTCGCCATCAGCCACGTTTGTGACGCCAGGCTCGAGCCGTCACCCGAGACCAACCTAACCGCCCGCTCGTCTCGAAGCACTCCCTTCGACCAGGGGACTCCCCATGACACTTCGCACGGCGCCGAGGGAGCCTCACCACCGAGCCACCGGAGCACCACCTCGAGGTCCTTACCGCTCGCTACCGTGCTCACCGCCGGTTCACCTTATGCCGCTGTTCAAGTTGACACCTTCTATCAGCCGGCCCTGCACCATAAAGAAGGCGATCAGCACTGGGACCATGGCGATCAGGGCCAAGGACATCTCGTAAGGGATGAGGTAGTTCTGCGTGGTCGTAGCCCCGAACTCGTACAGGCCTTCGGTGTAGGTCCAGGTGTGCTCTGGGGTCAGGTAGACCAACGGGCCGAGCAGGTCCCCCCAGGACGCGAACGCCTGGTACCACGCCGCGACCCAGAGCACGGGCTTCAGCAGGGGCAGCATCACGGAACGAAACACACGGAACGTCGAGGCGCCGTCCACCCGTGCCGCCTCCTCGATCTCAATTGGGATCGTCCGCATGAACTGGCGGATCAGAAAGATGTTGAACGGCCCCCCTCCGAACCACGCCGGCACGATCAGTGGCCACAGCGTGTCCAGCCACCCGATGTCCTTCATGATGATATAGATCGGGATGAACGTGACGATGTAGGGCAACATCAACGTCGTCAACACCACCATGAACCAGAAGTCCCGGCCCCAGAACTGGAGGCGGCCGAAGCCGTAAGCGCACACCGCTGCCGAGCCGACGGCCCCGAACGTGGCTGCCGCGACGATGATGGCCGAGTGCTCAAGCATCGCGGCAAACGGCATCAAGGAGTAGGGGGCCGTTATGTTGCCCAACTGGGGGACCTTGGGCCACCACGTGAGGGGAAGTGACACAGATTCCCTCGGCGTCTGCAGCGCCGTGTTCACGATCCAATAAAACGGGAACAGGAACAGCACCGACAGCAGGGACAGGAGCACGTAGCGCCACCCCTTCGACCAGCGCCGCGCACGGAGAGGGCGCGTGCCACGAGCCGACCTCCCCCGGACGCGCTCGACGGCCGCCTCTTCATAGGCGCCGGCCGCTACCGGCTGGACTCCCACGCTCACCGGCTCGTCCCCACGTAAAAGACCCAGCGGCGCGACGTCCGGAACACCAACAAGGTGAGCACGAGGATCACCGCGAACATCACCCAGGCGGCAGCTGATGCGTAACCCATCTCAAAGTTCCCGAAGGCCTGCCTATAGATAAAGATGTTGGCGAAGTCGAGGGCCCCGAGCGGCGCCCCTGTGTCGCCGCCTGAGATCACGAAGTTGGTCGCGAACGTCTGGAGAGCCGTGATCATCCCAAGGACGAGGTTGAAGAAGATCGTGGGTGTGATGAGTGGGACAACGACCGACCAGAGCCTCCGGAGGACGCCCGCACCGTCCACCTCGGACGCCTCGAGCAGGTCGCGCGGCACGCTCTGCAGCGCTGCCAGCCAGATGATCATGCTGCCTCCCGCGGAGCCCCAGAAAACGAGGATCAGCAGGCTCCAAAACGCCGTCGCAGGCGAGTTGAAGAACGGGATGGGGTTCGATACCACCCCCAGCTGCAACAGGATGTAGTTGACGACACCGTACTGCGAGCCCGAGAGCATCGTCGTCCACAGCTCCGCGCCGGCGACGATCGGGATAACCGCGGGTATGTAAAAGACCGTGCGGTAGAGCCGGATCGCCTTGCCTGGCCTGTTGAGCAGGAGCGCTATCCCGAGCCCGATCACGAGGCTGCCCGGCACGCTCACAGCCGCGTACAAGAGCGTGATCTTGAACGAGTGCAGGAAGACCGGGTCGTTGAAGAGCTGCCGGTAGTTGGCCAAGCCGATCCACTTCGGGGCCTGCAGCACGTTGTAGCTCGTGAAGGAGTAGTAAAGCGACAGGAACATCGGCCCGAACACCCAGAGCACGAGGCCCAAGAGCACAGGAGAAATGAAAAGGTAGCCCTCTCGGAGCCTCTTGCGCTGTTGTCGCGAGAGCCGGCCCCTCCGGGAGGTGGACTGGTCCCCCCGGAGAAGCACGACGCTGGCCATGCGGTCGCCTACCCCTGTGTCGCGAGCCAGTTGTTGATCGCGTTGGTCGCGGCCGTGAAGGCCTGCTTGACGCTCTCCTTCTTCAACTGCACCGCAGTCCAGGCATTTGCGATCGCGGTGTAGGCAGTGCCATCGGACCCGAGCTCGAGCTTCGCCGGCGGCGTCACGATGTCCTGGGTGTAGGAGTCGAACGCCCCAGCATTGAAGCTGTAGTGGTAGGTGGACTTCGTGAAGCTGTACTTAGCTGCCCACTCGTTGCCCTTCGTCAGGTCCAGGCGGAGAGGGATCCAACCTTCGGCCTTCGCGGCTGCCGCCTCACCTTGCTTGGAGAGCATCCACATCTCGAAGGCCGCTGCCGCCTTTGGGTTTTTGGCATCGATCGTCGCCGCGAAGCCGATCATCCCTGCCCCGTCCGCCGGGTGAGGCGACAGAAGGGGGAAATTGACGATGTTGACCTTGAAGTTGACCGTCGACCAGGCCGTACCCTTGGCGTTGGGCCACGTGAGCACCTGGTCGGGCACGACGATGTCGAAAGCGGCCCGACCCGAGTCGAAGGGATCCACGCTCTTGGGAAGGTTGTCCATCCAGGCGGTGCAGCTCCGGGAAAAGTTAGCCAGCTCAGTCAAGCCCTTGAGGGATGCCGGCGAATCAAAGGTGGCCTTGGTCCCAGCCGCGTTGAGGGCGCCGCCGCCCGTGGACACCATGAAGGGGTCATAGAGGATGTACGAGGTGTAGGGCAAGTTAGTCCCGACCCCGTAGTAGGTCTTGCCGCCCACCTTCTGGCCGTTGATCGCGCAAGCTTCCTTTTGGAACTGCGCCCAAGTCCAGCCTTCTTTCGGGATCGGCTGGTGGAACATGGCAAGTACGCTCGGGTTGTAAGCTACGACGGCCTCGTCGAAACCTCGAGGAACCACGTACTGGTTGCCGTTGTACTGGCCGAGCGCCATGATGCCCTTGATGAAGTCCGACTGCTTGTACCCGTAGGCCTTCATATAGGGGCTCAGGTTCATAAAGACGCCGTGGGAGGCAAAATAGTACGTGTCCACGTCGGCCGAGCGGGTCAGGTCCGGGAGCTTGTGGGCGGCGGCCGCGGACACCATGGAGGCGTCGTTGGTAGCCGTAGCCGAGTTGACGACCTTCACCTTGATGTTCGGGTAAGCCTTTTCGAACGTTGAAACATACGCTGGGGCACCATCGCTCGAGCTCTGCCAGAGCACCAGCTGGGCGCTCGCGTCCTTCGGCTCCACCAGGTTGCTGTTGCGGGTACTGCTCGCCCAAGCGGGGGCCGGGGCAATGCTAAAGGCACTGATAGCAGCAAGCGCTACCAGGCTGCTTGGCACAGCGCGCCTCGAATGGTAATGGCTGTCCATATGGTCTTTCCCCTCCTTGTCCTGGAGGCCGCTCCGACGTGGCTGCGCTGTCCTCCCCGCACAGCCACGCGTCCTCGTCGGCCGTCTTGAAACGTTCTAAGCCACCGGGAAGACCACTTTACCGATGCACCGGCTCACCTGTCAAGGCACCTCTTGACGACTCGGTAAGCGCTTGCTATAACGAGTCCGAGTAGATCACTCAGAGCGGGCATAATCCCACAGCACGTCCAGGAGGGAACATGGAGCGCATCGAGCACGCCGTCCTGCCAGACCAAGATCCACGCCAAGACCACATCGCCCGCGTCACGGGCCACTTGATGAGCCGGCGCGCCGCCATCGCTGCGGGCCTGGGGGGTGGCTCGGCTCTCTTCGCCGGGTTGGCCCTCCAGGGGCGGGTGGCAGGCGCCCAACCCGGGCCCCCGACGACCGGTGCCACCGCGACCACGACGTCCATCGCGAGCCCGACGTCCATCGCGAGCCCGACGAGCGCCGTCCCTGGCACCACGGCGGTCCCGGGCAGCCTGCCCGGCCCCCCACTGCCGCCAAACCAGGCCGGCGGCGTCAATGTCAGGGACTTCGGCGCCACCGGCAACGGCACCACCGACGACGGGCCTGCTGTCCAACGCGCCATAAACGCCGCCCAGAGCACCAAGGCGGGCTTGGTCATTTTCCCCCCGGGGACCTACCTCGTAAACGAGACCCTGCAGGCTCAAGCACCCATCCGCATCGTCGGGCTCGGCGGCTGGTCGTCCACTACGCTCGTCTTCTCCCCGTCGCTAGCCACGGGGCTGTCGGTCACTTCAGGAGGCAACTACCCGGGCTCGGGCATCGAGATCGCCGGGTTGCAGTTCGAGTACGGAGGGAGCGGCAACGCCGTGTACCTCTCGGGCGGCTACCCCAACACGCTAGTCCAGGGCTGTCGCTTTTACCTGAGCGGTACGGGCAACGGCACCGGTCTTTACACGACTGGCCAGCATGACGACATGATCACACAGTGTCAGTTTTATGGCTCTAGCACCACCGTCGGTTCCGGTATCGCCCTCAACGACACGGACAACGCCAAGATCATCGACAATGTGTTCTACAAGCTCGGCTATGGTGTCTATGGAATTCGAGGCGCGAACCGAGTTGACGATGCCGGCTGCCTGCTCGTCTCGAACTCGATGTACGGGTTCACAGACGCCTTCCACTTCGAGGGGTGGGAGCTGGTGCAGGCGATCGGCAACATCGTCGACGGCGCGTTTAGCCGGTGCTTCTACCTCCAGGACTGCTACCACTCGATCATCGCTGAGAACTACCTCGGCATAAACGGCACCGACTACGGGCTGCTCATCGAGACGAGGCAACCTTACGGCGTCGGGTTCCTCGGCCAGCTCACCGTCCGGGGCAACTACCTCAACCACTACGAGGGCACTTCAGGGTCACCTGCCATCGGCGTCGTCGGCGCCAGCGCCACCCTCCCTGAGGACCAGGTGACTATCGAGGGCAACATCTTGAACGGCTACCCAAATTCTGGGGGCATCTACCTGCACAACGCCCAGAACGTGATGGTCTCCATGAACACGCTCAACAGGGCTGCATCCAGCCCCGCCGGCGTCGTCTCGATCCTGGACGACACACCCGGCCACAACTACATCCTCAATAACTTGGTAGACGCGCCTGTCCAGGCTCAGGGCGACTACGTCCAAAACAACTTCACCCGCATTGCCTACCCCACCTGAACACGCCTGCCCCCGCCACTGGGCAGGCCAGCGGTGGCGACGGCGCCGCTTGGCACGAGAGGAGCCGCCCCGGCCCCGGGGGGCTGCTGCCAGAGGTGCCCGGAGGGCTACTGCCAGAGGTGGTCGAGACTGAGAGCCGCGGCCACGGACGCTCGCGACGGCGCCTCTTCTCCACAGCCTGGCGGTCCCCCTTCTCCATAGCCTGGCGGTCCCCCGTCTCCGCCGGCGGCGCCAAAGCCCCGGCGGGGGCGGGGGCCGACCTCCTCCACGGCGAGCAGCTTAGAAACTGCCCCATCGAGCCAGCGGGTCTGCTGCGCGAACGAGTGGCGGTCGTCGAGCCCTCTCCGGCGGTGCGGCATCCTGAGCGGGCAGTAAAGGAGGAGCTCGTCGCGGGCACGGGTAACGGCAACGTAAAAAAGCCTCTGCTCCTCGGAAAGCCCTTCCGGCGAGGACAGCGCCATGTCGGAGGGGAAGCAACCGTCGACCAAGTGGGCCAGGTGGACAACCGGCCACTCGAGCCCCTTTGCCGAGTGCACGGTGGAAATGACCACATAGTCGTCGTCCAGATGAGGTTGGCCGGCGAAGTCGCTCGTGGACAGGGGCGGGTCAAGGGTCAGCTCCGCCAGCCACGCCCCAAAGTCTTCGGCTCCCCCGGCCGCACTTGCCAGCCTGTCGAGGTCGTTTAGCCGGGCCGTCACGTCTTCATAACGCGCCGTCACGAGCGGCCTGACCAACGACAGGACGCAGTGGGCTTTCGCTGCCGGCGTCGGGGCTTCCCGTGCGGCCGTGAGCCCGTCAAGGCTCGAGGCCAGAGATGCCCGTGCGGCGACTGGGGCGATGCCAATGACCTCGGACCAAGTTTGCGAGCCCGCTGGCCGCTTCGGGGGAAGGCTGGCGAGCAGCCACCGTGAACGGGCGGGCCCGATCCCCTCGTGGAGCCTGAGGAGCCGGAACCAAGCGATGTCGTCAGAAGGGTTGGCGACCAGGCGTGCCGCGGCCAAGAAGTCCTTTACGTGAGCGGCCTCCAAGAACCGGAGCCCACCGAACTTCCGGTACGGGACCCGCCTCGCCGAGAGCTCCAGCTCGATCAAGTCGCTGTGGTGGCCGGCTCGCACGAGCACCGCTTGCTCGCAAAGGCGCCTCCCCCGCTGGTGACGCTCCAGGATGCGATCGACGACGGCGCGGGCTTCGGTGCCGGCGTCGTAGCAACGTACGAACGCCGGGCTACTGCCACCCTCTCGTGCCGCCCGGAGCAGGAGCCTGTCGCCGCGGTGGCCGTTTGCCGGGTGCGTGAGCGTGCGCGCACCGCGAGCCTCTCCCGAGGCGCCCCCCTCGCCGGCCTCTTTTGAATGCGGGCGCACTTCGTTGGCCACGTCCAAGATCGGCTGGAACGAGCGGAAGTTGCGCTGAAGGCTGATGACTTGAGCGCCCGGTGCCGTCGAGGCAAGGTCAGCGAGATGGCCGGCGTCGGCTCCACGAAAGCCATAGATCGCCTGAGCGTCGTCGCCCACGACCGTAAGGCCGCGCCCGGTCGGACGGAGGAGGCGGACGATGTCCACCTGCAAGTTGTTGACGTCTTGGTACTCGTCGACGAGGACGTGGTCGAATGTTTGCGCGAGGCGTGCGCCGAGGGCTCGGTCCGTCAAGGCTGCCCGGAAATAAAGCAATAGGTCATCGAAATCAAGCTGAGAACGCTCACGCTTGCGGGCAACATAGTCCTTGCAAAGTGCAGCGATCGCTTCACTGTGAGGCTCGCACCAAGGAAAGTCCGTCGCCACGACTTCGCGAAGCGGCCGGGCGGTGTTGACGCAGCGCGAATAGATGTCGACGAGCGCCGAAGGAGTTGGCGCCCGCTCACCGACCCCCGAAAGCCCGTGCTCGTCGCGGAGCAGGTCCATGACGTCGGCGGCGTCCGACTGGTCGAGCACTGAAAAGCCCGGGTGGACGCCCAGGTCCTCGCCCCACGCACAAAGGACCTGGTAGGCGACGGCGTGGAAAGTGCCCCCACGGACCAAGCCGGCGACTTCTGGCCGCGCGACCGCTGCCGCGGCCCGCTTCAGCATTTCGTCAGCAGCTCGCCTCGTAAAGGTCAAAAGAAGGATCCGGTCAGGGGCCACGCCGCTCTCGAGGAGGTGGGCCACGCGCGCTGTGAGCGTCCGGGTCTTGCCCGTGCCTGCACCGGCGACGATGACGAGTGGCCTGTCGTCGTGCGTGGCCGCCGCCAATTGGGCATCGTCGAGCCCCTCGCGCCAGTGATGGGCAAACATATGTACGATACTATCACGTCGCCCAAGGACCAGCCCGCTCGGCACCAGCGCCCTGCCCCAAAGCCTGGGGCTTTGCCCTAGCGCCCCGCAATGTTATCTTCAGGTGCACGTGGTATAAGTAATCCTATGCTCGGGCGGACGAGGGGGGGACGTAGGCCCTGGCGCCGGCCTACGAGTGTGCCAGTTTTGATCCTTGCTGCAGCAGCCAGCCTCAGCGCGTGCGGGTCGCTCGCTACCGTGGCGGTTCACAACGCGGGGACCGCAGGAGCCACCGACGGCCAAGCGCAAAGGGCCACTCCGCCCAACGCAGTGCCCACCGCGGCGCGGTCCGCGAAGCCGACGACGGCAACCACCAGGACGGCCACAACCAAGCCGGCACCCACCACGACTACCCTTCCGCTACTCAGCGTGGCCAAGTTCGCGCCGGTCGACGCGGCAACTGAAGCTCAGGTCTTGACCGGCAAAGCGCAAGGGGTGGCCTCGACCACGCCGCTTTCGATCACCTACAACCGCGCCCCCTGGCATGGGTACCCGATGCCAACGATCTCCCCGGCCATGCCGGGCAAGTGGTCGCAAGCCGCTCCCAACAAGTTGGCGTTCGAGCCCGCCGGCTATTGGCAGCCCGGCACCACCTACACGGTCTCGGTACCCGTGGCCGCCGGCGCGAAGACCAAGTTCAAGTTCACGACCCAACTGCCGCCTGTGCTCGTCCTCCAGCAGTACCTGGCCATGCTTGGGTACCTCCCGCTGCGCTTCACCCCGACGGGCGACATCCCCAATCGCAAGGCCGTCCTCGCCAAGGAGCCCGCGAACCCTTACCTCGTCCCGCAGGCGCCCCTTAGTGGCGTCTTCACATGGGCTTACGCGGACGTCCCGACTCAGCTGTGGGCGCAGTGGCACCGTGCCCAGCCCAATGTGATGACAACCTCGGCGGTAATGGAGTTCGAAGACGCGAATGGCCTCGCCCCAGACGGCCAGCCCGGCCCACTCGTCTGGCACGCGCTCCTGCAGGACATCGCCAAGCGCGCTACGGACCCCAACCCCTACAACTACGTGATCGTGTCGGAGGCCCTGCCCGAAACGCTCTACGTCTGGCAAGACGGCAAGTTCGTCTACAACACCCTCACCAACACTGGCGTCAACGGCGCCAATACCCCTCTCGGCACCTGGCCCGTCGCCTACAAGCAAAACCCCAACCTCATGAAGGGCTGCGACGTCAACGGTTCCTGCTACCGGGTCTGGGTCAACTACGCCAGCTACTTCCTCCCCACGATCGGCGACGCCATCCACGCCTACCCGAGAGCATCCTATGGTTTCCCCCAAAGCAACGGTTGCGTCGAGGTCCCCGAGTCACAGGGCGCCATCGTCTACGGCTACGACCCCGTGGGCACGCTCGTGACCGTCACTTCCTGGAAGGGGCCTGCGCAGGTCGGCTGACCGCCAGCAGCCCCCCCAACAGGCTCAGCGGCCGAGCAGCTCGAAGCTGCGGAGGGTCTTCATGTAGTTCGCGCGCTCGAAAGCTTCCGGATCCTCTGCCGAAGCAGCCGACACCGAGCCCCGGAGCTGCCCGATCGAGCTGTAGCCCTGCCCGGACAACCATTCTCGCAGTTCCGCTTCGAGCGCCCGCAGGCGCGTCGGGCCCTTGGCCAGCAACTCCGAGGCGACCATCACGACGTCGGCCCCGACTGCCACCGCCTTCACGACGTCACTGCCGGTGTGGACCCCGGAGGTGAGCCCGATCGAGACATTCGGAGGTAGAAGGGGCCGAAGGATGGCGGTCCAGCGGAGCGGCAGGCCGAGGTCAGCCGAGCGCGACAGGGTGACCTCGGGGAGCACGGCCATCGTCTCCAGGTCGATGTCCGGTTGGTAAAAACGGTTGAAAACCACGATGCCGCTCGCGCCCGCACCCGTTACCTGCCGCGCGAAGTTTGCCATCGCCGTGTAAAAGGGCGAGAGCTTGACCGCTACTGGTACGCCCGCTTCGCTGCGCACCTCTCTCACGAGCTCCAGCTGCTCGGACTCGATATCGGCTGCACTGCGGCTTGGGTCAGCAGAAATAAAGTACAAGTTGAGCTCAAGGGCATCTGCCCCAGCCCGGCCGAGCAGCCTGGCATAGCGTGTCCACCCCCCGCTCGACGTCGCGTTGAGGCTGGCAATGACCGGCACGCCCACTTCGGCCTTCGCTCTCTCCAGCCTGGCGAGGTACCTGTCGGCCACTCCTTTTTCGGCCGACAGGTCGGGGAAGTACTCGACGGCTTCGTGGAACACGCCGCTCCCCTGTTCGACGGCCGCAGCAAAGCCCACTTCCTCCGCGAGGACCTCCTCTTCGAAAAGCGACGGGAGTACCACGGCACCCACCCCGGCTTCCCCGAGCCGCCTGAGCTCGTCAGGATCTCCCGTGAGCGGGCTCGCGGCCGCGACTAGGGGCGATGCGAGAGACCGCCCGAGATAGCTCGTGGAAAGGTCAACCTCGGCGGCCTTCACCGAGGTGCCGTCACCCGAGGCAGGGATGCGGGGGGGGCTTGGGCTTGGCCCCGCTCCAGCGCCACCGACGGCCACCATTGGTCCTGTCACTCTGCCTCCTCGTCTCCGTCGGATGTGGCAGCCTTGGCCGCCACTTCGTGGGGCTCCGCTTCGTGGACGGTCCGTTTCACGCTTGCGAGCTGGCTGTAATAGCGCCAGCGCTCCCTAACATCTTCCTCCAACAAACCAAGAAGCTCCTTGGCCCGGTCGGGATCGCTCCGCTGCAGCGCTGCGAAGCGCACCTCCGAGGAGATGAAGTCGGCTACAGGCGCGCTCGGCTCCTTGTAGTCGAGGTGGAACGGCTGGCCCTCTGCTTCCTCGCTCGGGCGGTAGCGGTAAAGGGGCCAGTAACCCGAACGTACGGCGTCGCGCTGGTGCGACATCGACGTCGCCATGTCGATGCCGTGCGCGATACAAGTAGAGTAAGCAATCACAAGCGAAGGACCGTCATGGGCGTCGGCCTCGAGCAGCGCCCTCGTCGTCTGGATGTCATTGGCGCCCATCGCAACCTGCGCCACGTAAACGTTGCCGTAGGAGCGGGCAATAGCCCCGAGGTCCTTCTTTGGCGTGTCTTTGCCCGAAGCCGCGAACTTCGCCACCGCGCCTCGCTGCGTTGCCTTGGACGCCTGACCGCCAGTATTCGAGTAGACCTCGGTGTCGAGGACCAGCACGTTGACGTTGTGGCCAGAACCAAGCACCTGGTCCAAACCGCCAAAGCCTATGTCGTAGGCCCATCCGTCGCCGCCCACGATCCACACGCTCTTCCTCACGAGGTTGTCAACTACCCCGAGAAGCCGGCGGACGTTTTCAACGTCGGGGCCGTTCCCCGAAGACATCGCGCCAAGGCGACTCTTCAGTTGCTCGACCCGGTCGCGCTGCGCGAATACCAGTTGCTCGGTTGCCTGGTCAGCCCCCAATATCTCCTCGGCCAACTCACCGCCCACGGTGCCTGCGAGCCTCGACAAAAGCCCGCGCGCTACTCGCTGCTGCGCCTCGTAACCGAGCCTTATCCCGAGCCCAAACTCCGCGTTGTCCTCGAAGAGCGAGTTGGCCCACGCCGGCCCGCGTCCGTCGCCGTTGGCCGCCCACGGAGTGGTCGGCAGGTTGCCTCCGTATATGGACGAGCAGCCCGTGGCGTTGGCGATGAGGACCCGGTCACCGAAGAGCTGAGACAGCAGCCGAAGGTAGGGAGTCTCGCCGCAACCCGCGCAGGCGCCGGAGAACTCGAAGAGGGGCTCCAAGACAGCCGCGCCCTTCACCTGGTCGTGAGGAAGGAGGCTCCTGTCGATCTCGGGGATTTTTTGGAAGAACTCCCAGCGCAAGCGCTCCTCATCGCGGTGGCTGAGCGCGAGCTCCAAGTTGATGGACTTGTGTTTGACTTCGGTCTTCGAATGGGCAGGACAGACGTCCACGCAAACACCGCAACCGGTGCAGTCATCGGGCGCGACCTGGATCGTGAGCAGGTGCCCGGCGAGGTCCTTGGAACGGAACGGCTTGGACTTGAAGCCTTCTGGCGCGCCCTCGAGTGCGGATTCGGGGAACACCTTCATCCTTATGCAAGCGTGCGGGCAGACCATCGCGCACTTGCCGCAGTCGGTGCAGATGCTCGCGTCCCACACGGGGATCTCGGCGGCGACCGCTCGCTTCTCATAGCGCGTGGTCCCCGAAGGGAACCTGCCGTCGGCCGGAAGCGCAGAGACCGGGAGCGACTCACCCTCGTCCGCCATCATGGCGGCCGTCAACGTGCGCACGAGCGCAGGGGCGCTCGCCAACGCCCGCTCCTCAGCGACCCGGAAACCGTCGGAAGAAACGGTAGCCCCCACCGGGACCTCGAGCCTCGATAGGCCGGCCACCGCGGCGTCAATAGCGGCGAAGTTGCGCTCCACCACCACCGGGCCGCGCCGGCCGTAGGTCCTCTCGACGGCCTCTTTTATAGAAGCGATGGCGTCTTCGATCGGCATCAGCTTGGAAAGGGCGAAGAAGCACGTCTGCATGACGGTGTTTATCCGGGCGCCGAGCTTGGACTCGGTGGCGATCTTCTGCGCGTCTACGACGTAGACCTGGAGGTCGCGGTCCAAGATCTCCCGCTGTGCAGGCCCAGGCAGGTGGCTCCATGTACCCGTCGGCCCGTAGGGGCTATTTATGAGCACCGTCGCCCCGGGCCTGGCCTTGTCGAGCACCTTGTGGCTCTCGAGGAGCCCGAAGTTGTGGCAAGCCACGAAATCGGCTTGGTCGATCAAGTAACTGGAGCGGATCGGCGACGGCCCGAAGCGCAAGTGGGAAACGGTGAGCGAAAACGACTTCTTGGAGTCGTAGACGAAGTACCCCTGAACGTGAGCGCCCGTCGCCTTGGAGATGATCTTGGCACTGTTCTTGTTGGCCCCGACCGTACCGTCCGAGCCGAGGCCGAAAAACATTGCGTGAAGCTCCCCCGGAGGGACCGGGAGGTGGAACTCCGGCACGGGCAGGCTCAAGTTGGTGACGTCGTCGTTGATACCGATTGTGAAGTGACGCTTGCCCCTCGGAGCTGCCAGGTCGTCAAAGACCGACTTCACCATCGCCGGCGTGAACTCTTTGGACGAGAGGCCGTAGCGCCCTCCGCGCACCGAGGGCACCGTGGCGAAGGGGGGCTCGGGACTGTCCATCGCCTCGTCGAGCGCCACCCGGACGTCCAAGTAGAGCGGTTCACCGACCGAGCCCGGCTCCTTTGTGCGGTCGAGCACGGCGACCCGATGCACGCTCGGAGGGAGCGCGGCCACGAACTGAGCCGCTGGGAACGGGCGGAAGAGGTGTACCTTCACCATACCAACGCGCTCGCCGGCGGCGCACAGGGCGTCCACGACTTCCTCCGCCGCTCCGCAACCCGAGCCCATGAGCACGACCACGGACTCCGCGTCGGGGGCGCCGTGATAGGAGACCAACCCATAGTGGCGGCCCGTCTGGCGTTCGAAGGCGGCCATCGCGCTCTCGACGGCCACGGGCACCGCCTCGTAGTAGGTGTTCGAAGCCTCGCGGCCCTGGAAGAACACGTCGGGGTTTTGCGCCGTGCCCCTCACGTCCGGGTGGTCAGGGCTCATGCCGCGGGCACGGAAAGCTGCGATCGCCTCCGAGCTTACCAATGGCAATAGCTCCTCATATGAGACGGGCACGAGGTCGGCCACCTCGTGGGAGGTGCGGAAGCCGTCGAAAAAGTGCATGAACGGTACTCGGGAGGTGAGAGCGGCCACATGGGCCACAACCGCCAAGTCCTGAGCCTCTTGGACCGAGCTCGAGGAGAGCATCGCCCACCCCGTCGACCGGGCGGCCATCACGTCGGAGTGGTCGCCGAATATAGACAGAGCGTGCGTGGCAAGGCTCCTGGCGGCCACGTGGATAACGGTCGGCAGCAGCTCGCCCGCTATCTTGAACATGTTGGGCACCATAAGGAGCAAGCCCTGGGATGCGGTAAAAGTGGTTGCCAAGGCGCCTTTTTGGAGAACGCCGTGGAGAGCCCCGGCCGCGCCTGCCTCTGACTGCATCTCGACAATCTGAGGTACCTCGCCCCACAGGTTGGGGCGCCCCGCCGCCGCCCAGTCGTCGGCGTGCTCACCCATTGGCGACGAGGGTGTGATCGGGTACAGTGCGATCACTTCGGAAAAGGCGTAGGCGACCCGTGCGCACGCCTCATTGCCATCTACGCAGATTGCTTGCAAGCTGCTCACAACTGGCCTCCCGGTCTCGCGTCTCAGCTTCTACCTGTGTAGCCCGCCGCCCGCTCCCCGAGATAGGGCCCTTGGCCCCTACCGCATAGGCGAAGTGCCTCCAGTGCCGGAGCGAACGGCTGATTGGCCAGAATTCACTGCCCAAGTCCGAACGGCTTCTTCTGCTAACGAGGCCGCCTTGGGCACTGCAGCTTCGACCGCAGCCGAAAGCCCTTCTCCAACCGAGGTCTCCTCGACGCCCACGCTCACTACCACAGCCTCTGGTGCGTTCCCGTAAAGATCACGGGCGAGGGCGAGCAGCGTCATCGGGCTGAGATCTTCCCAACACCCTGCAGCCACCCGGCCGCCTCCCCCTCCGGCCCCGCCTCCACCCTTTGCCCCGGCCCCAGGTGCGCCGGCCGGAGGTGCGCCGGCCGCAGGTGCCACCGTCACGGTGCCCGCTGGCCTGCCGTCCAATGCGGCATCGGCCAAAATAGCGAAGCCTGAGGCGGCCAGGTCCTCGGCGAGCTCGGGCGACAGGCACTCGGTCACGACAAACTTCGCTCCGCGAAGCGCGGGCACGCTACGCGAGCGCCGGCGCAACTCCTCCGCCACGCGCTGGCCGACAGCATCGTCGCAACGCAAAGAGCAACCGTAACCGACCACGAGCACGCGCGCGGGCCTTTCCTCAACGCCCGGCCCCTCAATGCCCGGCTCCTCAACGCCCGGCTCCTCAACGCCCGGCAATTCGTCTCCGACGACCTCGCCCACAGAGGAGACCCTAGTGGCAAGCGAACAGGTGTGACGCAAGGAACGCGACCTCCTCGGCATCACCGCCTTAGGGTGGCGAGAGCAAGCACCTTGGACGGTCCTCCGAAGGGACCTTTGGCCCTATCGCGGACGACAGGAGTGTAACGAGACTCAAAAGCGACACGGGAGCAGTGAGAGCAGGAGGAGGTCATGCAACTAGCGCTCGCACGCTGGGAATTCGCGGTCGTAACGGTCTTCCATTTCTTCTTCGTCCCTGTCACGATCGGCCTCGCGTTCCTCGTTGCGACGATGGAGACGCTCGCTCTCCGAAAGCAGGACGCGGAGTGGGAGAGGCTCTCGCGCTTCTTCGGGCGCATGTTCCTAATCAATATCGCGGTTGGGGTAGTAACGGGCATAACTCTCGAGTTCCAGTTCGGGCTCAACTGGTCCGCCTACTCGATCTTCGTCGGCAATATATTTGGGGCGCCGCTCGCCATCGAGGCGCTGCTCGCCTTCTTCATGGAGTCGACCTTCATAGGGCTTTGGGTCTTCGGCCGAGACCGCCTCTCCCCTCGCTTGCACTTGGCGACGATCTGGATGGTGAGCCTGGGGACCGTACTTTCGGCCCTTTTCATCTTGGCTGCGAATTCCTGGATGCAGCACCCCGTCGGCTATAAACTCGTCGGCGGCAAGGCCGTGCTCACCAACTTCTGGGCGATCCTCGGCAACCCCGTGCTCTGGGGCGCTTTCTCCCATACCGTCCTCGCGGCGTTCGCGACTGCCGGCGCCCTCATGCTTGGGATCAGCGCCTGGCGCGTCAGGAGGAAGGACGCATCGCCCGAGGAGAAGTCCGCGTTCCTCAAAGGGGCGCGCTTCTCGGCTGCCTTCACGTGCGTCACTACCCTCCTCGTGGCTGTCGCCGGCGACATGCAGGCGAGGCTTATGGACACCTACCAGCCCATGAAGATGGCCGCCGCCGAAGCCCTCTACCATACGGCCCATGGCGCTAGCTTCTCGCTCATCACGATCGGGAACCTGAAGCAAAAGCCCGTGTTCCAGATCCGCGTGCCACACCTCCTCTCGCTCATAGCCAACCTCTCCTGGAACGGCACAGTGCAAGGGATAGACAACCTCCAGGCAGCCGATGTCGCCAAGTACGGCAAGGGGAGCTACATCCCGGTGATACCCCTCACATATTGGTCCTTCCGCATAATGGTCGGCTCGGGGATCCTGATGATCCTCCTCTCGGCTTGGGGCATCTGGGCCGCGCGCCGCCGCGCAAGTGGCCAACTCGAGGGCACGGGGGCCATATGGTTCACGAGAGCAGCGATGTGGGGGATGGTGTTGCCCTTCGTCGCCAACAGTTTCGGGTGGATATTCACCGAGGCTGGACGTCAGCCGTGGGTCGTCTGGGGCCTCATGCTGACGGCCAAGGGCGTGTCCAGCCTGACCGTCGCGGACATTGCGCTCACCCTGGGCGGCTTCGTGGTCATCTATACGGTCCTAGGGGTGATCGACGCTTGGCTCATGGTCCGTGCGTCCCGGAGGCCGCTCGATCAGGTCTACGCGGCCGGCCCTGCGGAGGGCGCCGGGACCGAGGGCGAAGTCCCAGGGCTCATCTACTGAGGGGAGGCCGAAGAGATGGCACCTTTCGCAAACCTCAACACCACCTGGTTCGCTTTGATAGGGCTCCTATGGGCAGGCTATTTGTTCCTCGAGGGCTTTGACTTCGGGGTGTCGATCGTGGCCCCCGTCGTCTCACGCGACGACACCGACAAGCGCCTCTGCCTGAATGCCATCGGTCCCGTGTGGGACGGCAACGAGGTCTGGCTCCTGACCGCCGGCGGGGCGACCTTCGCCGCCTTCCCTCTCTGGTACGCGAGGCTTTTCAATGGTTTTTACCTGGCGCTGTTCCTCATCTTGGTGTTCTTGATCGCCAGAGGCGTGTCCTTCGAGTTCCGCAACAAAGTCGACGACCTGCGTTGGCGGCGGGCCTGGGACTGGGTCAACTTCCTCGGGAGCTTCGTACCCGCCCTGGTATGGGGAGTGGCCTTCACCGACTTGGTGCATGGGATCCCGCTCTCCCCCGGCGGACGCTACTACGGCGGGTTGCCGGGCCTCCTCCACCCGATCGCCATCCTCGGGGGACTCGCTTCCCTCACGCTGTTTTCCCTCCACGGCCTCGTCTTCTTGTCCCTGAAGACCTCAGGGGACCTCGCTTCACGGGCGCGACGCCTGGCTCTCCCTGTCGGCTCAGCTGCCGTCGCAACCCTCGCCGGGACCGTCGCATGGGTCGCCTCCGCCGGCCGGCCTGCGGTCGTCGGGCAACTGACGGGTGCCGTTCCTCTCGCCCTCGGGGTTGTCGCCGTGGTGGCGGTCGCGGCGGGCACAGCGCTCGTGATAGCTGAGCGCGACGGCTGGGCCTTCGCCTCGACGGGCCTTGCGGTGCTGGCGTCAATGGGGGCGGTCTGGAGCCGTATGTTCCCCGCGGTCTTCCCGGCGAGCACCCACGCGGCCAATGGGCTCACGATCGCGGCTGCCGCCTCCCAGCACAACACGCTCGTCGTGATGACGGTCGTGGCGGCGATCTTCGTGCCGTTCGTGCTCCTCTACCAGGGCTGGACGTACTGGGTGTTCCGGAAGCGCCTGACCAGGCCGCCCGAGGCCCGCACGTCGGTCCCAGCCGCCGGCGCAGGCGGGCCTTCCCCCCGCTCCCACGATGGCGACGGGGCCGGGTCTGGGGCGCTTACAGGGGGGCGGCCGACAACGCGACATGCCTGAGCCGGGAGGAGCACCTACCCCGCCTCGCACGCAGGCCGCGCGTCCACGACCTCGCCGGCGGCCGCGCGAGGGCTCGCCAAGAGGGCCGTTTGACACCAGGCTGGCCCGCTTCCCGTCTGTCCGTTCCTCGGTCGCCGGGTCCGTGGTGCTTGGCCTCGTGTCGACCGCCGGCGTCGTCGCACAGGCGGTCGGGCTAGCACACTTGCTCGCAGGCGCCATGCCGGGGGCTCGGCCAGGGGACAGGTTTCACTGGTTTTTCCTCCTCGGTGCGGGCTTTGCTGCCCGCGCGCTCACAGCCCTGGCCGGCGAGGTGGTCGCTGCCTTCGGTGCGTCGGCGGCCAAGGCCGAGCTCCGCTCGAGGCTCCTCGCTGCCGTCCTCTCGGGGGGGCCGGCGTCGGGCGG
>JAJYMM010000228.1 GCA_021787035.1 Actinomycetes bacterium
CGCGCGGCCCACCCCCGCGCGGCCCACCCCCGCGCGGCCCACCCCCGCGCGGCCCACCCCCGCGCGGCCCACCCCCGCGCGGCCCACCCCCGCGCGGCCCACGCCGGCGCCCCTCGCCGTGCGCACAGCGGTACAACCCGCCTCGGGTCAACTCAGGCGGTGGAAGGAAGATGAGCGCAACCGTCTTACAACCACCCGGTATCGCTCCTCCTGCAGAGGTTGTAGGGCCCGGCACGGCTGGCCTCGCGGACGATGGGACCACGGCTCGTCACAAGCCGGCTGACTTCGCGACGACCGCCCTCCTGCTCGTGGCCCTCGACTTGGCGATCTCGCTCCCGCATCTCCTCGCGGCGCGACTACTTGCGCTGGCGATATCTATTTTGTTGCCTGGCGTCCTGGCAGTGGAAGCCGCCCGGGCGAGGTTCGGGTCCCGGTTCACGCAGGCGGCCCTGGTCTTGGGCTCGGGCGTGGCGGTGGTAATGGGTTTGGCCTTTGCTGCGAGCATGGTGCTGCCGCATTTCGGTATGAGCCGCCCGCTGGACAAGGTACCCTTCGCCGTAGAGCTCAACGTAGTGATCGCGGCCCTGGCCCTGGCGTGCCCGAAGGGCCGCGACCCCGTCGTCCATCTGGTCCAGCCATCCGGCTCGAAGCGCAAGGCGCGATTGAAGCCCTGGCACGCCGTAGTGCTCCTGCCGGTCCTTGCCCTGGCCGCGGTCGAACGCCTGAACGCCGGCCATAGTTCGCTCATCGTCCAACTGACAATCGGGGCTTGCGCGCTGGCCCTCGTGCCCGGCTACCGGGAGGCCCGCGCGGGTAGGCACGAGCGCGCTCAGGCCTTCTTGTTCTGCACTGCGCTCGCCCTCTTGTACCTTTATTCGTTTCGCGGGAACTACCTCTTCGGTTACGACATCCAGCAGGAGTTCCAGCGGTTTTCTTATACGTTCGCTTCGGCGCGCTGGGTCATCCCCACAAACGGCGACCCCTACGCCTCGATGCTCGCGATCACCGCCTTGCCGGCTTCCCTTTCCCGGCTCACGTCGATATCGGGCCTGTACCTGTTCAAAGGCCTCTACCCGCTGTTCGCCGCCCTCGTACCGGGTCTGTCGTACGAATTTGCAAGGCGGTGGGTGAGCGGGCGGGCCGCGTTTGTGGGTGCCGCCTACATGGTCGCCCTGGGCTATTTTTCGAGCCAGCTAGTGGCCCTCGCCAGGCAAGAGGCAGCATTCTTGTTTTTTTCCCTGCTGTTATTGGCTCTTTTCGCTCCGGAGCTCAAGGGGGCGCGCCGGCAGGCAGTGATCGCCGTGTTCCTGGCGGCCATGGTCGTTTCTCACTACTCGACGTCCTACGTTGCGGTGGCAATGCTGGCTGGCACCTGGGTGGCGTACGGGGCCGTAAGGCTTGCGCGGATGCGCCGGGGAGCCCCGACCGTAGGCCTTGTCACGGTGCTGTTGGGAGTGGGGATGATCGTGGGTTGGGACGTGGTCTTCACCCATTCCACCAACAACGTCACCCACTTCCTGGCTTCCATCGTGGGCCAGGGGCTGAAAATCCTTCCATACGGCAAGCACGAATCGCTACTCCAGCGCTACCTCTCGGGAAACGTCGGGACCACGATGACCCCGTCCCAGTACTACGTCGCAGTGGGCCAAGCGGCGCGTGCCTCTCAGCCCTGGCTGCATCCTTTCCCTGCCTCCCTCGCCCGCCTCTACCCCGCCCATGCGGCGCCCCCTACCCCTCAGTTGAAGGCGCTGCTGCCCGGCTCGGCCGGCCGCGTGAACACGCTCGTGATCCTCGTCGACGAGCTCTTGCTCGTCGCGGTCGGCTGCGGCGTGCTCATCTCGTTTGCCCAGCACATCACCAAGCGGGCCCCGCGTGTACCTCTTGAGGTATCTCTTATGATGCTCGCTTTCTTGGTGTTCCTTGCGGTTATCCGTTTCTCGGGCACGGTCGCCGGGTCCTACAACTCCGACCGGGCACAACTGCAGGCGTCCATCGTGCTGGCGGTCGCCCTTGGCCTTTTCGCCGAACCGCTGATGGCGCGCCTACGAGCGGGAACCCTCTTCGTCGCGGCCCTCATCATCATGATGCTGGCCGGGACGGGGGAAACAACCGTCCTGACGGGCGGCGACCCCTCGGCCTTGCTTGCCAATGGCGGTACAGAATACGACTATTTCGTTATCACTGGCGGCGAGGTGACTGCGGCTCGATGGCTTGCGGCGAACATGGGGCATCACCCCGTCGTATACACCGATGAGTTTGGCCCGCTTCGGATCTGGGACGCCACTGGCTATGCTCCCACGCCGCACATGTGGCTCACGCCGACCGCGCTCGACCAGGGAGCGTGGGTCTACGCGCCCGCCTCCGACGTCGCAGACGGGCGGTCCTACGGCTCGGTCAATGGGGCGAGCGTGACCTACCGTTTCCCGGGCAAGTTTCTACGGAATGTCGATGACCTTCTCTATTCGGACCCGACCTCCCGTGTCTACCGCTGAAGCTGAAGGTAAGGGGCTTGTGGCCGGGTGTCGCGGCGAGGCCCTGGCAATGGTGAGCTTCGTCGTGATCGCGTACAACGAGGCGCCCAACATTGAACATTGCCTGCGTTCGGTACTTTCCCAGGGGGGCGCGCGCGTCATGCAGGTCGTGGTAGTAGACGACGCTTCTTCAGACGAGACGCCCGACATCGTCACCCGGATCGCCACTGAAGACCCTCGTGTGAAACTTGTGCGCCTGGATACGAACATGGGCCGTGGCAACGCCCGTGCTACGGGGGTGGGTACCGCCACTGGAGACCTCATCGCCATGGTGGACGGCGACATCGTTTTACCGCCCGACTGGCTGGAGAGGTGCCTCGCCTCGCTCCCTGGGCATGAAGCGGCAGGGGGTATGGCGGTGCCCGATGGGGATGTCGCCTACGTGTACCGGGCCTTCGGTCTTTCTCCGCGTGGGCGGCGCTCCACCATGACCTTGACTGGGAACAACGCCCTTTTCCGTCGAGAGGTTTTCAGGAGGGTCGGTTTTGACAGAAGCCTCTCCGAGGGGGAGGACATAGCCTTGAACCACGACATGGAGCGAGCCGGGCTGCGGGCTGTGCTCGTCCCGGGCCTCAGCGTCGCGCACTGCGAGAGCAAATCGTTTGCCCAGTCACTGCGTTGGCTTTACCAGAGCGGCCAGGGTGGGGCACGCCAATTGGAACGTTACCGGCAGGTGCGACTGCCCGATATCGCGTTTGCGGGCCTGTTGGCTTCGTTTGCAGCTGGGGGTGGGCTGGCTTTTGCCAGGCGGGGCGCTCGGCGGACCTTCCTCGTGGGGGCGCTACCGGCGTCATGGCTCCTTGCGGTGGCAAGTGGTCATATGCTCGCCTGTTTCCGCCTGTCCCGGAAAGGTGCCGGCCGTTTTGCTCTGGCGACCCTGGTGGACGTCCTAATGGTTGGTTCCTATAGTGCAGGGCGCTTTGCGGGGCACTTCCTCCGGAGGCTGGGGGCATGACGACCTTGGAGCCCGGGCCTTCACCAAGCCCTCCCCGTTATGAACCATTACCGGCACACACGTTGCGCCATGCCAGGGTGGGCCCGGACCGAGGGGACGGCGCAGCGGGCACGCCAACCCGGAACAGGCGCCGCCGTACCGCTGGCGTGGTCGCCTCGCTCATCGTGGCTGCGGGCCTTGCCGTCGCCACCAGGTCCCTGCTCGAAGGGCCGGCGTTTTCTTCGGTCTGCGTTTACCCTAGGGAGAGCATAGCGGTGCTAGGCCAGATCGACGCGCTCACAGGGCATACCTATAGCTGCGTAATGACCTTCGACAACGCAAACCCGACCTGGGCGACCTGGGAAGTGCCTTGGTTTGCCACCACCAAGGCCATCGACCAAAACTGGGCCCAGTGGGTGGACGCGCGAGCCGGTCGGCGGCTCGTGATCACGACCAGCCTGGTACCATCTGACGCCCCTGGGAACTGGCGGCAAATATGCGCGTCTGGGGGCTATGACGGCTATGCGTCAGCGCTCGGGCGCAATTTGGTGAGCGAAGGGCTGTCGAGGTCGGTGCTGCGGATTGCCCCTGAGGCCAATGACCCGGCTTCTGGCGTGGGTTGGTCTGGTGGGTTCCAGCCGGACATGTCTGCGTGGGCGAGGTGCTGGGCAAAAGAGGCAAAGGCAATGGCGGTGCCGGGGTCTCATTTTGTGTTCGACTGGACCGTGAACGCTGGGTACGAAGACATCCCCTTCTCTGACTACTATCCCGGGAACTCCGTAGTGGACGTCATTGGGATCGATGCCTATGATTCCCTTGTCAATGGCCAACAAGTGGCTCCAGGGCGCACGCGATGGCAATTGCTCAGCCACGAGCCAGGGGGGATCTGGGATCTGGTGGCTTTCGCTAAGTCGCACAGGAAGCCGCTCAGCTTCCCGGAGTGGGGAGAGGTGTCGCCCCCTAGCGGTGGGGGCGACGACCCGGTTTACGTCCGCGAGATGGCGCGCCTGTTTAAGGAGCACCACGTAGTGTTCGAAAGCTATTTCGACGACAACGTCGGCGGGACGTTGCGGCTCGGTCAGGTGCCCAAGTCGCTTCGCGCTTATCAGGCTACGGTGCTAAATGGCTGAGCGCCTGCGGGTAGCGCTGGTGAGCGACGGGCTGTACCCCTTCTTTGCTGGAGGCAAGGAAGTGCGTCTTTGGGAGCTCGCCCGCCGGGTCGCTCCCTCTGAGGTCGCGCTCGAGGTCCACACAATGCGTTGGTGGGCCGAGGGAGAAAGCGTTGCCGAGTGGCAAGGCATACCGCTTCGCGCCGTTTGCCGGCCCTGGGAGATGTACGCCGGTCCACGGCGTTCGATCTGGCAGGCTATGATGTTTGCCCTCGGGTCTTTTCGTCTTGTTGCCACGAGAGCTGACGTGGTGGATGCGGACCACATGCCTTACCTCCACCTTCTGCCGCTGTGGCTCGTGTCCCGTGTGAAGCGCGTCCCCCTCGTGGTCACATGGCATGAATGGTGGGGCCGCGATTACTGGTCCGAGTACCTGGGGCCCATTGGCCGTGTCTCGGCCGCGATCGAAAAGCTTTCAGCTCGTTGCGCGGACCACATCGTGGTGGACTCGCCAGAGACTTTTGACCGCCTTCGCCGGCAGGGGATCTCAGAAGAACGGATGTCCCTCGTCCCTCTCGGGGCGGACCTCGAGTCGATCGCGGCCGTGCCGCCAGCGGATTCGCGCTGGGACGTCCTCTACGCCGGCCGCCTCCTCAGCCACAAGAGGGTGGACGTGCTGCTCGATGCGCTCGCGCTCCTCCGCGGCGACGGCAGGGACCTGAACTGCATGGTCGTTGGTTCTGGGCCGGAGGAGGACCGCCTGAAAGAGAGGGCGGCCCGTCTCGGGCTTTGTGGAGTCTCCTTTGCCCGTGCCCTGCCAGAGCAGGCCAGCGTATGGGCGCTGATGAAATCCTCGCGGGTCTTTGCATACCCGAGTATCCGGGAAGGCTTCGGCTTGGCGTTGCTTGAAGCACAGGCGGCCGGTGCGACGGTGGTGACCACGGACCACCCTGACAACCACGGGAGGTTGCTCGTAGACCATGGTTCGACTGGTTACCTTTGTGGTAACGGGCCGGGAGACTTGGCGGCCGCTATCGCTCTCGCTCTGGACAAACCTGCTCGCCCCGATGACCTGGAGGCCCACGTGCGACGCCATTGCTGGGGGCCGCGGGCCGAGCAACTGGCGGCTGTCTACCGTGATGTCGCAAGCCCGAAGAGGAGGCGTGGTGCCGGTAGTTGACCAACATCCGGAGCTTTCTGTTGTCGTGTGCACCAACCGAGAACCCGAGCGCTTAGCGAGGTCCCTGGAGGCCCTTCGTGCACAGACCATCTGGGAGAGGATGGAGGTCGTCGTCGTGGACGACGGCGCACCGGCTCCGCTCGCGAGCGTCTGTGGGGACTTTGGTGCCGTTCTCATCGAGCATCCGGCGAACCTCGGACTCGCGGCGGCCCGCAACACCGGGTGGCAAGCTGCCAAGGCACCGGTAGTGGCCTTCACCGACGACGATTGCCGTCCCGAGCCCGAATGGGCCGAGGTCCTCCTAGGGGCCTACGAAGACCCCTCCGTGGTGGGCGCGGGCGGCGAGGTCCGCTGTTGTGGGGTCAGGGGGCTCTTGGAGCGCTACTACGCACTTAGACCACCGATCGCGCCCCTGGAGGCAGATCTCGCCCTTGGAGTTTCACCGGGTCAACGCCTGAAGTTGTACCTGCTTGGCAACGTGCGCGGCGGGGTACGCTCGGGACGACGGGAGGTGGCTTCCCTTCCTGGCGCCAGTATGTCCGTGCGCAGGTGTGCACTGGAAACCCTCGAAGGCTTCGACCCCGCCATCCACTTCGGCGGCGAGGACGAGGACTTCTTTTTCCGGCTTCGCCATCGATTTCCCGGGGCCAAGCTGGTCGTGTTGCCCTCTGCCGTGACCGAGCACGACTTTTCGGGCGGCATAAGGGACATGTTGCGCCGAGCGCGCTCTTACGGGCGGGGTAACGCCCGTAATTTCGTAAAGCACCCGGCTTGGGGCCCTACGATCTTCCCAGTGCCGTTCGCGTCTTTGGCCCTAGCCCTGCTTGGTTTGACGGCCGCGGGAGGCCGTCGGCGGCAATGGCTCGCTGCGGCGGCGATGCTCCCGGCGGCGGCATTCCCGCGCTGGAGCCTCGAGGCGTTGCGGCGAAAGAACGCCGCGATGTCCTTGCTCGCGTGGGTGCAGCTACTCGAAGAGGCGGCATCAGACATCGGTTTCGCAAGCGGCTACCTAGGCGCGAGGCGCGAGATCGGGTCGGTCGAGTGAGCCCTGTTGCCGCCGTCGACGCTCGCTCCCTGGAGCGGCCCGGTATCGGCTTTTACGCGGTCACTAGGGCGATCGTCAACGAGCTGTCTGCCGACGGCTGGCAACTCGTGCTCGTTAGCGACAAGGCTGAAGGCGCTCGGTCCTTGGCGCGAGATTACCCTGCGGCAGAGGTCGTCTGGCTCAAAAAGACGACTTGGCTTTGGTGGGAACAGGTACAGGTCTCGCGGCTGCTGGCCGGCCGCCGGCCTGACCTCTGGGTTGCGCCTGCCAACTATGGGGTCCCGCTCTTTCGTCCCAGGGCTACAAAGAGCCTCCTAGTCGTCCACGACTTGATCCCGCTTCTGTATCCACGGACTTACCTCGCGTCGCGGCTGCCGTGGGCCGTGATGTACATAACGTCTCTCGGGATTTCGCTCTTCAGCGCGGACCTCGTGACGGCGGTGTCCGACTCCAGTGCCAGGGACGTGCAGCGCTTTTCCCGCCGGGTGGCGGAGGTCGCCCATCCGCCAGTACCCGAGCGGCTCACCGAAGTACCGCCGTCCCCATTGGCGGGTAGGCGGTTTGTCGTGTTCAATGGCGGGTTCGATTCGCGTAAAAACGTCCCTCAGCTACTGGACGCTTTCGCAATGTTCCGCCAGAGCCCTGAGGGTGCCGAGTGCCTTCTCGTAATGATGGGCGACCGAGCAGAACTGGCTCGGTCGATGCTCGCGGAGCGAGGGCTCGATTCGGCTTCGGTCGTCACTGGGTACGTGGACGAGGAGAAAAAGTGGGCTTGGTTGGCTAATGCATGCGCCATTGCCTATCCCTCGAGCTATGAAGGCTTTGGGATCGTGGCTGCTGAGGCGTTCGCGGCGGGCGTCCCCCTCGTGTCTGGGACCGGCGGGGCCCTGGCCTACGTGGCAGGCAGCGCCGCCATTTTCGTCGACCCGGCACGCCCTGGGTCGATCGCAGAGGGCCTCCGCAAGGCCTGCGATCCAGCCGTGAGGGAGAAGGCCGTCGAGGCCGGTTACCGCCAGCTCGAGTCCCTGCGCCTTCGCTCGGGTGGGTGGGCCGCTCTTGCCCGGTCGCTCGTAAGGGCTGAGCTGTGCGAGGCCCTGCCAGACGCCGCGCGCGCAGAGACCGTACGGGGCTAGGGGGGCAAAGCAGGTGGCGGTCAGTGAGGCGAGCCCGAGGGAGGAGGCATGGACCGGAGAAGGCCCCGCGCCCATGGGACAGCTGGGACAGCCACCGGCGCCCGGCGCGGCGGGGGGCGCAAGCGGGCCATCTCCTATGAAACGGAGGAAGCGGGCGGGAAGGCACTTCGTGGATCCGCCGGAGGACCGTCGGTCAGTGCACCGGGTCCTTTTCACCGGGGCCCTCTGGAACAACCTGAGCTCGTTGGTACCGCTCGCGATCACCACGGTCGTTACCCCCTACCTGATCCACGGCTTCGGGGTGGCTGCGTGGGGCCTTCTCGCACTGGTGAACTCTATAAGGGTCTTCTTCGGCCCCCTGGGCGGGGGTCTTGGTGGGGCGATGGGCCGGTACTTCGCGCTGTACGCGGGTCGGGACGACAGGGTCAAGACAACCCAGGCACTGGTTACGATCGGCAGTTTCCTTGCGATCCTCGGCGTCGTCATCACGGCGGTCTCCTGGTGGACCGCGCCGCTGCTCATGACCGCCTTCGGGGTACACGGTGGGTTGAGGCCCGAAGGGATCTTCTTGCTCCGCACGGTCGGGATCCTGGTTGCGACGAGCTACATCCACAACCTCTTCAACGCAGTGGTGAACGCCCGCCAACGGTACGCGTTTACCAACACGCTCACGATAGTGACCTTCGCTGCCGGCTCCTTTGGGTCTGTCCTTTGCGTGATGACTGGTGCCGGGCTGAAAGGCATCGCGCTCGTCTATGTAGGCCAGCAGGTGATCGCTTCGGCTGCGACGGTGCCCAAGGCCATGCGCTACATGAGCCGTCGAGGGCTGTGCTTCCTGGAGAAGACCGAGGTCAAAGAGATCCTGCGCTTTTCTGGCAGTATGCAGCTGATGGGCGTTGTTGCGCTTGTCAACAATGAGGTAGACAGCCTCGTCGTGGGTGCCCTGTTCCATTTACGGGCCTTGGCCTTCTATAACGCCGGCTCGACGGTCTCGGGCGGGGTGCGCAACGCGGCTTATAACCTGATGTTCCCATTTGGTACCCACATGACGCAGACGTTCGCCAGGGAGGGCCACGCCGGGACCTTCGGGACCTTCGAGCGCCTGCAGCGCGCGTGGGTGATCGTCACCACGGGTATAAGCGTGGTGGGCATAGGGGCGTCGTACTTTGCCGTGGTTGAGTGGCTCGGGCCTCAGTTCCGCCTGGGGGGCGAGGTGGCGGCGGTCGCCCTCGGCGGCGACCTGGTGAACCTCTGGACGGGCGTCTTGACCCAGTACTTGGCCGCCGTTGGGAGGCCAGATATCGAGGCGCGGTATGCGGTGATGGCGATGGTGGTGAACGTGTTCGCGATGGCGGCGCTGGTGGCGTTCGGCCCCGTCGGTATCGCTGCAGGTGGCGCCACGGCTGCAATAGCGGCGAGTTTCTTCCTTTTGCGAGTGGCCAGGAAGCGTTACAGCGCCCAGGTGACCAGCTTCCTGCGAGACGTTCCCGTGCTGCCGGGCCTCGTGGGCCTCGTTGTGACCGTCGTACTGGAGGTGGTGGCGGAGCCCTACGCGCCCACCGGTGCCTTGGGGCTCTTGTTCGCGGGGCTGCCGGCACTTTGCGGGTTGGCCTGTTATGGCTTTGCCGTACTGGGCCGGCGTACGAGTACGTTCATACGCGCGCTCGCGCGCCCGCCCGTGCAGCTTGCAAAGCTTGCCGATGTAGCGTTCTTCCAGTGAGGAGGTGGCTCAAGTAGTGGTTGCAGTAGACGTCGTGGTGCTTACCTATCGTCCCGAACTGTCTTTGGCGCGCTGCATCGAGTCCGTCGTCCGAGAGGGGAACGCCCATGTCGTGTTGGCTGTCAACAACGACCTGGAAGTCGTGGCACCCGTGCTCGAACCGCTCCTGGCACGCTGGGGCACCGATGATGTGCGCACCCTGCAACTCGGGCAGAACTTGGGTTATGCCGCAGGGCTAAACCAGGCACTCGAGGAAGTGCTTGCTGCCCCGGGTGCGCCTCTTGTGCTATTGCTCAACGACGACGCCTGGCTCATGCCGGGCGCTCTCAGCCAGATGGTAAGCGCAATGGGCGAGGCTGGACCGAGGACGGCCGGGATCGTTCCTAAGATCCTGCTCGGCGACTCCGACAGGATCGACTCAGTTGGCGCCGCCGTCTTGGCTGATGGCTGGGTTGCAAACCGCGGCTATGGGGACCGCGACGAAGGTCAGTACGACCGGGTTGAGGAGGTCGCCGGTGCTTGCTTCGCTGCGGTGTTGGTCCGCAGGGACGCGCTACTGGAGGTTGGTCCGCTTTGGTCGCCGTTTTTCATGTACGCGGAGGACGCGGACTGGTGCTTGCGGGCGCGCCTGGCGGGTTTTGGGTTCGTGACTTGCCCAGGCGCGGTGGTCCGCCATGACCACTCGTTGTCGGCCGGTACCCTGCCAACGGAGTGGAAAGCCCGTCAGATCCGGCGCAACTCGATGCTCTTGGTCGTACGCTGCTTCCCGCCGCGCCACGCCCTCGGGCTCACTGTCACTCATATCTGGGAGGATCTGAGAGGTCGGCCCGCCCCGCCGGGACCAGATGTAAGGGTGGCATCGTCGTTTTTCCGGCTGTTGCCGGCCGCGCTGCGTGAGCGGCGAAGGATCCGCGGTCTGTTGAAGAGGACGGCCGTGGACACCCAATTGTTCGACGACAGGATGTTCGCCCAGTCTCGCCGTCCGCCGCTCTCTGTAGTTGACTGACAGCGTATGGTAAATAGGCTCGTTTCTTCACAGGCGCCTGTCACGGCAATGACGGGGCTGACCACCTATGAAGGTTAAGGGGAGGTAAACTGTGGTCTAACGGCGTGGAAAGGGTTCGGCGGGCCATTGATGCTTTTTTGCAGTGATAGGTCACGAGGCGCGGTTTCAGGCGGTGAAGGCGTGCGGGCGGGTGCCGGTGAGGTTGTAGCACCTCCCGCTGAGAAGCGTGGGTTGCCAACCCCGGAGCTCGCGAACCATATCCGTCGGTACGTTATGTCCACGGGAGCCCTGCGCTGGGCGGCGGTCAAGGCGAGCTACAAAGTCAGCCAGTCTGAGGAAGGTTCTTTGCTCCGGCTACTGCTCGGGCGGCTCCATGAAGCGCTCTGTGCTGAAGTAACCGCCGGCGAGGTCTCGGCGGTGCTGGGGGCACTCGACGGCGCCGGGGTCCGCTGCTGGCTCGTAGGTGGGTGGGGTGTCGATGCATTGGTGGGTCGCCAGACGCGTCGTCACCACGACCTTGACCTAGTAGTCGACGACTTCGAGCACCGCTCCCTGGACGCGCGGGCGGCGTTGGCACCGCTCGGGTTCACTATGTCCAGAGAGCACCATCTCTCGGCTTGGATGCCCGACAGGTGGCAGATGTACGATTGCGACTTGAGGGCCGTCGATCTGCTGAGCATCGACTGGGAGAGGACTAAAGCAGCGCTCGGGGGAGACGGGCATTTGGACGACCGTGCGCTCCACCGCGCGGCTTTCACGGAGGGGGTCGTGGCAGGAAAGCGCGTGCCGTGCCTTTCGGCGGCCGCTCAGCTGCTCTACCATTCAGGTTTCGTTCCGAGCCCGGCCCAGCGCCACGACATCGCTTTGCTGAAAGGGCTGCTTGGGGCGGGCGATGTTGCCAGAGGTGCAGTATTAGACGGAGGTTCCTAAGCGCGCACCGAGGGGGAAGGCTTGGTGTACGCGCCAAGTCGCGCTCCGGGGGCCGCGTCCCATGAGGAGGACTTCGCGTACGGTTGCGTCGATTGGCAGTCGCTTTTCGGCCCGCCGCGCGGCGCGCCGGAGAGCGGCAGGCTTGGTCCCGTTACCCAACGTGAGGTGTGGGACAATGCTCCCCGTGCCGAATGCTCCCCTGTACGGCTGGTACTCGGGGAAGTGCTCTAAGACGCGTTGCGTCAGCTCTTCGAACGGGCGGCTAGGCTCGGGCGCCAAATAGGCTGTGCCGTCGCCAAACCACGCCACGTCGGTCAGGGCGAACGTGAAGGGTGGGTTCTTGGCAAATATGTCGCTGAGTTTGGCGATGACGGACTCGTTTAGGTCGGGTGGGCTCACGAAGGGGTACAAGATCGTCACGTGGGGCGGCAGGCCCCGGCGCGCAGCCGCGTCGAACCGCAACCTCGTCCAGCGCACCAAGGGTTGTGCCGAGGGAACGGCCACGAGTAGTGAGGTCTCCACCTTGGGACCTCAGTCCTTGGCCAGCTGTGCGCGCCGCGCAACTTGCTTGGGCCGGCGACTTCTGGCTTGTGTCGCGGCCTCGTACGCTTCGAGCGTCATCCGTGCTACTTCGGCCCAATCGGCCGAGGTTGCCCAGGCCCGACCGGCCTCGCCCATGAGCCGGCGCTCCTGTTCACCTAGGCGGCTGAACTTTACCAACGCCTCCGCTAGGCCGTTCGCGGTCCCGTCGTAGCGCAGGACCGCAGATACGGGGACGTCCCCGAGGCTCGGCAGGTCAGGGATAACCGCGGGGAGGCCGTAGCACTGGGCGTGGAGGAGCGAGGAGCTGTTGGTGACTTCCCTGAACGGGAAGGCCGCGATATCAGCACACCGCAGATAGCGTGCCATGTCTTCGTCGCTTACCCGTTGCAAGCGGAGTTGGGCTCGTTGCGGGCCGAGCTCTCGCGCCAGGCGCTCAAGTAGATGAGCGTGCTCCTCGTCCTTGCACGCACCGACTACTACGGCCCGAAGCGCTATCTCTGGAGGCAATAGGCGCGCCGCGACCAGCAATGTGTCGGCACCCTTGTAGGGCAGGATCTTGCCGAGGTGGACGACCACCGTCTCGTGTGGCGCCCAACCGAGCGCGGCCCGTGTGCTTTCTCGGTCGTCCTCTCGAACTTCGGCGCTGTCGCGCGCGGTGGCCACGTGCGGGGTGATGTCGGGCCCGGGGGAGGCGTGGCGGGTGCTGACAGGCTCGGCGGGCGCCGGCTTAGGGGGCGCGGGCTCGGCGAGCGCGGGCTCGGCGTACGCGCCCAGCGGCACCGTCCTTACTGCTTTGGCCCCCCAGCGGCGCAGCTCTTTTGCCGAGGCGCCGGAGAGCGAGATCACGACGTCTGCGCTCGACGCCAGGACCTTGTGCACACGCTCGTCGTCGGCGAAGACCGGTTCGTGGGGTACGAGGTCGTGGGCGGTCCAGACGAGGGCGAACTGGAGCGCCGATGCCACTCGTAAGTAGAGCTCAAACCACCATTGCATGGCGCGGCGTGCCCATAGCGCGCGTCGCGCCCATGGGAGCGAGAACTGGAAAACCCAGTGCAAGTGCAGGACTCGGTAGCCGGAGAGCCTGTACCACGCGAGCATTACCGGTGCCAGTACCACGTTTAGGGTCTGGCTCGCCGTCGGGCCGTCGTCATAGCGCACGGGTACGCCGACCTTGCGCAACTCTGTGTAGAGCAGCTCTTGATAAGGATTGTCGTCGCGAGGGGCGGCGAGGACCGAAATGGCGGGCTTCACGCTCCTCGGGGACTTCGCCAAGGCCCCATAGCGTGCTCTTAGGTAGGACCAAAGGGGCTGGGCGACCAGGGCTATGAGGGAAGGTCGATGAGGCCTGAGCAGGATGTCCGTGGGCCGGTCAAGGCCGGAAGTGACCCAACGTGGTAGGCCATCCCGCCAGCCGTTTACAGCTAAGTCCCGGCGTCGCAGTGCCAAGTAGTACACATTGTCCAGATCTGTGTTCCACATGGGCGAAAGACAGGACCATCCCCACGGCACGCAGATGTCTTCCATGTTGATCGGCCTCGTTGCGGCTTTCAGGGACGCGACTTGCCCGGTTGAAAGCGGCTTGCAAAGAAGGGGCTTTGTCGTGCGGATCTCACGTCCGCGCTGTTTGCCGTGGCGTACGACGGCTGGCCAGGGGACCTGGACTTCGGTGGGCCAGGCGAAAACGGCTGCCTCCAACCCGGCTTCCCGTGCGCGCTGTGCGTGCTCGTCCTCTGTGGACTCGAAACATGCACCAAAGTCTTTGAAACGGCCGAGGTGGTATAGGCCTGTGTCCGTGAGCCCGTAAGAGGCGAGGAGGGTGTCCCCCGTCGAGGGGTCGGTGCGTAGGTCTCCCGTCAGCCAGCGGTCCTTTGAGAGTGCGACGGTCATGATGTTTACGCACGAACGATGGCGTCCCCAGAGGTCTTCGGCCCTCTTCATGACGTCGTCGTCCCACCAGAGCAGCTGCATGTCAGCCTGCATCAGGTGGACATAGCGAGCTCCGACTTGGAAGGCCCTGTCGAAGGCCAACCTGTATGCTTCGTAGAGCCCTCCCACTTTGCCATTTGCGCTTTCGTTGCGCTCGCGAAGTACCAGCTCCATGGCGGGATCGCCACTTGCGATCTCTCTTAGGCGCTCCCTGAGCGAGCCCTGTGGGCTGGCGTTGTCGACGACGAGCAATGGCGCGTCGGGCAGGATCGCCCGGAAGGACTCGAGCGTGTTGAGGTACAGGCCGGGGAGCCCATGGCCGACCACGACGTGGAGCAGATCTCCCGCCACAGGGGACACTCTAGCGGCTGGCACGAGCAACCTCCGCCTTCACCGGTTGCGTGGTAGGGGAGCCCGTGCAAGAAGGGGAACTTGTGGTCACACCCTGGGGAGCGTAGCGGTCGCGATGGCTGGCCGTCGTGGCCGGCGGGTGCCGTCAGGGTCGGGGCAGCTTCGGGCCGTTTGGGAAGTCGTGCTCATAGATGCGGAGCGACGCTGGTGCTTGGGGAAGGAACACAAGGCCTGCGTCGCCGGGCTCGTAGAAGTAAGCCTCGTACATGACATCATGGGTTGCTATCCAATGGGCGAGCCCGGCGACATAGGTCGGGTCGTCGCCTGCCCCCTGCCCGGGGCCCCTGGCCACTAGCCCCCATTCGGGCAGGGAAAGAGGCTTCTTGTGTGCCGCAGCGAAGGCCGCTACGGCATCGAGGCCGTCTGGCTGGCTTGCGAGCTGGCGCCAGCGCTCTCGTGGTGTGAGGGCGGAGCCCTCGATGCCGGCGTCGTAGGCGTCTATCCCGACCACATCCACGACGTCGTTGCCTGGGTACCAGTCCGCGAGCGGTATGGGGAACTTGTATTCGTTTACGGTCCAGTCGAATATAAAGTCAGCGCCTGCGACGGAGCGCATCGAGCGGACGATGTTGGCCCAATAGCGCGCCCAGGCCTGCCATTGGCCCAGGTTGTTGCCGACCGCAGTCTCGGGGCTGTCGTTGGCGTTGGCTTCCCAGCCGAGGCGGATCACCGAGCTCCCGAGGCCGAGCGAGACGAGGTTCTTCGCGAACTGCTTTGCATAGCCGTCGTACTTGCCCTCGGCGCCGAGCTGGCGCCAGTTCGAAGGGACGTCGTCGGGCACCATGGGCTGGGAAATGATTAGGCGGCGGCCAGGGACGGAGTGCACCCAGCCGATCACGTCCATCCCGGGGTGGGGCGGGTGGTCAACCCACAGCTGCTCCCACCACTGCCAAGTCGGCTTGGCGTTGTTGTACACGAGGACACAGTCGTAGCGTTTGCCGGTGAGCTGGCTGAACGAGCGCATAAGTGGGATGCTCGTAGCGGCATATATGCAGGGGGTCTTCGAGTTGGCGGAGAAAATGTCGGGTACGGCGGCACCTTGTGCGCTCGCGCGGGCCGGCAAGAGGGCCGCGAGGTAAAGTGCTGCCAAAAGGCTCCGAACTTTCCTAGCTTGGTGGCATGCTTGCGTTCGGTTGCTGCGTCGGCCCCTCGGGCAAGTTCGAGAGCGGCCTATTGCCATCACTCCGACGCTACCTGCCCGGCGCGCTCGTTATCGCGCGCCGAGGGCAGCGGTCTATTTTCGCGGGCTATAACTCGATCATGGACGAGGCTGCCACCTTGAGCGGGCTCGAGGGTCTCATCCTTGTGCACGACGATGTCGTCTTTCGTGACGGCGCGGTAGGAGCCGCCGTTCGGGCCGCCCTAGGAGGGGGAGGCGTCGGGCTCGTGGGAGCCGTTGGCGGCTCGGGCCAGCGCGAGCTTTCCTGGTGGACTTGTGACAGGCTCCTTGGTCACGTCGAGCACGCGACCCACAGGGATGACTTCGGTCGCGGGACGGTTGATGCCGATGTCGTCGACGGCCTGATCATGGCGGTGTCGCCCTGGGTGGTCCACAACGTTCGGATGGACGGCCGCGGTTACCCGGCGTTTCACGGTTACGACGGCGAGCTCTGCAGTTTGGTCCGCCGGAGCGGGCTCCGAGTGGTGGTCACCGACCTGGACCTTTACCACGACTGCAAACCTGGGGAGTGGGAGAAGCCCGAGTACCGTCAAGCCCAGCTGGAATGGCGCCGGCGCTGGCAGGCGCCCAATTTTCCCGCGACGTTCGTGCTCCGAGGCAAGCGTGACGCGCTGGCGCTCGCGGCTTCGCGGCCAAGGGTAGCCAAGCTGCTCGGGATGCCGGCCCGCTAGCAGCGCGCGGGCGTGGCGATGGCCCCGTCACCGGTGACGGTGAGGCCTCGTATAATGGCCCGGTGGCGGGCTTGAAGACGAGTGTCGTCGTCACGTGCTGCAACGGGGAGCGCTTTTTGCGCGAGCAGTTGCGGTCGATCGCCAGCCAGTCCGAGCCTCCTGACGAGGTCATTTTCGGCGACGACGCAAGTGAGGACGGATCGGTCGCAATCGCGCGCGAAGTGCTCGGCGATATGGCGGGCGAGGTCACTATCCTGACCTCTGACTCGCGTCTCGGGCTCTCGGCCAACCTGACGCGTTGCTTACTTTGCTCGAGAGGCGAGATAGTCCACTTTGCCGACCATGACGACGTGTGGGACCGGGGTAAGGTGGCGAGGGTTTCGGAGGCATTCAGGGGGGACCTTAGGACTGAGCTCGTGTTTTCAAACGCACGGGTCGTGGACGCGAAGGGTCGGCCAACCGGGGCAACCCTGTGGTCCCTGGTCGGGTTCGGGCCTGCTGAGCAGCGCCAGTGGGCGAAGTCGCCCCTCGACGTCCTGTTGCACCGTACGGTCGTGACCGGTGCCACAATGGCGGTAAGTAGGCGGCTCTTGGAGGCGGCGTTGCCGTTGCCGGAGGGGTGCTGGCACGACGAATGGGTCGCCCTTTGCGCCGTCCTCCGGGGGGCCCCACCGGTCGCCTTGGCGGACTTCCTCGTCGACTACCGCGTGCACGGTTCCAACCTTGCCGGGCTTCCGCCGCGAGGAGGAAGGGAAATGCTCGTACAGGCTGGTTGGCCGCGCGATAGCCGGGTCGGCCCCTGGACGGAGGCTTGTGAGCGCTTTGGGACGACCAGCGCCTCGGACCAGGTGCGAGCTGCCGTCGCCTTTGCCCTTCGGCGGCCAGGGCGGTCCACGCCTCCCTGGCAAAGGGCCAAGCGTGTGATTGAGCTCGGGCTCGCCGGCGATTACGGGCGCTACGGCCAAGGTTGGTTGACCGCGCTCCACGACCTAGTGGAGCCTGCGCTTTATGGCCGGCCTAGTTGACGTTCGCGAGTAGGGCTCCTTCAAGGGTTTCGGCCGCACGAGCCAGGGTCCAGCCCGCCGAGTCGCTGAGGCCGGAGCGAGCGAGGCGCAAGCGGAGGGCGTCGTCTTCCAACAGACGCAGGACACTTTTGGCGATCGCCCCTGGGTCCCTTCGTGGCACGACGAGAGCGTTTTTGCCATCGATGGCGAAATCCTCGGCACCCCCGTTGGCGGTAGTGACGAGCGCGGCGCCAGATGCCATGGCCTCGGCCGCGGGCAGGCCCCAGCCCTCGTAGTCGCTCGGCAGGACAAACACCTGGCAACGGTTATAAAACGCGCGCAGGCTGTCTGCGTCGAGCACCCCCAAGCGCACGACTGCTGGGGGGAACTGGTCGCTTCCCGACCCGTAGCAGCTGATCGTCACGTCCGGGCGCGATTCCAAGATGAGCTCGCAGGCTTCGGCCATGACCGGCATCGCCTTTTGCGGGTAAGGGCGCAAGGCGAAGCCCACGACGGGGTGGCGCTCCTCGGGTGCCACGTCGCAACCGAAGCTCTTCATGTCGATGCCGGGTGGCGTCGTCGCGGCCGGTTGGCGCCCGATCTCGCGCAGCATATTGGTTACGGCCGACGATGGGCTGAAAAGCGTCACGTCTGGGCGTGACAGGGCCTTGGCGACCCTTGCCCTGAACTCTTGCCCTTCGCTCATCCAGAACTCATAGTCGTAGACCACTTGAACGATTCTCCCGGCCGCGCGCCGTGGTTTGGCGGTCCACTCGGCCGTCTGCCACGCCGTGAGCATGGTCACGTCGGCTTTGGGCAAAAGGTACCCGGCCAGGAAAGGGAGGAGCCTCAGCCGCACAGCAGGGCTCAGGTCGAACCAACTGATGACGCCATGACCGAGGCGGCGGTGGCGGCAGAGCAGCCGAGCGTAGCGTAGCGTGCCTCGTACGCCGATCATGCGGAACTCCGACATCGGGTGGACGATCGTCACCTCGTGGCCGCGAGCGGCGAGCGCGCCTGCGCTTTCGTACTGGACCTTCAGGCCGCCCGAGGGCAGATCCACCATTTTGGGCAGCACGATCGTTACCCGCACTGTCCAATACTCTAACGTTCGGCCCTAACCTTGGCGTATGCGACGCCCCGCGGGAGCGGTTGTGCTACCAGACTCGGGTAAGGACGATCTCGGAGACACGATCGCTAGCGTCCATGCGTACCTACCTCGGGCCACCGTGGTCGTGGTGGACGATCGGCCCGAGCCAGTCTCGAAACGGTGTTTCGGCGCAGGTTGTGTTGTGCTCCCCCCGCTACCGTACCCGCGCAATGCTTACGGTGGGCTTTGGATGAAGGAGTGCTACGCCTTCCGCTGGGCACTTTCCAACCTTGACCTCGACTACGTGCTCCGGCTTGATTCTGATGCACTTTTGCTAGGCCCCGGGCTTGACGTGGTGGTAGCTGAGCGTTTCGCTGCCGAACCGGGCCTTGGTGTGCTCGGCTCTTACCGTTTGGGCCAAGACGGGGGAACGCGTGACTTCGGGCCGGCTGCACGCGCGGTGCGTAGCGAAGCTGGGTTGCCCGGCTTGGTCCTCCGGCCCGCCTGCCGGGCTGCGCTCCGAGAGCTCCTGTCTGCAGCCCGGGCCAATGGCTATGAGCTTGGCGAGCACAGCCTTGGTGCGGTCAACGCTCTCAGACCTGAAATGCTCTCCCGTTGCGACGAGAAGGGCTGGTTGGGCATGGAAGCGCTGGCCGGCTCCAAGCTTGGCGAGGACTGGATCATCGCCATGATGGCGAAGGCAGCGGGCTATAGCATCGGGGATCTGGGCGGCCCGGGCGGCCCGCTCGCGCTGGCGTGGAAGGGGTTGCCGGAGGCACCCGAAGCGCTTGTCGAGAAAGGAGTTCTCGCAACCCATTCGGTGCGCTTTTGGCGCGAGCGCTCCGAGGTGGAGATCCGCAGCTACTTCGCCGATAAACGACGCGGCGGCCGGTAACTGGCGGGAGGCGTGGCCATCGCGGTCAGCCTCCCATGGGAACGCTTGGGAGGAGGCCGCGCAGGTGCTCGGTGTAACCCTCGTCGTGCTGGCCCGCAGCAATTGTGGCTGCGCGCTTGGTCGCTAGCCACCTGGCGTGCGAGGCCGTCCAGAGGGCGGCCTGTATGCGCCCCGCGCGCTCGTCGTGGCTCAACCTCACCGCGCTCGCGGACCTGATGCCGCCCGGATGGCCTAGCAACGCCTCAGAAAGGTGCTGGAAGGCCACAAGCGCGGCCGTACGCCGCCAGCTCGCTTCCATGAAGTGTTTGGCGACCGTCGTAACCTGGTTGCGGGCAGCCCAGAACGCTCGTTGCCGAGCCACCCGGTCCGAGCTCGCGCCTCGGCGGTGCCAGACCCTCATGGCGGGCTCGAGCATCGTGGCGTAGCCGAGCGCCCACGCGCGCGCACAGAGGTCAACGTCTTCGCCGTATGCGAAGTAATCGGGGTCGAAACCGCCGAGCCGCCGGAGAAGGCCAGCTCGAGCCAGGAGGTTACAGCCATCGACGCCGGCGACGAGGCGGCGCTGGGTTGGCGCTGGGCCGAGGACCGCGAACCCGCGTTCGGGGTCAACGTGGACCATGGCAAGGCCGGGATCTCTTGTATTTTCGTGGGCTTCGCGCAGCTCAGCAGCGCAGAACGCGGATGGGTCCTCACCGCCCCAGGGGAACTGGGGGCCCCCGACGATCCCGACCTTGGGGTCCTCCAGGGCTCGAAGACCCTTCCTTAGCCAACCAGGCTCGACGACGAGGTCGTTGTTGAACAGGCCAATGAAGTCGCCTCTGGCAGCCGCGATCCCAGCGTTCATGCCCCCAGCAAAGCCAAGGTTAGTGGCGAGGGGGACCAGGGTAACCCGTTCGAGCCGAGCGAGCGCCTCCCGGCTCGAGGTCGTGCTCTCGTTGTCTACGACCACGATCTCGCAGTCGTCGCTACCGTCGAGCTTGCAGAGGCTCTCGACGCAGAGCGCGGTCGCTTGTTCGTGGTGCCAGTTGAGCACGACGAGGCTTGCGGTGGGCACAAGTTGAATTTACCTGCTTATTACCAGCCGACCGATAGGGTGGTCTGCAATGGTGGCCGAGGCGGGAGCTCGGGCGGGACCGACGTCGGCAGGCAGGAGGGCGCTCAGTGTCTCGCCGTTCGTGCCCAGTAGGTCCGCGCCCTACGCCGGCCACCGATTTTACTTCGAGTACCTTTGGCGGCTCTCCCAGGTTTTCGATGTGACGTTGGTCGCGCCAGACAACGACGAAAACAGGCGCCGTTCGGATGGCGCCGGGCCGTGGCGTACCGCCCTCGTCCCGGCCAGGGCAAAGCCGGGAGGCTGGCTGGGCGAGCTTGCGACGCTGTCCCTCCAGGGTCGGGAGGTGCCGGTGCCGGGAGCCGTCGATGTCGTCCGCAGCTGCGACATCGCCCCTCAGGTCGTAGAGTTGCAGTGGTCGGCGTCCATGTCACTCGCACCGGCGCTCCGCAATGCCTTCCCCTCGGCGTATGTGGCCGCTTTCCAGCACGATCGCTACTCTGGCACGCTCAGCTGGGCGCGGCGCTCGCACCTCACGCTCCGCGGACGGCTCCGCGACGCACTCGCCAGCAGGACGACCGCGCTCCAAGAGCGCAAGTTGGCTGCGTATTGCGACCTTCTTGTCGCTTTCAAGGCCGAGGACATTTCTTTTGTTCGCCCTGGGGCCCCGGTGCGCGGGAGCCATCGCGGTCGTACCAGGACCGCCGTCGTGATCGACCCGTGGCTCGACCCGGCGCCAGAGCGGGCGCCGGCGGACGACCGCGAAGACGTCCTCTTCGTGGCGGCCTTTGACCGTGCGGAAAACGCGGCAGGAGCGGCCTGGCTCTTGGACCACGTCTGGCCCCTTGTGATGGAGCGCTTCCCGCACGCGAGGCTCGTCCTCGCCGGGGGGAACCCAGCCCCGAGCCTGGTCGAGCGCTCTGGCCCGTCAGTGCTCGTCACCGGCTTCGTGGCCGACCTTGCGCCCTTTTATGCTGCAGCGCATTGTTTTGTAGCACCGGTCTTCGGAGGCGGCGGCCTTCGTTTCAAGGTCCCCCAAGCCATGGTCGCCGGTATCCCGCTGGTGGCGACGCACGAAGCTCTAGCCGGTCTTGAAGGCGTCCCGAGCTCTGGGCTCGCAGGCGTCTCGTCTGACCCAAAGGAGTTCGCGGCGGCCATCTGTCGCGTATTGGCAGAGCCCGAGCGAGCGGCCCACCAGGCGAAGGCTGCCCAGGTTTGGGCATCGGAGCGATTTTCCTTCGAGCGCCAGGTGGCCAGGGTGATGGAGCGCTACTGCGGGGTGAGCGCGGCCTTCGGTCGCGCTCGGTAAGCTCCAGCAGCTACAAGCGTTGACCAGGAGGAAAGCGGACCATGGGGACCAAGGACTTGCCGGTGCGGCTGATCGGGCGCTGGAGCGACCTCGGCGAAGACGACCGGCAGGCCGTGCTCGAGCGGGGCCTCGACGAGATATTCGACCCAGGACTCCGCTCGCAGGTGGCCAAGTTGATCGAGGACGTTCGCGAAAACGGCGACTCGGCTCTAGTCAGGGCGCTCGAGCGTTTCGACCGCTGCCATGTCGAGCCGGGGCAGCTGCGAGTGAGCGAAGACGAGTTTGCCAAGGCGCAGGCCAGCGTGCCCGACGACCTCCTCGCCGCTCTCCGGGACTGCATAGACCACGTGCGGAGCTTCAACGAGCAACTGGTGTCCAGGGGTGACTGGGAGTTTGAGAGCGAGCCTGGTCTCAGGGTTGGGGAAAAGGTCACGCCCATCGAGAGTGCGGGGCTTTTCGTCCCGAGCGGCAAGGGCTCTTTCCCATCCGTGCTCGTCCAACTGGGCACGCCCGCCGTGGTGGCTGGCGTCGGCAAGATTGCTGTCGTGGTACCCCCAATGCCTGGTTCCGCCGGCGAGGTTGACCCGGCGGTCCTCGTCGTTGCAAAGGAACTGGGCATACGGGACGTGTTCCGGTCCAACGGCCCTGCCGGGGTCGCCGCGCTCGCGTTCGGCACCGAAAGCGTGCCCAAGGTCCGCAAGGTGGTCGGCCCCGGCAGCCCCGCCGTGACGTGTGCCCAGGTCGAGGTCCAGCGCTACGGCACGGTGACCACGATGCTGCTCGGCCCGAGCGAGAGCCTGATAATCGCGGACGACACAGCCGATGTTCGCCTCTTGGCCGCTGACCTCCTAAACGAGGCCGAGCATGGAGCAGACTCCTACAGCCTCTTGGTCACCCCGAGCGAGGCGCTGCTCGAGGCTGCCCAGGTCGAGGTGGCCAAGCAGCTCTGCCTGCTTGCGGAGCCCCGCCGGAGCTACGCTGCCGCCGCTCTCGGGCAAAACGGCGGTGCGATCCTGGTCGAGGACCTGTCCGAGGCGGTCGACGTAGCCAACGCCTACGCCCCCGAGCACATGCAGATTGCCGTTGCCGACCCGGACAGCCTGCTGGAGCGGGTCACCCACGCCGGCGAGGTACTGATCGGCCAGTGGACCCCCTTCGCGAGCGCGAACTTCCTGATCGGTTGCCCAGCTTCACTACCGACGAGCGGCTTTGCCAAGGTGAGCGGGGGGATCACGGCAGAAGCCTTCCGGAAGCGGACGGGGGTGGCCCGGGCCGACGAGAGGGCGCTCGCGCGCATGCGAGCCTCGGTGACCGCCCTCTCGCGCCATGAGGGCTTCCCGGCCCACGAAGCAGCCATCGAGATCAGGTTCTCCTGACCGCCGACTCCCTCCCGGCCCCTGACCGGTCCGGGAGGCGGCCACTCAGGCGCGTCGGTGAAAATGGTCGTATGCAGGCGACGATGATGGAACTGGAGGACCTACTGCGCGAGCGCCGTGAGCAGCGCCCGGCGGGTTCGTACACCGCCGAGCTGTTCAACGACGCGGAGCGCATCGAGCGAAAGATCATGGAGGAAGCCTTCGAGGTGTGCCTCGAACTGGGGCGGCCGGAACGCGACGAAGAGCGCATAGTGGCAGAGGCGGCAGATCTGGTCTTCCACCTGCTCGTGGGGTTAGTCGACGCCGGCGTGAGCTTCGATGCCGTCGTCTCAGAGCTCGCGAGGCGCCGGCGGTGACGGCGCGTGTGGCCGTGCCCTCGCGGGGCCGCCTGCGAGACGACGTGGTTGCGCTGTTACATGGGGCCGGCTACGGCACGTCGGCGTTCCGAGGGACCGGGGCCCGTGTGCCCTTCGACGGGGTCGAGTTCATCGAGATGCGCCCCCGTGACGCGGCGGCGTGGCTAGCTGCGGGCCGGGTCGAGGGAGCGTTCATTTCCACAGACATCGCGCTCGAGGAAGGCCTTGACCACATGCAGGCCATCCCTCTCGGCACGACGCGTTCGGACCTCGTCGTCGCTAGTCGTGACGACGACGGCCGGCTCACAGCGGCTGACCTGGAAGGGGCGGTGGTCGCCACGCACATGCCGAACGTGACCGCCGCGTGGTTCGCCGAACGCGGCATCGCGATCAAGATCGTCGCCATGGGCGGCGCGCTCGAGGGCGTGTGCGCTGCGGGGCTTGCCGATGCCATCGTCGACCTTCGTGAGACGGGCACCAGCCTCAGCCAGAACCGTTTGCGCGTTCTCGCCACGATGGCCCACTGCGAAGCCCTTTTCGTTCACAGCGCCGACCCCGGCCTGGTTGACCTGGCCCTTCGGGTGGAGGCCACCCTTGACGCGCGCCAGCAGCGCTACGTCATGTTGCACATTCCCCGGACGAAGCTGGACGAGCTCGTCTCGGTGTTCCCCGGCCTCGCCTCGCCGACGGTCCTACCCCTGGCGGGCCGAGATGACCTGGTTGCCGTGCACTTGGTAGTCGAGGCGTCGTTTTTCTGGGCCCACCTGGGGGAGATCCGTGCCGCCGGTGCCACGGGCATCGTCTCGCTCTCGCCTGACGCTCTCTTGCGCTGAGCGCCGCCGGCGCCCGGTGACCTGGGAGGCGTGCTCGTCTACCTCGGTGGAGCTCCCTGGCTGCGAAGAGCTCGCTCGGGCCAAGGACGATGACGTGACCATGGAGCGTTGGCTCCTTTCATCCTGATGAGGAGCTTTGAGACGGGCGAGTGCGCAGCGGAGGACTTCGCCGCCGGGCTGGTCCGTGACTGGGGCTTCCCAACCCTCCCGGTCTCAGCCGCCCAGGGCCCGGCGCACCTCGGCGAGGCGGGACTCATCAACCCGCCACCACACCCAGCGCCCGCGTTTCTCGCTCACCAGCAAACCGGCTTCGGCCAGGACCTTCGTGTGGTGCGAGATGGTGGGTTGGCTCTTGCCGAGCGGGGCTTCCAGGTCGCACGAGCACACTTCCTGGTGGGATGCAACGATCGAGAGCAGGCGAAGGCGTACGGGGTCAGCCAGCGCGCCGAGGACACCTGAAAGGCTGGTCGCGGCTCCTTCGTCGAGCGGGGCACTGGTTAGCGAAGGGCAGCACAGAGCCGCCTCGTCTCCCACCTCGATCATCCTGCTCCTAGCCGTGGTGGCCTCCACGTCGCGACCATCGCATTGACATATGTCGATACGTAAGGTAGCTTAGGTATCGACCAGTGTAAATAGTTCGAAGAGGCCCCATGCGTCACATTGCGGCTGGCTCGGGATCGCGCCGGCACCGACCACGGGGCCGGACGGGGCGAGAGGTGAGCGACAAGGTGGCAGAAGGCGAGGCGCCCGAGGTGCCCGAAGCCCTCCCAGGGGCCCCGGTCATCGCCAGCCTGTCTTTTGTCGACCGGTTCCTCCCTGCCTGGATCCTCCTGGCCATGGCCGTCGGCATCGGGCTCGGGAGAGCCGTCCCGAGCCTCAACCGGCACCTGAGCGCGATCCAGGTCACCTCGGGGACGTCGTTACCCATCTTCATCGGCCTGCTCGTAATGATGTACCCAGTCTTGGCCAAGGTCCGCTACGGCCAGCTCGGCTCGGTCACGCGCGACCGGCGCATGCTGGTCTCCTCGTTGGTGCTCAACTGGGTGGTCGGCCCGGCGGTTATGTTCACACTCGCCTGGCTCCTGCTCCCCGGCTTACCGACTTACCGGAACGGTCTCATCATCGTCGGACTGGCCCGCTGCATCGCCATGGTCCTCATCTGGAACGACCTGGCTTGCGGTGACCGCGAGGCCGCAGCGGTGCTTGTTGCGCTCAACTCGCTGTTCCAGGTCGCCGCCTTTGCCCTCCTCGGCTACTTCTACCTGAAGGTCCTCCCCGGCTGGCTTGGGCTCTCCACCGTCGATTTGCACCTCTCGGTCGCCAAGATCGCCGAGACCGTGGGGATCTTCTTGGGCGCCCCGCTCATAGCGGGATTCCTGACGCGCACATTTGGAGAAAAGGCACGGGGCCGGCAGTGGTACGAAACCCGGCTGCTTCCCCGCCTCGGGCCGTTCGCGCTTTACGGGTTGCTCTACACCATCGTCATATTGTTCGCGCTCCAAGGCCAAACCATCACCAAAGAGCCAGGGAACGTGGCCCGGATCGCATTACCACTATTGGGTTATTTCGCCGTCATGTGGGTGGGGTCGTTCCTCCTAGGGCGGGCCATCGGTTTACCCTACGAGCGCACGGCCACCCTGGCTTTCACCGCCGCCGGCAACAACTTCGAACTGGCTATCGCTGTCTGCATCGGGGTATTTGGCGTTACGAGCGGGGAGGCCCTCGCCGGCGTCGTTGGCCCGCTCATCGAAGTGCCCGTACTGGTGAGCCTCGTCTACGTGGCCCTGTGGGCGCGCGGGCGCTTTTATCGGCCGGGCGCCGGGCGCCCCGGTGCGCTGATAGACGGGGGTTACAAGGCTCGCGCCGGTGGTTCCAAGAAGAGCACGTCGTTGCGAGCCGGCCAGCACTGACAAGGGAGGCTTTTCATGCACCTGGTGGTGATCGGCGGGAGCGACGCCGGCATCTCTGCGGCCCTGCGTGCGCGCGAACTCGACCCCTCGGCCGAAGTCACCGTCGTAGTCGCCGACGAGTACCCGAATTTCTCCATCTGTGGCATCCCGTACTACATCTCGGGCGAAGTAGCCCACTGGTCCGACCTGGCCCACCGAACGCGCGCCGACTTGGAGGCCGCCGGCATGGCTCTTCGGCTCGGGACCAGGGCTACCCGCATAGACGTAGCCCGCCACGTCGTCCACCTCCGAGGGCGACAGGGAACCGAAGAAGTGCTCGCATATGACCGCCTTGTCGTCGGCACCGGCGCCGTGCCCGTTCAGCCTCCGATCGAAGGCCTCGGCGGGCCGGGGGGTCTCGATGAGGCCGACGGCGTCCACTTGCTGCACACCATGGGGGACACCTTCGCCCTTTCTCGCACGCTCGAGGAACGGGCACCGGCCACTGCCCTCGTCGTTGGTGCCGGCTATGTCGGGCTGGAAATGGCCGAGGGCTTGACCATACGGGGCTTGGAGGTTGCTCAGGTGGAAATGCTGCCCGAGGTGCTGCCCACGGTGGACCCGGTGCTAGGTGCCTTGGTACACGCGGAGCTTGTAGCCAATGGCCTTGACGTTGCCACGCTCACCACCGTCAAGTGCTTGAGCCGAGCACCTGTGGGGGCAGCCGGGCGGCTGCGCGTCGAAGCGGCGCGAAGTGACGGCCACCCCTACGTCCTCGATGTGGACCTGGTGCTGGTTTCTGTCGGGGTCAGGCCCGACGCCGAACTACTCGTAGGGGCGGGGGCGAGGACCGGGCCTCGGGGGGCGGTCCTGGCCGACGAAGGGATGCACACTGGCCTGCCCGACGTTTACGCCGCCGGTGACTGCGTGGCCACCCACCACCGCCTGCTTGGGCTCACCTACCTGCCGCTCGGGACGACCGCTCACAAACAGGGGCGAGTAGCGGGGGAAAATGCGGTGGGAGGCCAGGCGCGCTATGCCGGGAGCCTCGGGACCCAGGTGGTGAAGGTTTTCGACCTGGTCGCCGCTCGAACGGGCCTCCGTGAAGGCGAAGCGCTCGCCGCCGGCTTCAGCCCAGCGACTACCCAGGCAGAGCCCGATGACCACAAGGCCTACTACCCGACGGCTTACCCGATCGCGATCCGGATCACGGGGGACACCGCGACGGGGCGATTGCTCGGGGCCCAGCTCGTCGGGCGGCGCGGCACCGAGGTCGCCAAACGCGTTGACACTTTTGCCACTGCCATCCACCACGCTATGACGGTCGATGGGATGAGCGAGCTCGACCTTTCCTACTCACCACCCCTCGGCTCGCCCTGGGACGCGGTCCAGACGGCTGCCCAGGCTTGGGTGCATGAGCACCAGGCGCTTTGAGCGGCAGGGCAATAGCCCGGAGTTGACGGACAAGAGCTGGCCTCGCCCTTATCGTCTCTAGAAGGGTCTTTGGGCCCTACCGATCGCTCCTTCTCGGGGCCCACCCTGGGGATAGTTCAACGGCTATTGCTGCAACAAACATTGCAGTAACGACCATTGCTGTAATGCATTGACGCAGCAGTGTCGAGGAGCAAGGAGGACCGATGAGCTTGAGGCCGCTAAGCCTGGAAAGTGCTGGTCAGGGCCAAACTGTCCGCGCGGAAGCAGGCGCCGGGCCGAGCGTGCTGACCGAGGAAGGCGAGGCCCCCTTGGTCGGCCTTCAGGGCTTTCACCCCGGCTGGTTCGGGGCGGTCATGGGGACCGCGATAGTGGGGATCGTCGCTTTTTCGGGCCCAGGAGGTCTGAAGGCACTCGACCCGGCACTCCGCCATTTCGGCCAGGTAATGGTGGTCCTGGCTTCGGTTCTAGCTGTCGCCCTCGCCGTCCCTTACATCGGGCGCCTCGTGGTGCACCCACGCTCGGCGCTTGAAGACCTGAAAGACCCTGTGGTGGGCGCACTTTATGGGACGCTCCCTGGGGGGATCTTGGTGCTGGCCGCCGCAGCCGCGGCAGTAGGGCCGTCGCTGGTTGGCGCGGCTGCGGCTAAGGACCTGGTGCTCGGCCTCGCCTGGGCAGGTGTGCCGCTCGCCTTTGTGGCCAGTGTCGCCTTCGCATTCGTCCTCTTCGTGGGCAAGGGCCTAGCCCCCGAGGTGGTAAATGGCGGATGGTTTATCCCTCCCGTGGTGAACATAGTTGTCCCCTTGGCGCTTGTCCCTCTCGTGCCTGGCAGTTCACCCAGCACGGCGCGGCTCCTCGTGGCCCTCTCGTATGCCTTTTGGGGCATGGGCCTGCTGCTCTACGTCCTCGTAATGTCGATGCTCCACGAGCGCCTCGTCCTCCACCCTCTTCCGTCGGCTGCGCTCGCCCCATCCCTTTGGATCGGCCTTGGCCCAATAGGCGTTGGCTCGCTAGGCCTGATAAAGATGGTGCCGGCGTCCCTCGGGGTGCTCGGCACTGGCGGGGAAGCGGTGAAGTCGTTGTCACTTTTGACGGGCACGGCGTTATGGGGTTTCGGAGCGTGGTGGTTCTGCGCTTCCGTGCTACTCCTCGCCCGCTACTTGCGCCGGGGGCCATTGCCCTACGGCCTTGGCTGGTGGGGTTTCACCTTCCCTCTCGGCGCCTTCACCTCGGCAACCCTGGCTGTGGCAGAGAATTGGGGATCGGGCTTGCTTGACGACGTGGGCGCGGCGCTGTTCGTTTTGCTCGTGGTGTTTTGGGCGGTGGTCGCAGGGCGCACGATATGGGCGGCCAGGACTGGAGAGGCGTGGCGTCGGGTTGGCTCCCGGCCCCAAGCACCCAGCGTGGTCGTCCCAAAGGTCGAGGTGCTCGGCTGAGATGGCGGCTGAGATGGCGGCTGAGATGGCGGCCGAGATGACGGCGGGCCAGATGGCGGCTGAGATGACGGCGGGCAAAGACGTGGGTGCTGACGCCGCCCAGTTCCTCAAGCTGCTGGCCGACCCCACCCGGCGCCAGATCTTCCTTCTCGTCATGGGTGGGGAGATCTGCAACTGCGAGCTAGCAGAGGCGCTCGGGATGGCGGAGAACCTCGTGTCCCACCACATCCGCAAGCTCCGCGCGGCCGGCCTCGTGGAGGAGCACCGTGACCCCCATGACGGGCGCTGGTCGCACTGCACCGTCAATGTGGACGCTTTGGCGGCCGCGTGGGCTGGGCTCGAGGAGGCCTTCCATCCTTCGCACGTCGGTGACCGTGCGCCTGCCTGCCGCGTTCGGGCGAGGAAGGACACGCCCGTGGGCCCAGTGGCCGGACCGGAAAGCCAGCCATGAGCGCGCCAGTTCGAGGAATGGAGGCCTCGCCCGCCAAGGGGACAGACGACCGGCATTTCCAAACCGCCGGCCAGAGCGCCGAGACCGCTGGCCAGAGCGCCGAGACCGCCGGCCAGACCGCCGGCCAGACCGCCGAGACCGCCGGCCAGAGCGCAGCAACTGGCGGCGCCCCCTACCTGGCTGCGTTACGGGCACTTCCCAGCCGACGGGGGTGGCTGGCGCTCGCACTTGCCGTTGCCGTCGGAGCCTGGTTGGAACTGTATTGGCAGCTTGGCCGCTTTGCCGCTTGGCTCACTTACGACCTCCTCGGCCTTGACCGCCACACCCACTTGGCCAGCTCGGTCGACTTCTTTGCTACCGATGTGCCAAAGATCTTCCTACTCTTGGGCGGGATCATCCCCGTCGTTAGCGTCCTCAGGAGCTACTTCCCGCCTGAGCGGGTAAAAAAGGTCGTCTCGGGCAAAGGGGAGCTTCTCGGTACGGTGTTGGCGGCGCTCCTCGGCACGGTGACGCCGTTTTGCTCATGCTCGGCTGTCCCGATGTTCATCGGTTTCGTCGAGTCAGGGCTGCCCCTTGGCGTGACGTTCGGGTTTCTTATCGCCTCCCCGGTCGTGAACGAAGTAGCTCTGGTCCTGCTGGCCGGCTTGTTTGGCTTGAAAGTGGCACTTCTTTATGTGGGCCTTGGGCTCGTGGTCGCCATCGTCGGGGGGACCGTGATCGGCCGGCTCCACCTGGAGGACCAGGTTGAGGACTACGTTTACAAGATCAAGATGGGTGAGGTTGCGGTTACCCGCGTTGCCTTTTCCCAGCGGCTAGCCGACGCCTTTTCCTACACCCAGGACATCATGAGCCGAGTCTTCCCCTGGGTGTTGGGCGGGATCGTCTTTGGGGCCGCCATCCATGGCTATGCGCCGACCGGGTTCGTTGCCCACTACGCCGGGCGGGGAAACCCATTGGCTGTTCCGATGGTCGTGCTAATTGCCGTGCCACTTTACTCCAACGCTGCTGGTACCATCCCGATAGTCCAGGCGCTCATTCAAAAGGGCCTGCCGATGGGAACGACGCTCGCTTTCATGATGGCGATCACGGCCATATCCACCCCTGAGATGGTCATCCTCCGCAAGGTGATAAAGCCCAAGCTGATTGCCGTTTTTATAACCGTGGTGACTCTCGCCATCGTCATGATCGGCTACGTTTTCAACGCCGTGCTCTAGCCATCCAGAAAGGAAACTGGTATGAACGTCAAGATCCTGGGCACCGGGTGCCCCAACTGCGTGCGTCTGGAGGCCCTCGTCAAGGAGGTGGCCAGAGAAAAAGGGCTCTCGCTCGAGGTCGACAAGGTCACCGACATCGTCGAGATCATGTCCTATGGCATTATGTCGACGCCCGGCCTCGTGGTCGACGGCCAGGTGATGTCGAGTGGCCGCGTGCCGCCCAAGGGTGAGATCGCAACAATGATGCAACCGGCTGACACGCAGTAAAAGGCCACGTGCCTGGTGCCTGGTGCCTGGTGCCGGCGCGCAGGGATGCTAGCTGTGCGGCGTGGGACCGGTGGAGGAGCCGTGCAAGTCCAGCAACCGCCGCAGTTTGTCCGCGTCCCGACTAAAGGCCGTTGCGAGGCCGGTGTCGCTGCCAGCCGGGAGGTCAGGCGAAACGGCGGCCCCCTGGCGCAACAGCAGGGCCGTCGCGTCGAGCACACGGGCAGCGCGGGCTAGCGCTGCCTGGGGGAGGAGGACGTCACCTCTTGGTGCGCTCGGGATGTCGTAGAGGACCTGGCCGAGCAAGGAGACGATCTGCATCGCCCCATGGGCGCCCACTGCGTCGGCATTCTCCACTCTCACGTGTGCAGCTTCCGCTAGGGCGGTCAGCAGACGGGCGAGAGCTTTGAAAGGGACCGGGATATTGCGGGGCTGAGCCAAAAGGTCAGCTCCGGGCTGTTCTGCCGCAAGTTCCACCGCCATGTGTCGCGCCAGCTCCCTCAGGTTCTGGTCGTCGACATGGTGTTGGACGGACTTCTCGGTGATCCCGAGACTCGTGGCAAGCGTTGCGACATGTCGGCCGAGCATGTCGGATACATGCCCGCGGGCGGCGATAAGGCCGAAGTTGGAAAGCTCTTCGAGCACAACGGCGGTGCCGTGTCCGAGCCAGTCCTGTGATTCGCCGGTGAGCCTGGTGAAAATGTCGTCCCACTTGCGCTGGGCCTTCTTCGTCGTCGCGCGGTCCGCTTCGAAGGCTATGTAGCCCTCCAACTCCTCGAAATCTGCTTCGCAACCAAATAGCTCGACGCCGCCGGCCACCGGGCGGGCCCTGTACAGCAGACGCTCGCAGTCCTGGTCGAGGACGGGCACGTCGAGAAGGAGCCAATAGCTCGCCTCGGGCAGGATGACCGTCCTGATTACCTCTTCGGCCTCGCGCCCGTTGCTCGACTGCGACGGAGGCGACAAGTCGTACTCGGATCCCCGCCAATTCTCGATCGTGCCAGCCTCCCCGCAGGAGGGGCATTCCCAATTGAGGTAGGGGGGGAGGTCTTGGCGCTCTACTACGAGCCGGCCCGGGCACTTGACCCGTCCCGGTCGCCGCCGGCAGGGTAGGGCGGTCGGCCTCGGTCCTCTCTCGAGAGATGCTGTAGCGGCCAGCATCACACGACGGAGGTAGTTGGCGAACCTGAGCGCAGGTCCTGGCACCTCCAGGTCAAGGTCGATCCCGTCGAGGTCGTGGAAGTCTGTCACGTGAAAACAACCTCCGGCACCCATGGCTCTTAATGCGCCAGGGCAGCTATCCGCCCCGTCCGATCCTCGCTCCTCAGGGGCACCAAACCCGCCTCTTCTTCAACTTCTGTCCTTGTCCAGCTGCGCTTACAGGGCCTCGGACCCTCTGTGTGTCTGATGACGGCCAGCGTCTGTTCCACTCGGATCTCGTTATACACCAGGTCTACGCGGTCGCGCGTGCGGCGCCAAGCTCGTCGAAGCTCAAGGCGGTGCGCCGTGAGCCGGGGGCAAGATCGCTCCGAGCACGGGTTTTGTGGCTTTTGTACCCTTGTAGGAGAGGTTGCGCCTGGTCTACCTGAATCCCGGTCTGGTTGCGTGTCGTCTCGCGACGTTTCGGCAAGAGGGATGGGCCTCGCGCAGGGATGGTGTCCACTACGTCCCGCACCATTCCTGGGGCTCGAGCGGTCCTTCGGTCGCCGCGCACACCTAACTGAAGCTGACCGTTAGCACTAGACACCCAGCTGTACCCCGTTTGAGCTGGGGTTTTATTGTCCTAGGCCGCTTGTTGGGCTGGTCCAGCCGGTTGGGTTGGTTGGTGGCAGCAGTGGTGGTCGGGGAGGCGGGACTTGAACCCGCGGCCTCCTGCTCCCAAAGCAGGTGCGCTACCATCTGCGCTACTCCCCGTGGTTGCTACTATGCCAGGTTTGCCAGGTCAACGTCCCATTCGTACCCTTCGTGGGTTTCTGGGAGCCCTATAGTAAGCCCTACAGCATCGCGCGAGGGTACTCTTCGTGTGACCTCGGTCGCCCGCGTACAAGTGGAAGCACCCAAGGACCGTTGCCCATCGCTCTCGCGGATGGAAACGGCTCTTGCTTGTCGCGAGACTGCCACGCCCCTCCACGTTACTCGCCTTGGTCTTTGCCATCCCGGCTAATCGGACGTCCAGCCGGCCGGGCTCGGGCGACAGGAAGATCGATGGCGGCGGACGCCGGCGAAGATGAAGCGGTGGGCGAGCAAACCCGCCCAGGAGTACCACTCTCAGTGGTTCCTGGGCTTTGCAAGCCAGTCTTCTGGGCTTCACCCGCCCGTTCTTGTATACGAAGACGGCGTAATGCGCCGTTTTCGTATACAAGAAGGTTTGCCCCGTCGCGTGCTCGTGTGGCGACCCCAACGATGACTTTGACGAGCTCGCTTGACCGTTCGGATCGGTGCTGGTCGGCGAGGTGTCATCGGGGAGCGCTAGGAGCTGAGGCTTACGCCGGGGCAGGAGCTCTCTTCGCAGCTGACCGTTGGCCACGTACCGACGGGGACGCCGGCAGCGCCTTCCGACGTAGGGATCGTGCCCAGGCTGAGCCCGTCGGAGATCTTGAAACTTCCAACGAGAGGAGGGGCCACGGGGCTCGTTGTCGCGATGGCCGAGCGGGTGGTAGGGGTCTGGCCCGATGGGAGCGACGTCGGCACCGGGCGCGGGCTCGTTGTCCCGGCCCCCCCAGCGGTCATATCTGTACGAACCGTCTCGCCAGAGCCGGTCACCTGAAGAGCATCCGGGAGCGTGACGGAGATTGTCCCGGCCGCGTTGAGCACGCTGAGCGGGTAAAGGCCGCTCGGCAGGCCCATTATGCTGACATCTACCTCCTGGGAGGAATCGAAGGTTACTGGTTCCCAGCTTCCTCCAATCTTCACAGCCGCGTTCTCGGGCAGCCTGTCACCGAAGACGGAGACATCGGCCGTTACCCTTGGGGCGATCACGTCCGGCGAGATCTGTGTGATCTTGAACGCGCCCATGGGGATGGTGGGCTCGACTGGTTCACGCCCAGCTGTAGTGGTCGTGAGCCCTGTCCGGGTCGGGACAAGAGGAAGGGTCGCCGATGCCGGGGTGGGTGGGGCCGGCGTTGTGGGCGCGTCTGCTGAGCTGGCGGCGCCCGTCGCCGGCACCCCCGTCGCCGGCACCCCGCCCTCGGGGGACGTGCCCGCGAAGCTTGGCGGTGCCGCGAGGCTCGGGGACGCCGAACTTGGTGGTCCGACGTTGAAAAATACTGCCTCGGGGTGCCCGACCATGGCCCCAGTGGGGGCGGCTACCAAAGAGGCGACGAGGGCGTAGCTCCCTGAAGGAAGCGAGGCCGACAGCTTTGTAGTGAGCCCCGGCCCGGTGAAGGCTCTCGGCACTGAGCCAAAGCCCAGCAGGGCCTGGCCCTCGGGGCCGGTTACCGTCTCGCCGATCTGGCCTTGACCCTCCCACCCAAGGCGCTGCCCCACTACTCCATACATCCGCCCCCGGTAGGCGTATGCGAGGTCGGTCTTCAGGGTGAGCGCGCTGGCGTCTTCAACGACTGGGGAGGCAACCTTGGCAGTCACGCTGAACTGGCTCGGCTTGCTGGGGATGATGTCGTTCATGCCTGTGAAGGTGAAACTAACGGGGCCCTGCACGGATGCAACTGCGGCCGCCGCGTCGAGGCGCCCGCCGGTGACGGTGAGACCGGCAAGAGAACGGGGGTGGTCGACTGTATCGAGGATGTCTGTTTTTATCTGTTCGGGGCTTAGCGAGGGATCTTCGGACAGCATCAAGGCAGCGGTCGCCGAGACCATGGGCGTAGCAAAGCTGGTGCCGTTTGCGAAAACGAAGCTGCCGTCAGGCTCTTGACCAAGGATGTAGGAGCCGGGCGCCATCAAGTCGACGGTAGAGGGGCCGTAATCGGAGAAGCTCGCCTTGGCGTCGTTCATGTCCGAGGCACCCACCGAGATCACATTCGGGTATTTGGACGCCAGGTTTGCTGGGCTCACGGTGTAGCTGTCGTTGTCCTTGCTGAAGTTGCCTGCGGCGGCGACGACGAGCACTCCTGCGTTCTCGGCGTCGGCCGCCAGCTCGTCCAAGAGCGTGTCGTTTCCTAGAAAAGCGAGTGAAAGGTTAATGATCTTGGCGCCGTGGTGAATTGCGTACCATCCGGCTTCGTAGACACAAAGGTCGCTAACGGTGGAGCCGTCCGTGCACTTCAGGTTCATGACCTTGGCACCTGGGGCAATGCCGGCGGCCCCGACACCGTTGCCTGCTTTGGCCGCAAGCACGTCAGCCACGAGAGTCCCGTGGTCGTAGTCGGTGGCCTTGCCTATGGGGCTGACATCAGAGCTGAGAGGGTACGTCGTGAAGTTTTCTGACAAAGGTGACACCTGTCCCGCGAGTTCCGGGATGTTGCTTGCGACCCCGGTGTCGACATCGGCGATCGTTACGCCTGAGCCCAGGGAGTAGGGCCAAGCCTGGGCCGCGTCAGCAGAGGCTCCTGGGGTGGACCTCGAGCCTTGGTTGCTGCCGTTTAGACTGCCGATCCCGCCCTGTCCCCAGTTGGCCAAATAATACGCCTCTTGGAAGTATGGGTCGTTGGGCGGTGCTGGCTCTGTGGTCGTGGACGCGCTCTCCAGGCGGCCGAGGAGCTCCGGGCTAACGGAGGTCGCCCCGCTGGCGCGGCGAAGTGCCTTTCCCGAGAGCGTGGTCGTGACGGCGTAGTAGCCCTGTCCGGCGACCTGGACTCTTTTCACGCCGGGGATCCGGGCCAACATAGCTTCCACTGCTACGGGGTCTAGCGCGACGGTCAGTCTCGCCTTGCTCTTGCTTGGCACGGATGAGGATGCAGCCTTGCTGGATGCTGGGCCTGGCATGGTGGATGAAGCGCTCGAGGGTGCACTCGACGAAGCAGCCGTGCCGGCCGCTGTGGCTGACATGGGTGGGGACCCAGCCTTTGCTTGGGGAGTTTGTGTCACGAGACGGACGATGAAGTGGTTGAAGCCGTCATGCCACTCGGGCGGGGGAGCTGCGTCGGCAGGGAGGATGCGAAAGCGTTCGTTGGTCGGTCCCCTCACGCTGCCACCGGCAACGTAAGCGATAATCGTCACGACTACAAATAGCGTTAACCGTTTGGCGGCGACGACCTTTCGCCTGCGCGACTTTTTACCCCGAAAGCTCAGCCTTGACATGCTGTCACGGTTGCGTTGGGGTCCTGGACGCGAGCCTCGGCCTCCGTCGTTGGAGCGCGTCTACACCAAGCTGAGCCGAGGGGGCGGTGGTTACCCCAGTTTGGGTGCGCGCCCCTGCCTGCGAACGCGTAAAGGGACAAGGCTCGGGGCACCGACTCTAGCTCGGTCGCCCGGTCGCATTTCTTGAGAGATGGGCCCACTTTTCCGGAGCCACGATCGTGACCAAGGTCTCAATTTTGGAGCCATATCCCACGGGTCCGGTGGCCGTTCAGGTATAGGGGCTTTGGTCACACGTGCTCACCGTGGACGAGAGGGCCATCAACACATGCGAGTGAGACGCCGATCATCAACGGGTGCTAGCCAAGGGCCGGGTGCGATGTTAGAACACGCTCAATTTGCGGTGCTCACCTGGGCAACTGGATGGTGGGCCGGCAAAGCAGAGGCCGCCCGTCGCCCTGGAACCCGCCTGAGGACGGTCTAAGGGCTGCGATGGGCTCCCTCAATGCTCGGCGAAAAGCGAGAACAAGCTGCGGGACGGCGAGGAGGGGCGGCCCGCAGGGGACCTGGCTCGGCCGGCTCAGCCAATTGGCACTGGACTGTGCGGACGAGACGGAGATTGCAGAGGCTGCGGTACGCGCCGTGGCTAGGGCACTTCGTGTGGACATGGCCCAGTACCTGGAACTGCACCCGGCAGATGGCGCCTTGGCACTGCGTGCAGCCGTCGGCCTGCCACGCGGTCTCGTTGGAAAGGCCGGCATCCTGGCCCATCACAATGGGTCGTTTTACGGGTTCGTGCTGGCTTCGGAGCGACCTGTAGCCGTTGCCGACCTGAGGAGCGACAGCCGTTTCACCCCTTCAGCATTCGTTGCAGGTCTCGGCGCGACCAGCGCATTGGGCACCGCAGTGCGCGGATCCTCAGGAGAGGTCCTTGGTGTGCTGGGAGCCCAGTCGCGCACCGGGCGGCGCTTCAGCGACTTTGAAACCGAGGCCATGAAGACGATTGCTAACGTGCTTTCGCTAGCCGTCGTCCGGCGGAGGAGCGAAGGGCGGTTCCAGGCCGTCGTCCAGAACTCGAGCGACTTCATCGCTGTCGTCGATGCAAAAGGCGCCCTTAGTTACTGCAACCCGGCGCTGCGCAAGCTGTTCGGGCTGGGCGACGGCGACGTCCGGGGCGTGAGCACGGAGTGCTTTGTCCACCCAGACGACCTGGCCCGGGCCACGGCAGCCTTTAGGCGCGACGTATCGGAGCCAGGACGTGGCCCGAGAGCAGTGAACCGGTTCCAGACGGCTTCGGGCGAGTGGCGCCATCTCGAAGTGGTGGCCACGAACTGCCTAGACGACCCCGCCGTCAGAGGGGTAGTGCTAAACGGCAGGGACGTCACGGAGACGACGAGGCTGACCAGGGTGCTACGGACTCTGAGCGCAGGCAACCACGCCCTGGTGAGCGCGAGTGACGAGACCTCTTTGTTGAACGACGTGTGCAGGGCAATCGTCGAAGTTGGGGGCTTCCCGCTCGCTTGGGCGGGATATGCCGAGCGCGGCACCGGGCGCAATCTCAGACCCGTTGCGTCGGCCGGGCTCTCCGATTACCTGGAGGGACTGAGGGTGAGCTGGGCAGACGATGCAGAAGGTCGGGGCCCTGCAGGCACGGCAGTGCGCGCCGGCGAGGCCCAGGTAATCTCCAACTTAGCGGCCGAGGCTTCCTTCGGACCTTGGCGGGAGGCGGCGCACCGCTTTGGCCTCCGCTCTGCCTGCGCCCTTCCGCTTCGCGTGCAAACCGAGGTTGTCGGGGTGCTGTCGATCTACGCTGCGGAACTCGACGCTTTCGGGCCGGAGGAGGTTTCACTGCTCCAAGAGCTGGCCCAGGATCTCTCTTATGGGGCTGCTCGTCTCCGCGACGCTGTTTCGCTCCGAGCGAGCGAGCAGCGGTTCCGGGCCCTGGCCGGCTCGGCGCCGATCGGCGTCGTCGAGATTTCGGCTACGGGCGAGATCGAATACGCCAATGCCCGCGTGGCAGAGATAACGGGTCACAGCACCGAAGACCTTCTGAGCGGGCACTGGATCGACCACGTCCATGCTGACAACCTGCCGGAGACGCTCGCCACGCTTGAAAAGGCCCGAGCGGGGGAGGTGGCGGTGGCGAAGTTCCGCCTGAGGCACCCTGGAAACGAGGATCGCCATGTGCGCGTCTCGGTTGGGCCAAAGGGTGGCGACATGGCCAACGGTTCGGTCGTGACGGTCGAGGATGTGACCGATGAGACGCTCGCCCAAGAAGCCATTGCCTACCAGGCGACCCACGACCCCCTGACGGGTCTCGCGAACCGAGCCCTGTTCCTGCAAAGCCTTGATGAAGTGATGTCTCAGGACACGCGCGCTGGCGGCTTCGCTGTGCTCCTTCTCGACCTGGACCGCTTCAAGGTGGTGAACGACTCCCTCGGCCACCTGGCTGGAGACGAGGTGCTGAGGCAAGTGGCGGAGCGCTTTACCCGCGCTGCGAGGGAGGGCGACGTCGTGGCTCGGTTCAGCGGCGACGAGTTTATGTTCATCATGCATGGCGTCCGCGACTCCAAAGACCCGGCCGCGGTGGCTACGCGCCTGCTCAGCCTGCTGGAAGCCCCCGTGAGCGCTGCCGGCCGGGAGCTCTGGGTGACGGCCAGCTTGGGGATCGTCGTGCCGAGCTGTCAGCGCGATGCGACTGCCATTTTGCGCGACGCCGACGCCGCAATGTACCGGGCCAAGGCGATGGGCCGCAACCGCTGGGCCTTGTTTGACGATGCCTTCCATGCGGAGTCGGTTAGGCGCTTGGCTTTGGAGGCGGACTTGCAGCGCGCCATCGAGCGGCAAGAACTCGAGGTCCACTACCAGCCACTGGTCGATCCCGTGACCGGCCGGCCGAAGTCTGCCGAGGCCTTGGTGCGCTGGCGGAGCCCAAGCCGCGGGCTCGTCATGCCGAGCGAGTTCGTCCCCTTGGCTGAAGAGACGGGGCTCATCGGCCCGATCGGCGCCTGGGTCCTCGAGCGCGCCATAGCCCAGGTGGCGGCTTGGGACCAAGCTGGCGGCCCGTGCCTAGAGGAGGTGGCCGTCAACCTGTCGGCCCGACAGCTCGACGACCCGGCTACGTCTCTTACGGTCGAGGACCTGCTCACTCGCTACGGCATTGCCCCGAGCCGGCTATGCGTCGAGGTGACCGAATCCGTGCTCATGGCCGATACGCTCGCCGCCCGCCAAACGCTTGAGGCCTTTCGGGCACTCGGCTTGCGTGTGGCGATCGACGACTTTGGCACCGGGTATTCGTCCTTGGCCTACCTCCATGCCTTGCCGGTCACGACGGTCAAGGTCGACCGCATGTTCGTCGAACGATTGGGAGCCGAGGACGACTCGACAGCGGTGGTGAAAGCAGTGGTCGAGATGAGCCACGCGATGGGGTTGAACGTCGTTGCCGAAGGGGTGAGCAGCGCCGGCCTCAATGTGCTCGTGGCGGGCCTCGGGTGCGAAAGGGCCCAAGGCTTTCACTGGGCAAGGCCTCTGCCATCGGTGGAGTTCGCAGCCTGGTGGCGGAAAACGAGTTCGGTCCCCGACCTTGGGGAAGCCGCGGCCTCCCGCAACCATCGGGGGTCTCAAGAATCGGCGGGTGTCTAGATTAAATCTAGATGGGGCGGTGGGCCGATTGCGGCCGCTGGCAACTACTCGGCGCCTCAAGTGCCCGCGGGTGTTTCGACATGGCGAGCGCTCTAAGTGGCAGCCCTTCCCACGACCGCAAGTAGCCGCCGGTAGCCGCAGGCAGTTAGCTGCTTTGCGTGCTTTGCGCGGTGGCATCGGTCCATGGCCAAGGGCAAGCGTCCGGGCCCGCTTCAGGAAGGCCCAGACAGCGCCGGAGGTCATCGAGCAATAGCCCGCTCGCCGGTGGGTCTTCGAGGACGAGGCCGTCAGAAGTGACTGCTTTGCAATAGGCGCCGTCCTTACGAGTGACAATGCAGGCCATGCGCACTGTTGCCCGATGGGGGGCGGGAGTGTACGGTCCGCCCGGTTGGCTGGGCCCGACCTGGCTAAGGACCGAAGCCATGCGGCTGGCGGGTTGGCCGAGGCGTTGGCTGCCGGGGACCGCCGTGCCGTCACCGGGTCGGCTGCCCTGCGCCTGCTCCGTAGCCTGCTCCGTAGCCTGCTCCGTAGCCGTAGCCGTAGCCGTAGCCGTAGCCGTAGCCGTAGCCGTAGCCGTAGCCGTAGCCGTAGCCGTAGCCGTAGCCGTAGCCTGCGCCGTAGCCGACGCCTGCAGCTGCGCCGTCGCCTGGGCCGTAACCGTAGCCGTAGCCGGCGCCGGGGCGGGGACCGGGATCGTGTGCCCAGTGGCCACGACGCCGACGGCGTCCCATTCAGGTGGAGCAAGCCGGCCTAGGAGGGCGTCGGGCTCCTCGGAGAGGCCGAGGGCGAAGGAGCCTTCCTCGCCGCTCCCGGGGTCGGAACATACATAGGCCCAGGTCGGTCTTCCAGCCTGTGCGACGTGCTCACTCAGGGCGTCGAAGAGCACTTCTACCAATCGCTGCCAGTCTCGCATGGCACTACCCCCACGCACGTGCTGAACCACGTGCAACGAAAAGCACGTTGGGGGCGGGCACCTGTGCCCCGAGAACTACGGGCCCGCTCCATACTACGCCCGCGCCGGCCCCGGCGCCATGTTTGCGACCAGCTGGGGCCGCCCACCAAGGCCTTGTCGCACGGTAGGCTCAGCGTCTCATATGAAAGCCGAAATCGCCCCGCTCGAGGGCAACAGGGTCAAGCTCTCTGTCGAGGTGGACGAGGTCGAGGTCGAGCAGGCGATCGACGCGACCTTCGACAGGCTGACCAGGGAGTTGCAGGTGCCGGGCTTCCGCCGCGGCAAAGTCCCCCGGCGAGTGCTCGAAGCGCGGCTCGGTCGCCCTCGGGCTCGTCAGGAGGCGCTTGACAGCCATATACCCGAGTGGTATGCGCGAGCGGTCACCGACAAGAGCGTTGACGTGATTGCCGACCCCCAGATAGAGGTCACCGGGGGTGAAGAGGACGGGGCCTTGTTGTTCGACGCCGTTGTCGAAGTGAGGCCGCGTCTCCACCTGGAGGGCTACGAAGCGCTTCAAGTGAAGGTCCCCAGCCCAGAGGTGAGCGAAGACGACGTCCAAGCCCAAGTGGACAGGCTGAGGGGCAACTTCGCGGAGCTTGCTGTTGTCGAGCGCGAGGCCAGGACCGGCGACAGTGTCGTCGTCGACATGACGGCTACCCGAGACGGCAAGCCGCTGGCGAGCCTCTCCTATACCGACTACTCGGTGGAGCTGGGATCGGGCAACGACCTCCCTGGCCTCGACGAGCACGTCCCCGGGGCCAAGGCCGGTGACACCGTCGAGTTCGACACGGACCTGGGGGGACCTGTCCACCTCGAGGTGACCGTCAAGCAGGTGCAGGAGAAGGTCCTGCCCGAGGAGACCGACGAGTGGGCATCTGAGGCATCGGAGTTCAGCACCAGCGCCGAACTGCGAGAAGACATCCGGAACCGCTTCGCCGCTGACAAGCGTTCCTTCGCTGCGGCAGCGTTCCGGGACGGGACGTGGAGGGCTCTCGTGGGTTTGGTGACCGAGGAGCCCCCCGCTGCACTGGTCGATGCCGAGACGAGGCGGATGGCGGAGGCATTAGGCAGGAGGCTCGATGCGCAAGGTATCCCCCTCCAGCGCTACCTGAATGCCATTGGCAGCACGGTGGAGCAAGTCGTCGGCGAATTGCGTGCTCAGGCGGTGCCGGCAGTGAAGGCTGACCTTGCCCTCCGCGCGGTGGCAGACGACCTCGCGATCGAGCCTTCCGAGGCGGAGATGGACGAGTTCATGGACCGGTTGGCGAGGCAGTCGGGTGTGCCCTCAGACATTTTCAGGCTGCAGGTAGAGCGCGCGGGACAGCGTCTGGCGGTACGATCAGATTTAAGGAAGAGCAAGGCCTTCGACTGGTTGGTCGAGCACGCCGAGGTGACCGACGAGGAGGGCAAACCCGTGGACCGGGCACTGCTGACAGCTGAGAGCCATGCGCCAGAGGCAGGGACCGAAGTCGATGACGAAGCCGGGAGCTCCTTCTCTACAGGTGAAGCAGGCGGCCCGGCGAGCCTCGAGTTGGCAAGCGGGGTGCTGGGCGAGCCCCAGCCGGCGTCGTCCACGACAGAGCCGGCGTCGTCCACGACAGAGCCGGCGCCGTCCACGACAGAGCCGGCGGGTACCGCTGGCACGGGAGGGAGCAGCGAGTGAACCGCCCAACGGCCGGTGTGCCCGGCATCCGGTACGCTGGCTACCAGCATGTGGTCGACCAGTACCACGTCCCGGGGATATTCGAGCAGACCAACCGGGGAGAGCGGGGTTACGACCTGTTCTCGCGGATGCTCGAAGAAAACATCGTTTTTCTTGGGACCCCCATAGACGACTATGTAGCCAACGCAGTATGTGCACAGCTGCTCTACTTGGAGTACAAGAACCCTGACAAGGACATCAGCATCTACATCAACTCGCCGGGCGGCGACATCACCGCTTTGTTCGCCGTTTACGACACGATGAAGTTCGTCCGCAATGACATCTCGACCTTCTGCTACGGGCAGGCGGCGTCGGCGGCGGCTGTGCTCTTGGCCGGGGGCACCAGAGGGAAGCGCTACTCCTTGCCCCATGCACGCATACTCTTGCACCAGCCCTACGGTGGGGCGGCCGGCCAGGCTGCAGATATCGAGATCCAGGCAAAGGAGATCATCCGCATGCGGGACCTGCTCAACGAGATGATCGCTATGGACACGGGGCAATCACTGGAGAAGGTGCAGGCGGACACCGATAGGGATTTCATTATGAGCGCCGCTGAGGCCCACGACTACGGCATCATCGACGAAGTGATCACGAGCCGAGAGCTGTCTGGCGTGCCCCAGGCTGCAGGGGTGGCTTGAGGGACGGGGCAGGAGACCATGGCGAAGTTTGGCGAGTCGAGCGAGCTGGTCAAGTGCTCGTTTTGTGGCAAGTCCCAAAAGCAGGTAAAGAAGCTGATAGCGGGGCCGGGCGTCTACATCTGCGACGAGTGCATAGACCTCTGTAACGACATCATCGAGGAGGAGCTTTCCGAGCCGACCGAGGTCCGCTTCGACGAGCTCCCCAAGCCAGCCGAGATCCGCAACTTCTTAGACGACTACGTGGTCGGCCAGGAGAAGGCAAAAAAGATCTTGTCCGTCGCGGTTTATAACCACTACAAGAGGGTCCAGGCGGGGGGCTACAACGACGGGGACGTCGAGCTCCAGAAGTCCAACATCTTGCTGCTCGGGCCGACTGGGTGTGGGAAGACGTTCCTCGCCCAGACGCTCGCCAAGATGCTCAACGTGCCGTTCGCCATCGCAGACGCTACGGCGCTGACGGAGGCCGGTTATGTCGGCGAGGACGTCGAAAACATACTCCTGAAGCTCATCCAAGCGGCCGACTACGACATCAAGAAGGCCGAGACCGGCATTATCTATATAGACGAGATCGACAAGATCGCAAGGAAAAGCGAGAACCCGTCGATCACCAGGGATGTGTCTGGCGAGGGGGTTCAGCAGGCGCTCCTCAAGATCCTGGAAGGCACCACGGCCTCGGTCCCTCCCCAGGGCGGGCGTAAGCACCCCCACCAGGAGTTCATCCAGATCGACACCACCAATGTGCTCTTCATCTGCGGGGGGGCGTTCGCAGGGCTGGAGCGCATCGTGCAGAGCCGGCTCGGCAAGCAGGGGATCGGCTTCCGGGCGGACATACACAGGGCGCACGACACCGACGACGATGCGCTATTTGCCCGTGTGCTCCCCGAAGACCTCCTCAAGTTTGGCCTGATCCCCGAGTTCGTGGGGCGGCTCCCAGTGATCGGGACCGTTTCCAACCTGGACAGGGAAGCGCTCGTCCGCATCCTCACCGAACCCAAGAACGCCCTACTCAAGCAGTACCGCAAGGTCTTGGAGCTGGACGGCGTGGAGCTCGAGTTCATGCCCGATGCCCTCGAGGCGGTTGCGGAGCAGGCGATGCTGCGGGGCACTGGCGCGCGTGGCCTGCGGGCGATCCTGGAAGAGGTGCTCCTTGAGGTCATGTACGACCTTCCGAGCCGCTCGGACATCGGCAAGTGCGTGATAGACCGTTCCGTGGTCCTAGAGCGTGTCGCCCCGACCCTCGTACCTCGGACCGAGGCCGTCCACAGGGAGCCTCGCCGGCGAGCCGCGAGCTGACGGGTCCGGTGCCCGCGGGACGTACCAGGGCCGGTTCAACATCGACCTCAGCTCGAGGGTGAGACTTTAGCCATGAACCTTGGTGAAGCTCTCGCGTGGTTGGACCGCCACCAAAACCTCGAGCGCATGCTCGGCGACCCCGTCCTCCGGGTGCCGAACCCCGAGCGGATGCGCCGTTTCATGTACCAGCTCGGGGACCCGCAAAAGAGCGTGCCCGTGGTCCACTTGACGGGTACAAACGGCAAGACGTCCACTGCCAGGGCGCTCAGTCAGCTGTTTATGTCCAAGGGCCTCAGCGTGGGTACCTTTACTAGCCCTCACCTCGAGCGCATCAACGAGCGCATCATGGCCAACCTGGAACCCGTCCCAGACGAGGAGCTGGCCGAGCTCCTCTCGGGCGTGGCCCTGATGGAGGGGAGCCTCCTGGAGCGGGCCGGGGCGGAGCGCCTGAACTGGTTCGAATGCCTGGCCGCCGCCGGTTTCAACTTCTTTGCCGACAAGCCCGTCGACGTAGCCGTACTCGAGGTTGGGATGGGAGGGCGCTGGGACGCCACCAACGTCGCAGACGGCAGCGTTGCCGTGATCACGAACATATCCCTCGACCACACGGAGATCCTCGGCCCGACCAGGGCGCACATCGCACGCGAGAAAGCCGGCATCGTGAAGCCAGGGGCCACGCTCGTGCTCGGCGAGACCGACCCCGACCTATACCCGCTGTTCGCAGGTGAGCAACCAGGCACGCTCTGGCTGTTGGGGCGCGACTTCGACCTCGAGTCCAACGAGCTCGCCGTGGGCGGGAGGCTCATGGACCTGCGCACGCCGGGCGCGTCCTACGAGGGGGTGTACCTGCCGCTCCATGGCCGCTACCAGGCGCACAATTTCCTCCTGGCACTAGTAGCGGCGGAGGCGTTCTTCGGCAAGCCCCTAGAGCAAGATCTCGTGATGTCAGCAGCCGCTCTGGTCCGCTCGCCCGGGCGCTTGGAAGTAGTCGGCCAGCACCCTCTAGTACTCCTCGACGGTGCCAAGAACCTTGCCGGTGCTCGCTGCGAGTCGGCAGCTGTGGCGGAGGAGTTTGGCGAAGGGCTCCGCCGGGTCATGGTCGTGGGGATGCTCCGGGGAAAGGATGCCGGCGAGATGCTGCTAGCGCTGGACGCCTCCAAGGCCGAGCTGGTCGTGGCTTGCCCTGCTCCATCGCCTCGGACCCAGCCGGCACAAGACGTGGCCGAGGCCGCTCGGGCGCTCGGGTGCCGCGCGGTGGCAGCGGCTTCGGTGGCGGAGGCGCTCGAAGTCGCGCTGCGGGAGGCGGGCGAGGACGGGATGGTCTTGGTGACAGGTTCTCTCTACGTGGTCGGAGAAGCTCGTAGCGTGCTTGGCGTTTTTGCTTCCGGCCGGGGGCGTGCGGAGTCGTCAGACCCGGCAAGGTGGGCCCACTAGCATCTGTCGCTCGTGGAACGCCGAGAAATGCCAGTTCAGGAAACGACCCTCGTCATATGCAAGCCAGACGCCGTCGCGCGCGGCCTCGTCGGAGAGATCCTGGGCCGTCTCGAGCGGCGCGGGCTGGTACTCGTGCGGGCCGAGCTGCGCTCGATCGATGCCGGGACGGCCGCGGCTCATTACGCCGAGCACGAGGGCAAGCCCTTCTACCAGGGCCTGATCGAGCACATCACATCCGGTCCGGCACTTCTTGCGGTGGTAGGTGGCCACAGCGGCACGTGGCGGGTCGTTCGCCAGATGATGGGAGCTACCAACCCGGCGGAGGCTGCACCAGGCACAATCAGGGGGGACTTGGCCCTCACCATGACCGAGAACCTGATCCACGGGAGCGACAGTGCTGCCTCGGCAGAGCGCGAGGTCGCCCTGTTTTTTCCAGGGCTTCCGAGCGCTGGCCGGTAAGGTGGCCTGGGTTAGGGGCCCCTCCCCCAAAGGGGGGCTGGCACTCGCCGTCCTCCCGAGTTAACCTAAGGGGGTCCGGCCCTTGCCCAAGCGAGGAGGCTTCGTGGCGCGCGACAGACTGTTCTCATCTTTCCGACGGGGCCTTGCCGTAGACCTCGGGACGGCTAATACCCTCGTCTACCTCCAAGGCCGCGGGATCGTCCTCAACGAGCCCTCGGTAGTGGCGATCGACGCCAGGGACGGGCGCCCCCTCGCGGTCGGCCTCGAAGCCAAACGCATGATCGGTCGTACGCCGGCGCACATTTCGGCGGTGCGACCGCTCCGCGACGGTGTTATCGCGGATTTTGAGATCTGCGAAAAAATGCTTGGGTATTTCATTAGGCGCGTGCACCCGAGCAGGCTTTCCAAGCCGGAAATGGTAATCTGCGTGCCTTCGGGCGTGACGGGTGTCGAAAAGCGTGCCGTTATGGACGCGGCGGAGGCAGCCGGTGCTCGGCAAGCATGGATAATCGAAGAGCCGATGGCCGCTGCAATAGGTGCCGGCCTCCCGGTGCACGAACCGACGGGCAACATGGTCGTGGACATTGGTGGTGGCACGACCGAGGTGGCCGTCATCTCAATGGGGGGCATAGTCACGAGCCAATCCGTGAGGATTGCGGGCGACGAGCTCGACGAGGCGATCATCCAGTTCATCAAAAAGGAGTACAGCCTCGCCCTCGGAGAGCGCACGGCGGAGGAGATCAAGATCGCTCTCGGTTCGGCCTGCACGCTCCAGCAGGAGGTGAGCGCCGAGATCCGGGGTCGCGACCTCATAACCGGGCTCCCGAAGACGATCGTCACGACGACAGAGGAGATCCGCGACGCCATCGAAGAGCCGGTCGCCGCCATCGTCGACGCCGTCAAGGTCACTCTCGACAAGACTCCCCCCGAGCTCGCGGCGGACATCATGGAGCAGGGGATAGTCCTGACCGGCGGTGGTGCGCTCCTCCACGGCCTCGACGCCCGCCTGGCGGCAGAGACCGGCATGCCGATCGTCATAGCGGACAACCCGCTCCAGTCCGTGGCGTTTGGCAGTGGGCAGTGCCTGGAGCAGCTCGGGGTGCTCTCGGACGTGCTCATGACGAGCTCGCGGTAAAGAGGTAGGCGCGTTTGGCTGGGAGCCGGCGCCCGCGGGGGCGGTTCCTCCTACTCCTCCTAGTGCTCCTCGGCCTGACGTTCGTGACGTTGAGCGAGCGGTCGAGCACCTCGCACTACTTCAACAAGGTCCGCTCGCTCGCGCGGGAGGTCGCCAACCCATTCCAGTCGGGCGTGCACGCGGCCTTGCAGCCTGTCGGGGACTTCATCTACGGCGCGCTCCAGTACCGTTCGCTTGAGGCCCAAAACCGTCAGCTCCGTCTGGAGCTGAAGCGTGGCGCAACGGCCTACGCCCAGTCCTTGAGCGCCGAGCAGCAGGCGGCTCAGGTGCTCAGCCAGGAGCACCTCACCTTCGTGCCCAACATCCCGAGCATAGCGGCGGAGGTGGTGCAGGTCGGGAGCTCCAATTACGAGGAGACCGTGCAGATCGACCGCGGCAGCGCCAACGGGGTTGCGGTTGGCCAGCCCGTTGTGTCGGCGGGCGGCCTGGTCGGGAGCGTCTCTCTCGTGTCGGCGCACCTCGCTACGGTGACCCTGATCGACGACCCGACCTCGGTCGTCGGGGTGCGAGACGTTCATAGCGGCGTCGTGGGGGCGGCCAAGGGCGAGGGCCTGGGGTTCAACCTCCAAGTCGAGGACCTGAACGTAGGCGACACAATCAAGCGCGGCGACCAGCTGGTCACTAGCGGGCTCACGCTCGAGGACTTTCCCGCCGGGATCCCCGTCGGCACCGTCACGTCGGTGTCCTCGGGGACGCTCACGCTCCAGGTGTCCCTGAAGCCCTTGGTCAACCTCTCCAACCTCCAGTTCGTGCGGGTATTGCTGTGGTCGCCTCAGGGGGGCTGATCCTGCTGGGGGCTCGGTAGTGCTTTCGCCCGGGGAGCGCACTGCCGCCAAGGTCCTTGCCTTGCTCTGCGTCGGCATACTCGCCCAGACGACCTTCGCGAGCGGGATGCGCGTGGACGGAGTGGCCCCGGACTTCATGATGCTGCTCGCCGTCTGTGCTGGCTTCTCCGGCGGCCCCGACAGGGGGGCGGTGGTCGGTTTCGGCGCGGGCCTCGCGAGCGACTTGTTCCTCCAGAGCACACCCTTTGGCCTCTCCGCTCTCGCTGCCTGCCTCGTCGGTTTTGCCGTGGGGTGGGGGAGGGCAAACATCCTCACTACCAGGTACCTGCTTGGGCCTTTTGTTGCTGCGGCAGGGACGGCCGTCGGCGTAGCGCTTTTCGTGGCCATCGGGTACATCGTCGGCCAGCAGCAACTCGCCGTTGGCGGTGAGGCCCACCTCGTCCAAGTGGCCTTTGTCGAGGCCGTTTATGCGGCGATTTTCTCGTTCCCCGCCATAGCGCTCATGAGTTGGGCGCTCGGAGTCCACTCCGACGTGGCGGCACCGGGTGAGCCCGCGCCCGTGGGCGGCGCGGCCGACGGCTCGCGGCGACGCTCTCGCGCGCCGCGCTCGCGCCGGCGGAGGAGGGCGACGCGGGCCACAGCGCCCGGGGCGCTACGGTGAGGAACCGGTGGCAAGTCCAGTAGCGCCGGGTGCAAATAGCCCGAGCTCCCTCCGGGTTCGCGCTCTTGCGGTGATGGTCGTGGTGGTGTGCTTGTTCGCCACGCTCATGGGGAGGCTCTGGTTCCTCCAAGTCGCAGAGGCCAACGTGCCGGCGATCCAGCAGGTCACCAGCCAGGGCCTGGAGACCGTCTACATCCCGGCTCCGAGGGGTGACATCTTCAGCCGCAATGGAGCGCTTCTCGCCGGCAACCACATCGAACAGGTTGTGGAGGTTCAGCCTGACGCCGTGACCGAACACCCCGCCATAGTCGGCGAGCTGGCTGCGGTGCTTGACACATCCGTCAAGCAGGTGAAGGCGGCCCTGGACAACCCCCAGTACTCCCCTTACCAGCCGGTGCCGGTGGCCACGGGGGTGCCCGCCTCCGTGGCGCTTTCGATCTCCGAAAACCAAAAGCTCCTGCCGGGCGTGACCGTGACAGCGGCCCCTGTCCGCTACTACCCCTACGGCTCCCTCACGGCAAACATCGTCGGCTACGTGACCCAGATCACGGGTAAGGAGTACAGCGCTGTAAAGGGCCAGATCTGCGCGAAGGGGGTGCCTTGCTACACGACGACGTCAGAGGTCGGCCAGGCGGGCGTCGAAGCGAGCATGGAGCAGTACCTGCGCGGCGTCCCCGGAAGGGAAGTGCTCGACGTAAATGCGCAGGGACAGGTGCTCGGGGTCGCGAGCTACACGCCGCCCGTGGCGGGTGACAACATCGTCCTTTCGATCTCGCTCGCCGACCAAAAAGCTGCGATGACAGCTCTTGCAGACTGGACCAAGGTCGCCCGGACCCAGCTCGGCGTTACGAGCGGCCACAACTACCGCTCGACTGGGGCGGCGATGGTCGTGGAAAACCCCCACAACGGCCAGCTCTTGGCGCTCGCTACGTACCCGGACTACAACGACAACAACTTCGTCGGGGGCATCAGCTACAAGAAGTGGGCGTACTACAACAACCCGACCAACAACTACCCGCTCGAGGACAGGCCGATCTCCTGGGCGGGTGCGACCGGCTCCACGTTCAAGTTGATAACAGCCACTGCTGCCCTTGACTTCGGCGTCCGGAGCCCTTACTACATGTACAACGACACCGGTGGCATCACTGTCGGTGGCCAGTTTTTCCGTGATAACGCTGGCGTAGCGGCGGGCCCCGTCGACTTGCAGACGGCGCTCACCATTTCTGACGACGCCTACTTCTACTCGCTCGGTTACGACCTCTGGAAGCTGTGGGCCGGCGGTAAGGGCCACCCCGAGTACCTCCAGAAGATCGCCGCCGAGTACGGCCTCGGCAACCTGAGCGGCGTCCAGCTCCCCGGCGAGTCCTACGGTATCGTGCCGAGCCAGCAGGTATTCAATAGAGAGCACCAGCAGTACCCCAAGGCCTACCCGCACCCGTACTTCGAACCAGGCCAGGAGATCCAAGAGGCGATCGGTCAGGGCCAGGACGAGGTTACCCCGCTCCAGCTCGCTGATGCCTACTCAGCCTTCGCCAACGGCGGCACACTTTACGTGCCCAGGATCGCCCTTGCAGTCGAGAAACAAGGAACCAACGCGAGGCCCAATGGCAAGATCGTGAAGCTCTACACGCCGCAGGTGAAAGACCGGGTCCAGATGCCGAGCGCGACCGACCAGGCCATCATGACCTCAGGCTTCGAGGGCGTGACGTCCAATCCGCAAGGCACGGCCTACGGTGCCTTCACGAGGTTCCCCCTTTCGCGGATCCCCGTTGCTGGCAAGACCGGCACGGCCCAGGTCGGGCCCAACTTCTCCCAAGTCGGTTGGCCGGCTTACGTCCAAAACACCTCGGTGTTCACCAGTTTCGCACCCGCCAGCGCCCCACGCTTTGTTGTCGACGCCTTTTTCGCGCAGTCTGGTTACGGGGCGTGCGCTGCGGCGCCGGCGGTCGTCCAGGAGTACTACACCCTCTTCGGCCTCGCCAAGCACGGCCTCCCGGCGACCGTCACCTCGACTCCCCCTCCTGGCTGCTGATGGCGCTGACCACCCCAGCCATGGGCAGGCCGACGCTCCCGCCACCCCCGCCGGCGAGTGCGCCGCCGGCACCGAGGAGGGCTGTAACGAGCCCTGCTTGGCGCCACTTCGACCCGTTGCTATTGCTCGCGACCGTCGCCGTCACCCTGATCGGCGTGCTCATGGTGTACTCGGCGACCAGGTACCCACAGGAGCTCGCAGGTGGCAACCCGAAGTACTACCTCGAACGCCAGGCGATCTGGGCGGGACTTGGCATCGCTGCCTTCCTGCTCACATTGGTGTTCGACTACAGACGGTACCTGTTGTGGGCGCCCGTGCTCTATGGGGGGACCGTCCTCATGCTGGCTGGGGCGCTGGTCATCGGGCACCGCGTCCTCGGCGCGCAGTCGTGGATCCAGGTCGGGCCGTTCCAGTTCGAGCCGTCCGAGTTCGCCAAGGTCACCTTGATCTTGTCCCTGGCGGCACTGCTGTCGAGCCGGAAGGGGCAACTTTCGGTCAAGTCGCTGCTTGTCGTGCTCGGCCTCGCGGTCGTCCCTTTCCTGCTCATCTTCAAAGAGGACGCCCTCGGGAGTGCCATCGTCCTCGGCATCGTCCTGGTCGGGATGTTGCTCATGGGCGGGACCAAGGCTCTGCACATGGCCCTGCTCACCGTCTTGGCGATCGTCGCGATCGCCGGGGTTTTGCAGTCGGGCCTCTTAAAGCAGTACCAGAAGGACCGTCTCACGACCTTCCTGCACGCGCCGACGGGCCTCTCTCAGGGGACGGCGAGCAGCCTTAACCCGTACGCGAAAACGATCGAGTACAACCTCGACCAGTCCAAGGCGGCGATCGCTGACGGGGGCCTCTACGGCAAGGGACTGTTCCATGGCCACCTCACCGACCTCTCCTACGTGCCCAACCAGTCCACCGACTTCATCTTCACCGCGGCGGCGGAGCAGTTCGGCTTCGCCGGCTCGGCCCTCTTGCTCGCCCTGTTTGCCTTGATCGTCTGGCGTAGCTGGCGAGCAGCCGCCCTGGCGCGGGACCTGGCCGGGACGCTCATCTGCATCGGGGTGCTGTGCATGATCATGTTCCAGGTCTTCGAGAACGTAGGGATGACCATGGGCATAATGCCGGTGGCAGGCATAACGCTTCCGTTCATGAGCTATGGCGGTTCTGCCATGCTCGTTGACTGGGTGGCGCTGGGGCTTGTCCAAAACGTGAGGATGCGCCGGTTCGACTGAGCCGTTCAGCCGGCGTTCAGGTGGTGCTCAGCCAGCATTTAAGCGGTCCTGAAGGCGGGGCGGGCTCCTTGGGTACAATCACGAGTGAGATGAACTCGTCGCGGCTGCCCTGTTTCCTTTGCACTTTGGTCGCGGCCGGCGGAGCGGGATGATGGGGCCCGTTAAGCGAGCCTCTGCGAGCGGGCTCTGGCATCGCTTGCGCGATCGCTTCACTCTTCGTGGAGGGCCGAACGGCTCGTCAAGAGACCCCGCATGCCCGGTGCAAGTAGGCCAAGCAGACCGCGGCAGGTGGGTGGGAGAGCGGGATGAGGCCAAGCCCCAAACGACGAGGGATTCGGGCCCTGAGCTGGGCTGGCGCTCCGGCTGCGAGCGGCGCCGTACCGGCACAGGGCCGTCTGAGGGCGACAGCCCACAGGTTTTTGTTCCTATGACCGTAGGCGATGATGTCGCGCGCCTGGCGTACCCTCGCCGGGCTTGCGCACTGTTGCCACGACGAACGCCGGCCGGGTACTTCGGGCCGGCTCGGAAGGGAAGATTTGGATGTCGGAACAACTTCTCGGCAAGGCAGGCGGAGCTGGTGATGTCGACGGTACGAAGGGCGGGCCAGGCGGGGGTCCCTCTGGAGCTCCTGATGCTCAGGCCGCGTCCGCTACCGCCAACGGCTCCATTGACAATCTCGAGGACGCCTCCGGGGAGGTTGCCGGGGCCCTAGGTAAGCCGAGGAAGCGTCGCCGCGGCTCTCGCGGAGGTCGCGGCCGGCGCGGCGCTGCCGCCGGCGAGGGCCAGAGCGAGGAGCCGGGCGAAGGGGTTGGTGACCTTCCCGGAGACGTCACTCGGGAGGCGGCTCGTTCCACCCGGGGGTCACCTGCCGGCGGTGGCCCTCTCCGAGACAGTAATGCAGGGTCGCCCTCGACCGCGGAGGCCGCCCAAGGGGGCACGCTGTCGCGAGACGTCGACCTCACCTCGTTCAACGGGACCAAGCCCCCGACGCCAAGTGAGGCACCACGGACCGCTGGTCGCCCGCTCGCGGCCGACACGCCGGCTGCCAGCCCTCCCGCTGCCAGCCCTCCCGCTGCCAGCCCTCCCGCTGCCAGCCCTCCCGCTGCCAGCCCTCCCTCTGCCAGCCCTCTCGCTGCCAGCCCTCCCTCTGCCAGCCCTCTCGCTGCCAGCCCTCCCGCTGCCAGCCCGGCCGCTGCCAGCCCGGCCGCGCGCAGCGCTATGGCTGGCCAGGCCTTGGCGCACGACGGGGCCGGCGCCCCTGACACGGCCGAGCCGAAGGGCACGGCCGAGCCACCCCCGCCACCCCCGCCACCTTCGCCGGCCCGCAAGCCGAAGATCGGCGACACACGCCCAGGCTCCCCGCCACTGCCACCCAAGCGGCGCACCCGAACCAAGGAGGCCGGACCAGATTCGATGCCGGCTGTCGCTGCGGCGAACGGCCCCGGCGAGGAAGCCGCCGCCCGTCCTGGCACGCGCCAACGCCGGCGCGGCCGGGCGGCCGGGGCGGTCGGCGAGGGGGCTGGCCCCGGAACGCGAACCCTTGCTGGCGGTCTCCCCACTCCACCGGCGATTGCCGCAGGCGACGGCACGAGCGGCGACCGTGCTGGCGCCGCCCTCGCTTCAGCGCGTGCGGGTGGCGCCGCCCTCGCTGCCCCTGGCCCGGCCGGCGCCTTGGGCGCTGGCGGGCCCAAGGGTTCTGCGTTGGACTTCGGTGAGCACCTCGGGCAGGGGAGATCCCGCCGGGGTGACCGGCGCTCCCGGCCCCTCGGGCGTTACTTGATGGTGGTCCACGTAGGCCCGACGGCCACCCAGATTGCGATCCTCGAGGGGCGCACCCTGATCGAGCACTATGTCTCGCGTCCTGCCGACGACACGACCCAGATCGACGGCAACATCTACCTCGGGCGTGTCCAAAACGTCCTGCCCGGCATGGAGGCAGCCTTCGTCGACATCGGGACCCCGAAAAACGCCGTCCTCTACCGTGGTGACCTGCGCTACGACGAGGACGAGGTCGGCCCCGCCGGCGAAGACGACTCGAAGCCGACGAGGGGGCGCCTAGGCGGTGTGGCCAAGGACGCTCGCATCGAACAGTTGCTCCGCACCGGTCAAAACATCATCTGCCAGGTGACGAAAAACCCGATCGGCACCAAGGGCGCCCGGCTCACCCAGGAGGTGTCACTGCCCGGGCGCTTTGTCGTCCTCATCCCCGAGAGCGATACCTACGGCATCTCCAAGCGCCTCGCAGACGACGAGCGCCGGCGCCTGCGAAAGATCCTCGACGACGTGAAGCCGGCAGGTCATGGTCTCATCGTGCGGACAGCGGCCGATGGCGCCAGCGCCGAGGAACTTGAGCGCGATGTCGCCCGCCTTCTCCGCCAGTGGCAATCTGTCCAGGAACAAGCCAAGGTTTCGCGTGCCCCTCAGCTCCTCTACCGCGAACCGGACCTGGCGGTGCGGGTCATACGCGAAGAGTTCAACCGGGACTACCGGGGCGTCGTGACCGACGACCCCAACCTCCATGCCCAGGTGAAGGAGTACGTCTCCAGCATTACCCCCGAGCTAGCCGACCGGGTCGAATTGGTGGACCCGTCCGCCGAGGCACTTCCCCTCTTCGAGCGCTTCAGGGTCCACGAGCAGGTCCACAAGGCGCTCGACCGCAAGGTGTGGCTGCCTTCGGGGGGCTCGTTAATAATCGAGCGCACGGAAGCTCTTACGGTCATCGACGTGAACACCGGCAAGAACGTGGGTACCTCCAACCTGGAGGAGACGGTCTTCCGCAATAACCTCGAAGCTGCCGAAGAGATAGCGCGGCAGCTGCGCCTGCGTGACATCGGCGGGATCATCGTGATCGATTTCATAGACATGGAGGTCGCCGCCAACCGGGCCCAGGTCATAGGGACTTTCCGCGAAGCTCTAGCCCGGGACAAGACCCGTACCCAGGTGTTCGACATATCCGAGCTCGGGCTTGTCGAAATGACCCGCAAGCGCATTTCCGAGGGGTTGGTCGAGTCCTACTCGGAGACCTGCCCCACCTGCGGCGGGCGGGGCATAGTCTTCGACGAATCCCTGCTTGGCTGAGATTGGGCCTTGCTGCCGGACACCCGGGTGGCCGGCAGCGCCTACTCGGTGACCTGGTAGGTCGCCGTCAGCGTGGCTCTGGCGATCACGTGGAAGATCACGTTGAAACCGAGGAACGCTGGCGTGCTCTCCGGCCCGACCTTGAGCCCCGCCGTGTCGAGCGCGTGGACTGCAAATATGTAGCGGTGTGGCCTATCTCCTTTTGGAGGGGCGGCACCAATGTAGCCAGGTGTCCCACCGTCATTTCTTAGTTGCACAGCGCCCGCGGGCAGGGAAGAACTGTCCGGGGCGCCGGCGCCCCTCGCTAGCTCCGTCACTGAAAGGGGCAGGTTGGCTACGGCCCAGTGCCAAAAGCCGCTGCCGGTCGGCGCGTCCGGGTCATAGCAGGTAAGAGCGAAACCGGCCGTGTTGACCGGGAAACCCGACCACGAAAGTTGCGGGCTTTCGTTGCCCCCACCGGCCCAGTCGCCCACATGGATTTCGGGGAGCCGGCCCCCTTCTTCGATGTCACCGCTAGTAAGCAGGAAGCTTGGGACCTTCGGCAATAGGTCGTAAGGGTTGGGGGCGAGCGGACGTTCCAGCATTTCGGTACCTCCCAGGTATTAAGGGCGCCCAGGTTTGGGCCAATTTTATTAGGAGTGGCTCCCGCTCTCTAGGCAGGTGGCGCCATTTAGGCGGTGGCTGGGTTTTTGGGGACCGAACGCTCCTTCGGCCCAGTGTAGATCTGGGTGGGTCGACCGATCTTGTTGGAGGTGGTTGTCATTTCGAGCCAGTGCGCGACCCAGCCGGCGCTGCGCCCGACCACAAACAAAGGAGTGAACATTTCGTCTGGGAACCCGATAGCCCGGTAGATTATGCCCGAGTAGAAGTCGACGTTGGGGTACAGGCGGCGGAGGACGAAGTACTCGTCTTCCAGTGCGACCTTTTCGAGCTGGAGGGCGATGTCGAGGAGCGGGTCCTCTGGGGCTAGCTTTTCGACCAGGTCGAGCGCGACTTGGCGGATGACCTTGGCCCGGGCGTCGTAGCTCTTGTACACCCGGTGGCCGAAGCCCATCAGGAGGAAGGGGTCCATTTTGTCCTTAGCCCGCTCGAGGAAATGGCTCAAGGGTTTGCCGGAGTCCTTTATTTCTTTGAGCATCCGGATGACCGCTTGGTTGGCGCCCCCGTGGAGCGGTCCCCACAGCGCATTTATGGCGGCAGAGACGCCGGAGTAGAAGCCGGCGCCCGAGGACGCCACCATGCGCAGGGTGGCCGTCGAGCAGTTGAGCTCGTGGTCCGCGTGCAAGACGAGCAACGTATTAAGTGCGCGTGCCGTCGCATTGTCGGGAAGGTGATCGCTACCAGGGATCGTGAAGCACAGCTGCAACAAGTCCTCGGAGTAGTCGAGCGAGCGGTTGCTCCGGCCCTTGGGGAGGCCGCGCAATACCGACATTGCGTAACCGGTGAAAACTGGCATCGCGGACAGTAGGCGTATGCCGGCTGCCTCGACGCGGGCGCGGGGATCGGCCCCAGGGTCGTCTTCTGCGTATGCGGTGAGTGCCTCCGTGGCCATGGAGAGCATGGCCATCGGGTGCATGCTCTGGGGGAACCAGTCGAAGAGCCTTTCGATCGCCGCGTGGGGGACGAGTTTGGGGTCCCTCACCCTTGCCACGAACTCCTCGGCCTGTTGGCTGGTCGGCAGGTCGCCGTAGATGAGCAGGTAGGCGACTTCGAGGAAAGAAGACGACGCGAGCTGTTCGACCGGGTAGCCACGGTAATAGAGGTGGCCAGCCTCCCCGTCCACGAAGGTGATCGCCGACTGATAGGCGGCTGTGTTGGCGTAGCCAGGGTCGTAGACAGCTAAGTGGTGGCCGCCGAGAGCGGACACGTCCATAGCGGGGCGGCCGAGGGTAGGTCGCTCCAAGGGTAACTCGATCTCGGTACCTTCGTAGCGAAGGTTCGCCGCCCCTGCCGGTCCTTCCGGAACAACCATTACGAGGCCTCCTTTTCTAGTGCCCTTTCACCAGCCTTGGTCGGGTCACCTTTCCCAGCGTACTGTTGGTACCAGCGGGCAGGCCACCCCCGCCCCGTGCCGCCGTTATACTGGGCGCCCTGTGTACGCAGTGATCGAAACCGGAGGCAAGCAGGAGCGCGTCGAAGAGGGCCAGCGATTGGCCGTCGAGCTGCTAGGCGCGGGCCATGGAGAGGACGTCAGCTTCGCCCCGCTGCTCGTAGTCGACGGCGAGAGGGTGCTGGCCACGCCAGCCGACCTCGCTGGTGCAAGCGTGAGCGCTCGCGTTGTTGGCGATGAGAAGGGGCCGAAGGTGCGCGGTTTTACATACAAGCCCAAAGCACGTCGCCGGCGCCGGTGGGGGCATCGCCAGCACTACAACACGATCGAAGTGACATCGATCACACTGGCAACGCCGGCCGGGGCCCGGGACACGGCCAAGACGAGCACGGAGGCCTAGAGATGTCAAAGACAAAGGGCGGGGGAAGCACCCGCAATGGCCGTGATAGCACAGCTCAGCGCCTGGGAGTGAAGGTGTTCGACGGCGGCTTGGTGAGCGCCGGCTCGATCATCGTCCGCCAGCGGGGCACGAGGTTCCATCCGGGTACCGGGGTTGGGAAGGGCAAGGACGACACCCTCTTCGCGCTGGTCGACGGGCACGTCCACTTTGCCCGCCGCGGCGGGCGCAAGCTTGTAGACGTCGAGCGCCCCGTCGCGACGACCGGCGTCTCCTCATAGCCTCGCGGGCTCCGGCCCGCCCCCGCCCCGATGTTTGTTGACGAGTGCCAAGTCCACCTGAAGGCGGGCGACGGTGGCGCGGGGGTGGTGTCGTTCCGCCGTGAGGCCCACGTCGCCCTAGGAGGGCCAGACGGCGGTGACGGGGGCAACGGCGGTGATATCTGGCTGGTGGCGGACCACAACGTGGCGTCGCTTCTCCAGTTCAAGGACCACCCACATCGCGAGGCGACGTCGGGTACCCACGGCCAGGGCAAGCGCCGCCACGGCCGTTCCGGCACCGACCTCGAAGTGTTTGTGCCAGAAGGCACTGTCATCCGCGATATGGAGGGCGTGCTGCTCGCGGACCTGGCCGAGGCAGGGGCGCGCTGGCTAGGTGCTCGGGGGGGCCAGGGTGGCCGGGGCAACGCCCGTTTCCTTTCCAACCTGCGGCGCGCGCCAAAGTTCGCCGAACAGGGAGAAAGAGGAGAGGAACGCTGGCTCAGGCTTGAGCTCAAGCTGATGGCGGACGTGGCCCTGGTCGGGTTCCCCAATGCGGGCAAATCCACTCTCATATCGCGGATATCGGCAGCGAAGCCCAAGGTGGCTTCGTACCCCTTCACCACCCTCGAGCCTCACCTCGGCGTCGTCCGTGAAGGGGGAGCAGCCGGCGAGTTCGTGGTGGCCGACATACCCGGCTTGGTCGAGGGGGCGAGCGAGGGTAGAGGGCTCGGTCACAGGTTCCTCCGCCACATCGAACGCGCCCGCGTCCTCCTAGTGCTCGTCGACCTGGGCCAGGATGCGGGACGCGCCCCGGCTGCGCAACTGGAGGTCCTGCTCGACGAGCTGGCGAAATACGACCCCTCACTCGCGGAGCGGCCGCGCCTCGTTGTGGGCTCTCGGGCAGATCTTGCTGACGCCGACCTGCTGCGCGAGGTTGGGCTGCCCGCCGCGTCTGCCGTCACGGGGGAGGGCACGGCGTGGCTCGTGAACAAGCTCGGCGAGCTGGTCGCCGACGCTCGGGCGAGCCAGCCTCGGCCTCGTCGGACCGTGGTCCATCGACCGCTCCCGACCGGTGTGTTCGTCGAGCGGGCACCTGACGGTTGCCTCGTGGTCCGGGGCCGGCAAGCCGAGAGGGCGGTAGCCCTTTCAGATCTGACAGACGTCGGTGCCCTCGCGTATGCACAGGGCCGCCTCAAACGCCTTGGGGTCGACCGTGCGCTAGCGAGGGCTGGAGCACGAGAAGGTGACCGGGTGCGGATCGGGGCCTTCGAGTTTGAGTGGGAGCCCGACTAATGGCCGGTCGCACGGTCGTGGTGAAGGTCGGGACCTCGTCTATAACAGACGACCGAGGCCGTATAGTCGACGCGGCCGTGGCCAAGCTCTGCTCCGAGGTGGCGGAGGTGCTGGCCGGCGGCGATCACGTGGTGGTGGTTACGAGCGGTGCTATTGCGGCCGGGCTGCAGGTGCTCGAGCTCACCCGCCCGAGCGACCCCGCCGTGCTCCAAGCGGTGGCAGCAGTCGGCCAGAGCAGGCTCATGGGCCACTACGAGAGGGCCTTCGCCAGTGTCGGCCTCGTCGCCGGGCAGGTCCTGCTCGCCCCCCTCGACTTCGTTGACCGGGCGCAGTACCTCCACGCCCGCCAGACCCTCCGGCTCTTGATGGGGCTTGGCACGGTCCCGGTCGTAAACGAGAACGACGCTGTCGCAGACGACGAGATCCGCTTCGGCGACAACGACCGTTTGGCCGCGCTCGTCGCCCACCTCGTCCAAGCCGAGCTGCTCGTGCTCCTGACCGATGCCGCAGGGCTCCTCACGGCCGACCCCCGTTACGACCAGGAGGCGTCGCTGATCGAGGAGGTGTCCGAAGTGGACCAGGTGCTGGCCATGGCCGGCGGCCCGGGTAGCGCCAGGGGGAGCGGGGGCATGGCGTCCAAGCTCGCCGCCGCAAAGATCGCCGCGTGGTCCGGGGTGAGGGTCGTGATCGCTTCAGCCGAGCGGCCCCGCGTGCTCCAAGAAGCAGTCGTAGGGACACCGGGCGTGGGTACATTCGTGAGGCCACGCGATGGCCGCCGCCTGCCGGCTCGCAAGCTGTGGATCGCCTTTGCTCTCGCGACCGCTGGAAAGGTAGTTGTGGACGCCGGTGCCAAGCGGGCGCTTATCGAGCGTGGCGTCTCGCTGTTGCCGGCTGGCGTGCGTCAGGTGGTGGGTGACTTCCAGGCTGAAGACGCCGTGGAGCTGGCTGGGCCCGATGGGGACGTCTTTGCCAAGGGCATTGCGCGCCACGGGGCCAAGGAGCTGGCGCAGTGGTCAGGCTGGCAGAGCTCTCGCCTTCCCGATGACGTCCCACCCGAGGTCGTCCATCGGGACGACCTGGTGATACTTCCGTAGCGCCGGCGGCAGCTAGCCCGTTGGCCGGCGGCTTTCAGGAGCCGACCCTGCACATGTCCCAGGCCGTGTACACCGGCGCAGGGACTTGGGGAGAGCACGTGCCCGGCTGGAAGGACCCGACGAAGACCCATCCCTTCCCGGCTTGCCTGTTGAATACCTCCACGCCATTGAACTGAGCGAGGAGTTGCCTGCCTGCCGGTGTGGAATCCTGCGCGTAGACCACCGAGGAGGGCACGAAACCTGTGATCGCCCAGTAGTCGCCTATGGCGGGCTGCTCGGCGTAGTACACCGAGCCCGGGACGGTCGATTCGACATCATCGATGACGAGCCCGCTGTTACCGGGGTCCGCGGCCACCCAGACGTGCATCAACAAGGGCCCGAAGCCAGCCGGCACGGCCAGGTTTACCGCGGGGCTACTCGGCGACGCGGAGTTGGTGGTGGGTGTGGCCGCAGTGGTGGAGGTAGTGCCGACCGTATTGTTGACCTTGTCAGAGCCGGTGCGAGCTACCCCCTTCTTCACGCCCTTCACGCCGGCAGCGCTCGCACTTCCTGGCGTCGCGGCGGCCTTACCTGTGGAAGTCGCCTTCCCGGCAGAGTTCGCGGGTGGCGCAAGCGTGCTCGGTCGGGTCGAGTGCCCGCCCGTCGCGCTGGATGACCGGGCTGCGGTGCGTGGCCCGGTCGAGGAACTACGGGCGGAATGGTGGGATGCCGCCGCGTTTTTTGCATGGGGGAGCGCCAGCACGATCAAAGCCGCAACTACGGCAAGGATGCCGGCACAGCCGGCGGCCAGGCTGAGCGCGCCGCCACGACGGCGGCGATGTTGCCCTTGCTCCTGGACGGGGGGTTGGCTGGGCCCCCGTCCGTTTTGGCTAGCGGACTTTCGGCCAGGCTGCAGGGGGGGTTGCGCACTCGCATCTAGGAGGTGCTCTTCAGTTATCTCCCCGCGGGGGCCTCCGCCCGTGTCCTGGCGCGGTCCTCGACCGGGGGGAGCATTGGGTGCCTTGCTGCCAGCGGGCCCGCGTGCGCTCGTGGCAAAGTGAGCGGCCGGCCTCCCATCGGGAGCCGGCGGCTGGTCCTTGCCAGGGTTAGTTGGTTCGTCCGCTGCATGCCGCGGTTGGTACCCGGCCACTGCACCATTCTTTCCGATCGAGCAGCGCGGAGCGCGGATGGTGCGCGGAACTTCTTTCATGCCACCCCGGTACTAGGTTGCAGGCGAGGGCCGGCCTCGCCACGCGGGGAGCGCCCGGCTTCAAAACCACAGGCGATATAGGAGGTAGCGGTGCAACTTGGGATGGTCGGGCTTGGACGCATGGGTGCCAACATCGTTCGCCGCTTGATGCGGGCTGGTCATGCGTGCGTGGTTTACGACGTCGACCCGAAGGCGGTGGATGCCCTCGCTGCCGAGGGTGCTACCGGCGCCTCCAGCCTGGAAGACTTCGTCGGAAAGCTTGACGCACCTCGGGCGGCCTGGGTGATGGTGCCGGCCGGCTATACCGGGGAGACGGTGGACAAGTTGGTCGCCCTGATGTCACCGGGCGACATCGTCATCGACGGTGGCAATTCGCATTACCACGACGACATTTCCCGGGCCGCAAAGCTGAAGGAGCACGGTGTCCACTTCGTTGACGTAGGCACGAGCGGCGGCGTGTGGGGACTCGAGCGGGGCTACTGCTTGATGATCGGCGGCGAGACGGACGTTGTTTCCCACCTGTCACCCCTCTTCGAGGCGATCGCCCCTGGCGCCGCGGCAGCCGAGCGGACGCCCGGCAGGACGGGGCAGCCCTCGCCCTCCGAGAAGGGCTACCTTCACTGCGGGCCTGCGGGCGCGGGGCACTTCGTCAAGATGGTGCACAACGGTATCGAGTACGGGGCCATGGCTGCCTACGCCGAGGGACTGGCCGTGCTCGCTAAGGCGAACGTCGGCAAGTTGGGAGCAAGCAGGTTCGATGCAGAAAACACCCCCCTTGAGGATCCGGAGCACTATCAATACGACATCGATGTCGCCGAGGTCGCCGAGGTCTGGCGGCGTGGCAGTGTCGTGGCCTCCTGGCTCCTCGACCTCACTGCACACGCCCTCCACGATGACCCGAAGCTCTCTGGCTTCGAGGGCCGCGTCTCTGATTCCGGGGAGGGGCGTTGGACGATCAAGGCAGCGATCGACGAGGCGGTGCCGGCGCACGTCCTGACGGCGGCTCTTTACGAGCGCTTCAGTTCACGCGGCGAGGCGGATTTCGCGGACCGGGTGCTGTCGGCCATGCGCAAGGAGTTCGGGGGCCACGCCGAGCAGCCGGCGCATTGATATGACCTGGGTTGCCCGCCGATATGACCTGGGTTGCCCGCCACCTCGATCTGCTCGTCGGGGCCTGACCCCGGCCCGGTGCCGGCGCGAGGTCGGCCGCCCTCGGTCCAGCGACTTCGCCGCGAGTTGCTCCCAAGCGGCCGGAGCTACTTGTCACCTTCGGGGCGGGAGAAGCTGACCGAGAGGGTGAGCTCATCGGACCCTCTCACGATGCCGAGCTGGGCGGAACCCTCGGGTGCGGCGGCCTCCAGGGCTTGGGCGAGGTCTTCGAGCGTGGTGGTGGGGCGCCCACCGACCGAAATGATCAGGTCACCCCTGCGTACGCCACCACGATCTGCCGGAGCGCCCTCCGCTACCGATTGCACGAGGAGGCCATCACGCGGTGGCAGCCCGACTGCCTGGCGGAGGTGGCGTGCCGCCCTTGGAGACGCGAGGGCAACCCCGAGCCGGGGCCGCTGGAGGACTTCGCCGCGACTCAGCGCGTCGATACGAGCCTTTAGCTCAGCGGTTACCGGTAGCGCCAGGTAGAGGCCCTCGCCCTCTCGGTGAGTATTGATCCCTACGACGTGGCCGTTCGTGTCGAGCAGGGGGCCGCCCGAAGAGCCGTGAGGCATGGCGGCGCTGTGCTCGATGGCGCCGGTCACGACGTGGCCACGAGGACCGCCGAAGGAGATGCCATTGCCCGACACGAACCCGACGCCCGCCCTCAGTGTCCTACCCCCAGGCCGAGAGAGCCCGATGACGAGATGGCCAAGAGATGGAGCGCCCTGTGGTTCAAGTGCAAGCGCCGGCCTGTTGCCGGTCGCCACGGCCAGGACGGCGAGATCGCCGTCGATGTCGACGCCAGCAGGCCGCGCGGCGACCGTCGTGCCGTCGTCGAAGTGGACGCCCACGTCTTCGTGGACGTTGTGGGCGTTTGTAGCTACGAAGCCGTCGGCGACGATGACGCCGCTGCCGGCCCGGCCTACACCGACCACCGATGGGCCTGCCGCCTCCACTGCCCGGGCAATGGACTGGGAAAAGTCGATGATCTGGGTGCTCATATCGGGTCCTCCCACCTAAGTAGTAGCTTGCTAGTTGCAAGTTACTACTCCATTGATCTAGAACGGCGAGATTTTCTGGAGTAGAAGACGCTTTGTAGGAAGACGCTTTGTAGGAAGATGTGACCGTGAGCGAAACGACCAGCTCGGGGCTCGACCTTGCAATGGCGAGGGTGGGCGACCGTTGGGCCCTGCTAATAGTCGATGCGCTGCTCGCTGGGCCGCGCCGGTGGAAGGATCTCGAATCGCTCGTGCCTGGGGTGGCGCCGAACGTCTTGTCAGCCCGCCTCCGGCGGCTTGAGGGCGACGGCTTGGTGGTTGCTGAGCAGTACTCCAAGAGGCCTGTGCGCTACCAGTACAGGGTGAGCGCGGAAGGCCGTGAGCTCGCGAGCGCGCTGCGCTTCTTGGAAAGCTGGGGCGCGCGCGCGGCCGGTGAGCACTCGTCTGGCCCGCGTCACGCTGCTTGTGGTACCAACCTCGAAGCTCGCTGGTACTGCCCGACCTGCCAGCGAGCCGTGGAGGGCCCTGACGAGGGTGTGACCTGGCTGTGAAGCGGAGCCTGTGAAGCGGAGCCGTGCCAGTTTTCGTCGTCGGCTCATGTCAATCCGAAGGGTAGGGCGGCCTTGAGTGTTCCGAGAACGCCTCCGGTGCGCGCCCTCACACTGGGTTTGGCTGCCAGGCACCCCCTTGGTGAGGAGGAGCTTCGCCGGGCGGCGAGCCATCTCGAAGGGGCGGCGGCCGCTCTCGCCACCAAGGGATACGAAGTCCAGACGCTACGGGTGTCGACGAGGCCTGTTCTCTCGGACCTGGCCGGTTGGGGCCGCAAGGAACTTGTGGAATATGCCTGCTCACTGCAGGGGGCGTTGGACCGCGCGGGCTTGGCGTTCTGCTCGCTCGGGCCGGCGTTGCCTGGCGATGGCCCGGAGGGCCCAGCGGCGCTGGCAGACATGCTGGTCGGCGAGGTGGCCGCGCGGGGTGGCGCCGGTGCCGGCGAGGGCGAGGCCGGCGAGGGCGAGGCCGGCGAGGGCGAGGCCGGCGAGGGTGGCGCCGGCGAGGGTGGCGCCGGCGAGGGTGGCGCCGGCGAGGGTGGCGCCGGCGAGGGTGGCGCCGGCGAGGGTGGCGCCGGCGAGGGTGGCGCCGGCGAGGGTGGCGCCGGCGAGGGTGGCGCCGGCGAGGGTGGCAGGCGGAAGGGCAACCCCGCTCTGTCTGCCTCGGTCATGGTCTCCACGCCCGAGCGTGGCGTAGACGCCGGCGCCGCTCGGGCTGCCGCCGGTGCGATGGTCAGCTTGGCAGCACGGACGGCGCAGGGGCTTGGCAATTTCAACTTCGCAGCCTTGGGTTGTGTGGCGCCCGGTACACCCTTCTTCCCGGCTGCTTACCATGCCGGGGCCTCTTCTCTTTCCGTGGCTTTGCAGGGCGCGGGGATAGTGTTTGACGCCCTGGCCGGCGGCGCCGGCCTTTCGGAGGTAACGGGCCGGGTGAGCGCGAAGCTGGCCGAGGTGGCGCGCCCGGTAGTCGACCTCGCTCGGCGTGCAGCCAGCGAACTGGGGCTTTGTTTCGGAGGCATCGACCTTTCTCCCGCCCCCGACCTAGACGACAGCATTGTCGCCGCCCTCGAGGCGGCCGGGCACGGGCCATTTGGCGGCCCCGGGACCTTGGCGCTAGCGGCCGCGGTCACGACCGGCCTTCGTTCCACGGGCCTGCCTACCTGCGGCTACACAGGCCTCATGTTGCCTCTGATGGAAGACGCCTTGCTCGCACAGCGCTGGGACGACGGCCTCGTCGGCATCGACCAGTTGCTCGCGTGGTCGGCAGTGTGCGGCACCGGCCTCGACACGGTGCCGGTACCTGGTGGGTCCGAAGTGAGGGAGCTAGCTGCAGCCATCTGTGACATGGCCAGCTTGGCAGCGCGTCTGGGCAAGCCACTGTCGGCACGGCTGCTGCCGGCACCGGGGAAGGCCGCTGGCGAGCGCACGCGATTTTCGTCCCCCTACCTGGTAAATGCGCTCATCAAGCCGCTATCTCCGATCAGGCCGATAGCTTCAGCTGTATGAAATACACCCACCTAGGTCGGACGGGCCTGTCCGTCAGCCGCCTCTGCCTCGGGACCATGAACTTCGGCCCCCTCACTGACGAGCCGACGTCGTTCGCCATCATGGACCGCGCTCACGAGACCGGCGTCAACTTCTTCGACACTGCCAATGTGTACGGGAGGCGCCAGAGCCCTCCAGGGCAGGCGGCGAAGACCGACGAGTCGCATGCCGGGTGGACCGAGGAGATCGTGGGCCGCTGGTTCGCGCAGGGCGGTGGGCGGCGCGAGCGGACCGTGCTCGCGACGAAAGTCTATGGGAACATGACCGACTGGCCCAACGACGCCCGTCTTTCGGCGCTCAACATAAAAAAGGCCTGCGAGGCTTCGCTCCGCCGCCTTCAGACCGACTACATCGACCTCTACCAGATGCACCACATCGACCGAGACACGCCCTGGGACGAGATCTGGGAGGCGATGGAGGTTCTCCGCTATCAAGGCAAGATCCTCTACGCCGGCTCGTCCAACTTCGGAGGCTGGCACATTGCCCAAGCTCAGGAGGCCGCTAAGAGGCGCAATGTCCTCGGGCTCGTGAGCGAGCAGTCGCTCTACAACCTCTTGGTCCGCGACATCGAGCGGGAGGTGCTGCCAGCCGCAGAGTTCTATGGCCTCGGCGTCATCCCCTGGTCTCCGCTCCAGGGGGGCCTGCTCGGGGGTGCCGCGAAGAAGACCCGCGAGGGCAAGCGCCGCCTCGAGGGCCGCTCGAAGGAAACCCTCGAAGCCAGGCGCCCACAGGTCGAGAGCTACGAGGACCTTTGTGACGAGATTGGCGCCGAGCCGGCGACCGTTGCGCTGGCATGGTTGCTCACCCGGCCGGCGGTGGCCGCGCCCATAATCGGGCCACGGACGCCCGAGCAGTTTGACAGCGCCCTTGCTGCGGTCGACCTCGAACTCGAGGACAAGTCCCTGGCCCGCCTCGACGAGATCTTCCCCGGGTACAAGACGTCGCCGGAGGACTACGCCTGGTAGGGCCAACTCGCTAGGCAGGCGCCCACCGAGCATGACGGAGTAAGCAGGCTCAAAGCCCGCCCCAGCCACGTTAGGCTTCCACGGCTATATGAAGGCCGCTGCTTCCCTGGTGGTGGGCGCCAGCGCCGGCGAAGCGGGCCGGCGCGCAGCCGCCTTGGCGCGCGATGACCTTGAGGCTCGCCCGGAGCTAGCGGTCCTCTTCGCGAGCGGGCATTACTCTGCCGAAGCCCACGTCCTGCTCGACGCCGTGAGCGAAGAACTCGGCCGTGACGAGCCCGATCAGGTGCCGCTCGTGGGTTGTGTAGCCGGGTCGGTAATTGGCGCCGGGCAGGAGGTCGAGGGCGTGCCAGCGGTTTCGCTCTGGCTCGCTTGCGGGTTTGACCCTCCGGGCGTCGAGACCTTTTCGGTCGAGTACCTCGGCACCGCAAGCGGTGGGCTCTTCGCCGGCCACCGTTTCGAGCCGGGCGGCGGGCCGTACTTGCTTTTCAGCGATCCGTTCACATTCCCACTGGAGGAACTCCTGGAGCACCTCAACGCCAACGTCTCTGGCGCCCTCGTCGCCGGCGGCGTGGCCGGCGGCGGCGTGGCCGGGAGCCGAAGTTCAGAGCTGTTCTTGGACGGGCGCGTGCTCCACGAGGGAGCCGTGGGAGCGCGCCTGGCCGGCGTTGCCGTCGACCTCATTGTCTCCCAGGGGTGCCGTCCGATCGGCAGCCCCTACACCGTGACCAAGGCCGAGGGCCACATGCTTCGCGAGATCGCCGGCCGACCCGCTCTCGAGCGGCTCGAGCAACTCGCCGCAGGGTTGGCGGAGCGTGAACGAGCGCTCCTGGAAGGCGGCGGCCTCCATTTAGGCGTCGCCATGGACGAGTACCGTGACCACCAAGGTAGGGGCGATTTCTTGGTGCGCACCATCATGGCCGCCGACCCTCATACCGGCAGCCTGCTCCTCGCAGGTGAAATTGGAGTGGGCCAGACCGTCCAGTTCCACGTCCGTGAGGCCACTCCCGCAGGCCAAGATCTGAGGGACGCCCTGGAGCGCGAGGCTGACCGGCTTGCTGGCCGGGGACCAGCGGGGGTACTGCTGTTTAGCTGCAATGGGCGCGGCTCTAACCTTTTCCCCATTCCAGACCACGACGCCGGCATGGTCGCCACGGTCCTCGGGCCAGTCCCTACCGTCGGGTTTTTTGCCGCGGGCGAGCTAGGCCCCGTCGGCGGCAAGAACTTCCTGCACACCCTCAGCGCTTCGCTTGCCGTGTTCCGCTGAGGCGCGGGTGGCTCGGAGCTTCCCGAGCACGACCAACCCGAACGCGCCGGCGAGGAGGCAGGAGACGCCCCCCACGCCGAGGCCGACCCGCGCGCCGGCGAGAGCTATCACCCAGCCGATGAGCGGGCCGCCAAGCGGCGTCGAGCCGAGGAAAGCGACAGACCAGAGCGACATCACCCTTCCCCTCATTGAGGGCTCGGAAGCGAGTTGGAGGCTCGAGTTTCCAGTCGCCAAGAACGCCACGCTCCCCCAGCCGACGAGCGCGAGCGCAACGTACTCGACTCCGAGAGCCGGCGAAGCGGCGGCGAAGAAGATCGCAATGCCGAACATGAACGCGGCGACCGTGAGCGGCCGGAGGCCCGTCTTGCCCCGTGACGCAGTGACGAGACCGCCCGCCACTGCGCCCACCCCCATTGCCGCGGTCAAGAAACCGTAAGTTTCGGCACCGCCATGAAATGTCTCCTTTGCGACAACGGGCAGGCTTACCTGGAACTCATATGCAAGCGTCCCGACGAGAGCCATCATAAGGAGCGGGACGCCCAGGTCGGCGTTGCGTGCGACGTAGCGAAGGCCTTCTCGCAGCTGGCCTTTTGCGCGCCCGGCGCGCTCGCTCAGTTGCAGGGTGGACAGCTCCATCGAAGTGAGCGAGTAAACGACCGCCACGAAGCTCGCCGCATTTACGAGGAAACAGATCCCGACGCCGGCGCTCGCAATAAGCACTCCAGCGATGGCCGGGCCAACGGCGCGCGCAGCATTGACCATGGTCGAGTTGAGGCTGACGGCATTGCGGACGTTTTCACTGCCGACCATTTCCAAGACGAAGGCTTGTCTAGATGGGTTCTCAAAGGCGTTGTTGATCCCGAGCACCGCAGCAAGGAGGAGGACCTCCCAGAATGTCACCAAATTGAAAACGGTGAGCAGCCCGAGCACGAGGGCCTGGACGCCCATCAAGCCCTGCAGCGCGACCATGAGCTTCCGCTTGTCCACCCGGTCTGCAACGACGCCTGCATAAGGGCCTAAAACGAGGACCGGCAACGTCTGCACGGCGACAACGGCGCCGAGAGCCGTGGCCGAATGGGTGAGGCTGTAGACCAGCCAGGACTGGGCGACCGACTGCATCCAGGTGCCGACGAGAGACGTCGACTGGCCTAAGAACCATCTCCTAAAGTTGGGTACCGCCAGGGCGGAAAAGGTGCGCTTCAATGGCCGAGGGGGGGCGCTCATCGCCCCTCGCCCGGTGCGGGGGTTGGTTTGTTCAGGCGTTCGGCCAGGTGCTCCAAGACGGGGATGGCAGTGAAGAGGGCGTGACGTTCGGGCTCATGGAGTTCTCCTATGAGGTCGGCGAGGACGCTCGAGCGCTCGGCGCGGATACGGGTCAGCAACTTGTTCGCCTTTTTGGTCGCCTTCACGCGCCGCGCCCTTTTGTCGTCCGGGTCGGGCCGTGTCTCCAGGTAGCCCGCCTCTTCGAGCTTTGGCACAAGGCGCGAGACCATCGTCGGGTTGAGGCCGCAAAACGAAGCGAAGTCGGACATCCGGGCCGGGCCTCGGCTCTCGGCTACGACGAGCATGTCGACCTCGGTCGACGTGAGGGAGCCAGCGGCGGCCGTCGGGCGGAGCCGCCGCGACATCCGCGACACCGCTATGCGGAGACGGCCCGCTTCGGTGTCGAGGCCCGCTTCGGTGTCGAGGCCCGCAGCGCTTAAGCCTCGCTTTTCGCCGGTCCCGTCCATGCCCAAATAATATCACTTGCCTGATGGCAAGCAAATAACGGGACCCACAAAGGGCCGGCGCTAGGTGGGGGCCGGCGCTAGGTGGGGGCCGGCGCTAGGTGGGGGCCGGCGCTAGGTGGGGGCCGGCGCTAGGTGGGGGCCGGCGCTAGGTGGGGGCCGGCGCTAGGTGGGGGCCGGCGCTAGTGGGCGACGAGCGGCCGGGGTGCGCCGGCGCTTCCGGCTCTTTTCTTGTCTCGGCCGTCGGGGACCAGGTAGACGAGCGGAGCCATGCATGCAAGCAGCGCTGCCAGGACGAAGAACGACTTTCCAAGGGTGGCTGCCTCGTGCCCCGTGTGCGCAGCGAGGGATGTCGCGAGGGCAATGCCAATGATCGCCCCTCCCTGGCGCGCCGCACCCCTCAAGCCAGTGATCGCGCCGACATCGTCCGGCGCAAGTTCGATCGAAGCGTTGTTCGCAGCGGGCGCCGACATTCCGGTGCCAAGCCCTGTGAGGGTGGCTCCGGCTGCGAGCCAGAGGTAAGGCGACCAGAGCGGAGGGGAGGCGATCATGGCAAGACCACTGGCAATGAGTGCTATGCCACCGACTATCGGGAGCCGGTAGCCAGTGCGGTGGATGAGCCAGGAGGCCGAGATAGCGAGCACGATTTCACCGATTGCCCGCGCAGTTAGAAGGGTTCCAGCTGAAAGCGGGGAGAGGCCGTAGCGGTTTTCGGAGAAGAGGGGCACCAGCGAGCCAAAACCGATAGCGCACGCGCCCCACACGAAGTTGATGGCATTGGTGGCTGCGAATGCGCGCCCGCGCAGCAGGTGAAGCGGGATGAGGGGGTCTTCGGCACGGCCACAGTGGCGCAGGAACAGCCAACCACTCGCGAGCGAAAGAACGAAGGGCAGCATGAAGCCGGCTGAGATGACGCCGGCCTCACGGTTGCCTAGGTCGGTGACGGCCATCATTACGCCGAACACGGAAGCTCCCATGAGCAACGCCCCCAAAACGTCGGGGCGGGCCGGCCGGCGCTCCGAGCTCGGCAGGTACCTCCAGGCGAGAAGCGTGAAGACGGTGCCGACGGGCACGTTCACAAGGAACAGACCTCGCCAGCTCCATGTCGCAAGAACGATCCCGCCGGCGATAGGCCCAACCAAGGCCCCGAGGGGAAAGATGCTCGAAAAGAGCCCAAGGGCACGCTGGCGGTGCTCGCCGAAGTTCTCCATTACGATCCCGCTTGCAGCCGGCAAGAAGGCTGCTCCGCCGGCCGCTTGGAGGACGCGCAGGCCGATCAGCATCCCGATGTTGCTCGACAGGCCACAGAGTAAAGAGCTACTAGTGAACAGGACGGCCGCGATAAGGAACACCCGTTTGCGGCCGAAGGTGTCGGCGACGCGTCCGGCAATTGGCATTACCACTACGAGCCCGAGCTGGTACGCGGTCATGGCCCAGCTGACCCAGTTGATGCTCGTTCCAAGCGCTCTGCGCAGCGTGGGCAACCCCGTTGCGACGATGGTCCCATCGAGAGAGGACATGAACAGGGCTATTGAGACTATGGCGAAGAGCAGCCAGGGTCCTTTGGTGCGCGGTGCCGGCGCGGTTGGCTGTAGCGTTAGGCCGGTTGCCCGTGGCGCCGGGCCTGTTGGCCGCGGCATTGCGCCGCTTTGTTGCGGCGTTGGTCTGCTCGTCCTATGGCTCCAGGCCGCCGGCCTATTCGCCCGTGCCCGTCCCGCCTTTGTGGCCTCCGTCTCGCTCTTTGCCTTGGGCGGGCTGTCCGCACTGATCACTTCGTTGCCTCCTCGAGCGCTGGGACGCGAGCGAAATGCCGGTCGCCCTGGTGCTGCAGGCCGGGAAGACCAGCGACGCCCTCCTAGCGCCGTCCTCGCTACAGGGTACCCGAACGATCAGCATGCGAGCAATCGTTTTACCAGGAAGGGCTTCCCACGGTTCGCCGGCGTGCCGGTACAGGGCGGACTTGTAGGGTCCGTTGCTGGCAGGTGAAGGCCTCGCTAGCTCGTGTGGCTGACAGGGTGCGCCCCGTTCCGCCCCGCCTCGCGGCTCGCCCCGTCCCCGCCCCGTCCCCGCCCCCGCGCCCCGCCCTCGCCCCCGCCCGCGCTTCGTCCTGCCCCGTCCTGCCTCGCCCCGTTCCGCCCCGCCCCGCGCCCCGCTCCCGCGCCCCGCCACCCTCCCGGCACGCCGGACCCCTCAAGACCCGTACGCCCTCGTCAGCTATCGGAGTTGCACATGCCCTGCTACCGAGAAGCGGCTGGCGGCGGTCCCCTGCCCACGGTCCGCGCTTTTGAGGACGCTCGTGCGGCCTTCTGTACAAAAAACTCAGGAATGGGTTTGGGCTCTAGCCACATCCAGTCGAAAAACGCGCATTTTCGGGCATTAAACCGAGGAGTGCGACGTCCGCCGAATCACATTGGTTACTTTTTCGCGCGGCCACGAACACTCCTCGCCCTCCCGCCGGCGCCAGCCCCGCCGGCGCCAGCCCCGTCGGCGCCAGCCCCGCCGGCGCGGGTCACGGCTCCTTTGGGGGCGCGGTTGAGGAGCGCAGGACCAGCTGGGGGGGAGGTTCGCGCACAACGATGTCTTGCGCCGGTTTACCGCTCAACTGGTCAATGAGCGAGCGCACCGCTTGGGCGCCGACTTCGTAATAGGGCATCTTGACCGTCGTGAGCGCCGGCCAGGTGTGCTCTGCTACCCACTCGTCGTGGTAGGCGACAACCGAGATCTCGGACGGGACGTCGACGCCGAGCCGGCGGAGGGCCGTCAGGGCGCCGATCGCTCCATTGACGTTGGCCACGACGACGCCCGTCGGCCTAGGAGTGCCGGCGTAGAGGATCTCGACGGCGCTTTCCGCAGCCTCGGGGGTGTAACCGAGGCGGCACACCAGGCTCTCGCGCCTACGCAGTCCCGCCTCGTGGAGCGCGAGCGCGTAGCCATGCTCGCGCCGGCGGGCAATGTCGCTGTGGGGAACACCCCCGATGAGGGCGATGCGCTTGTGCCCGAGGGAGATCAGGTGCTGAGTGGCGAGCTTGGCGCCGGCGACGTCGTCCAGGATGACCGAGCCTCGCCGTCCAGGCGTTCGCGAGGTGACAAGGACGACACGGGCGTCATTGGCCACCAAGCTTTCTAGCGCCTGGTCAGAGAGGTCGTCGTGGCGCTGCAGCACGAACCCGTCAACCCGGCCTTCGCCCACGAGGCGTCGCAGTGTGTCGCTGCCTGCAGCGATCGTGTCGGCAAGGCCGATCAGCACCGTGTAATTGGCTGCCTCTGCGGCCTCGGTGGCGCCAGCGAGTAGGTCCGCGAAGAGCGGGCTGCTCACGTTCGGCGTAATGAGCGCAAGTGCATTGGAACGGGCGAGGCGGAGCGCTCTGCCGGCATAGTTGGCGGTGTAGTTGAGGTCCTTGGCCACCTGGAGTACCCGCTGGCGGGTCTCCTCTCTGGCCCGGACCGTCGGGTCCCCATTTAAGACGCGCGACACGACCGAGACGGAGACTCCCGCCTGGCGGGCGATCTCGGTCAGCTTGGTGGCCATACTGTCAGGCTATTGCCCCGAGTGCCCGGGGACTGGCACCCCGCCCGGCTGCGCGCCCTGCCGCACGGCGCCGCGAGCGCCGGTCGCCCAGCGCGCCGCGAGCACCGAGTGGATAGGTGCCCCGCCCGGCCGGGTGGCGACGCCGCCACTGCGCAACCGGGCGAAGGCTGCCTGTACTAACACCTGCTACCCCTTGACGGCGCCGGCGGTGAGCCCGGAGACCACCGCCTTGCGGAAGATGAGGACCAAAGCTGCGACCGGGATCACGGACAGGACGCTCGCGGCAAAATAGGCCCCGTACGGCACTGTGAACTGTGCTCCGAACGACGCGATGCCGACCGGGATCGTCTTTTTCCCGAAGTCGAACGAGAGCGCCATCAGGAACTCGGTCCAGCACGCCGTAAACGTGAAGACCCCAGCAGTGAAGATGCCAGGTGTCACCTGGGGCACGATGACCTGGACTAAGGTCCGAAGCGCCCCGGCGCCGTCGATGCGGGCGCTCTCCTCCATCGAGCGGGAGATGCCGAGAAAGTAGTTGCGGAGGATCCAGATGGCGAACGGCAAGTTGAACGCCGTGTAAGGGAAGATCAGCGCCTGATATGTGTTGAGCCACCCGATGGTCCGCATCACGACGTACAAGGCCGGGACCACAGCAATGGTTGGGAAGACCGAGATCATGAGCAGGGTGACCATGATCGGGTACTTGCCACGCATTGGCATCCGCCCGAGGGCGTAACCGGCCAGAGTGCCGAGGAAGAGGACGAGGGTCGTCGTGCAAACGGCCACTATGACCGAGTTCAAGATGAAATGGGCGAAGCCGTCGTTGAAGGCTGCAGTGTAGCTCGAGGTGCTGACGGGAACGGGGAAAAGTTGAGCAGGGCTCGCGCTTACGTTGCTCTGGGTCTTGAAAGACGACGCCACCATCCAGTATAGCGGCACGATCACGAAAAGGGCGATTATGAAAGAGCCAACGGTGGAAAAGTTGAAATAGCGCCCCCAGCCGCGGTGAATGCGCATGCTCATTAGGCCGGCACCTCCTCTTTGCCAACCTGCTGCCTGAAGGCACGCAGGAAGACTAGGCACATCATGACTACCAGCAAAGCGGCGCTCACGGCGACTGCGGCGCCAGGGCCGAAGTTGATGTCCGTGAACATCGTGTTATAAGCGAGGATAGCGAGGGACTGGGTGGAGGTCCCAGGGCCACCGCTGGTGAGGACGTAAGGCAGGTCGAAAATCCCGAAAGCTTGCAGGGCTCGGAAGAGGACTGCGAGGCCTATTGTCGGGCGGAGGAGCGGTAATGTCACCCGCCAGAATATGTCCCAGCTTGACGCGCCGTCCACCTCAGACGCCTCGAAGAGCTCACGGGGGATCATCACGAGGCCGGCTAGCACGATTATGGTCACGAAAGGCGTGGTTTTCCAGACGTCTGCGACCATGAGGGCGAGCGTCGCCGACAAGGGGGTGCCGAGGGCGTTGGGCCAGATGCTGTCCAATACCCCGAAGCTCGCATTGTAGATGTAGCTCCACAGCTCGGCTGAGATCACGGTTATGAGCGACCACGGGATGAGCAAGAGGGCCATCATCAGGCCTCGCCCGCCGGTGAGGTTCTCTAGCACCAATGCAAAAATGGTGCCTATCACCAGCTCGACCACGACAGTCACGATCGTGTACACGACGGTCCACCACAACGCGTGCTGCCAAAGGCCAGAGGTCACCATGAGGTGGTAGTTGGAAAACGTTGCGCCGGTGAAACTGAAGCCGCTCGATGTCACGTTGACGTGTTCGAAGGACATGAAGATGGCAAAGACGATCGGGGCGATCGTGACGATGCCGATGACCACTAGCGCGGGTGCCGCGAAACCCCAGCCGAGGCGGGCATACCGGCGCTGGATCAGGTCAGGGAGGATCTTGGGTGGCGCACCACGGCTGGGAGGGGCAACCACCTTGCCGGGTGCCAACTCGGTAGATGCCAATCTGGGTTCCTTCCTTTGGGGAGGGTTGTTGTGCCACCAATGCTGGTGGCCCGAGGACCACCAGCATTGGCATGTGACTTAGCGTTGCATGGCTTGGGTTATTACAGCCCGCTCGAACTACTGACGGCCGTAGCGACCTGGCTGGCCATTGCGCTCGCAGCCGCACTTGGGCTCTTTGAGCCGGCGATGGCCGAGTTGAAGTTACTGAAGATTGCCTGCGAGACCTTCGGGTAGTTGGGGCTCTGCGCCGGCCTCGCGATCAGCCTCGTCTTCGACAGGATCGCGAATGGGGGGTTGAGCGCCTTGACCTTCGGGTCGGACCGCACGGCTTGGTTGGTCGGGATCTCGGAGAACGGCGGATGGGCCTCAATGTTTTGGCCCTGCACACCCGTAATGAAGTTGATGAACTTGAGGTCAGCGCTTATGAACCGGGAGTGGGGGTTGATGTAGAGGTTCCAGCCTCCGATCGTCGAGTAACCGGGGTAGGACTGGCCGGCGAAGGTCGGCAGCGGTGCCACCCCGACCTTGCCAGCAGACTTCATGCCCTTGGCGTTGGCCTCGGCGTACGCGTAGTCCCAGTTGCGAAGGAAGGCCGCTTGACCGTTTTGGAAAGCGTCCATGGCTTGGGGTTCCTGGAACGTGTCGACCGCTGCGGGCGAGGCGCCCGAGGTTACGAGGCTGCGTACGAAGGCGAGCGCCTTGGTGACCTTGGCTGTGTTCAGCACGGACTTGGTGTCAGTTGCGTTGAGCACCTGGCCACCGGTATCGGCGTAGTACTCCATGAAGTCACAGGTGCCACCTTCATAGGACGCACCTTCCCAGACGAAGCCGTATTTCACCTTGCCTTGCTTGACGAGGGTCACAGCGTCGGACTTGAGTTGCTCCCAGGTCGTCGGCACGGACATGTGGTCAGCGGCCAAGAGGTCCTTCCGGTAGTACAAGAAGCCCTGGTCCTGGAAGAACGGCGCCCCGTAGACCTGGCCCTTATAGCTCGCGCCGGCAACGAGGCCCGGAGCAAAGCGGTTGAAGAAGCTCTTCGGCTCGTACTTGGACAGGTCGAGCGCCAAGTTGTGCGCCCCAAACTGGCCAGGCCAGATGACGTCGCCCATGAACACGTCCGGGCTCTTGGCACCTCCCGAGATGGTTGTCACCAAGTCGGCTCGGTTGGTGTCGGTGCTGGTCGGCGCAGTTTCGAGCTTGACGTGGATATTGGGGTTGGCCTTCTCGAAGGCATTGATCTCCGTCAGGCGCAGGTCCGGCCCGCTAGTCGAGATCGGGCTGGCCCACCACGTGATCGTCGTGACCTTGGAGGCGTGGCGGGTGCTGGCGAAGGCGTTCGGTGCTCCCACAACGCCAGCTACCATGAGGGCAGAGGCCAGGGCGCCGACGGCGCTACCGGCCTTAAGGCGCCGAGACATTGCGATCGTTCCCCGGCGCTCGGGGGTTGTGCGCTTCATATCTATGTTTATCCTTTCTTTTCCTTTGTTGTTGCAAGCCGCTTGTTTCCCGCTGGGCGGGCCATGGGCGGCCGTGTTAGGGGGTCATGGCCATTGGCGCGTGCGGGCCGGGAGGACCGGCGGGCACTATCACTTTTGGCGCCGGCAACGGCGGGCTGCCGTCCGGCCAGGATGGCGCGTGCCGTCCTGCGAGTCGGTGCGCCTGTAGTGGCGCGCACAATTAAGTGGGTAGGGGCGCGAAGGCGGACCGGCTTGGCGCCATTGCCTTGCGCGGAACGCACGAGGTGCCAGGCGATCATGCGGCCCTGCTCGGCGACGTCCTGGGCAACGGTCGTGAGGCCGAAGTAAGAAGCCATCGGGTGGTTGTCGAAACCCACCACGGACATATCTTCGGGCACCCGTAACCCGACCCTCCCGAGGACACGGAGAGCCCCGAAGGCCATCTCGTCACACTCGGCAAAGATCGCCGTGGGCAAGACGTCGCGCGCGAGGAGGTCGACGGTGGCCTCCTCCCCGCCCTCGACCGTGAACGCCCCCTGTGCTTCGAGGTCCGGTCCGGCCGGGAGCCCTGCAGCCTTCAGAGCCGCGAGGTACCCGTCCCGGCGCCGAGGAGGGACGGTGAAGTGCATGGGCTCTCGCGGGTCTCCGGCGATTATCGCGATCCGCTCGTGGCCGAGGTTGACGAGGTGCTGTACGGCTCTCCGAGCGCTGGACACGTCGTCTATACAGACGCTCGAGAACCCATCGACTTCGGTCCCCGCCATGCACACAGGCACGTCAAGGGAGCGTAGGGCGTGGATCTCGGGATCTGATAGCGCAAGCGTTGCGAGCAGTACGCCGTCGACTCGCTTTCGCAAGATGCCCGATGAGAAGTACCTCTGGCGTATCTCGGTGTCACCTAAGTGGTAAAGCAGGAGGTCAAGTCCTGCTTCGCGCACCACCGCCTCCGCTCCCCCGAGCAGCTCTGCGAAAAACCATCTAGTCAGGTAAGGCATCACTACTGCGACCGTGCCGGTGCGGCCTGTCGCGAGGCGGTATGCGGCAGGCGAGACGGTGTACCCGAGGCTTTCTGCAGCAGCGCGGATGCGCTCGGTCGTGGCGGCCGACACGCCACCCACGCCCCGAAGGGACCTCGACACGCTCGACGGCGAGACGCCGGCCAAGTCGGCCACGTCCTTTATCGTTGCCTTTTCCATCCCCCCAGATCCCTGCCAGCCCGGCGGCCGACGAGACATATATTAGCTCTAGAACGACTTCAACGCAAGCGGTTGCGTTGAGTGCTGGCAGCAAACTCGGCCGACAGGCGAGCCCTCCAGCGCCTGCAGTACCCAAACGGTTGGGTTGTTCCTCCTTTGGTTGAGGACGATACCCCCTCTAGGCGCTTTTGGCTTGTCAAAGGTTTTGAGAGCCGCGGGAAAGCGTGGCCTCGGTGCGCCAGTGGTTGGTGCCCGAGCCCAGCGGGGGGCGGCGAGGCAACGGCAATCCACGCGGTTCAACGTTTGTCCCGCTCGCGAGGATCGCCGGCCACCTTCGGCACCTTGCCGGCCACCTTCGGCACCTTGCCGGCCACCTTCGGCACCTCGCCGGCCACCTTCGGCACCTCGCCGGTACGCCTCGTGCCCTCGACCTGTGGCACCTCGCCGGTCACTTCGCCGAGATCTATCAGCCACGCCCCCGTGTCCTCTCCGAAGCGGGGTGTTGGTACGCCTGCTGGCACCGTGAGGAGTTGCTCTGGGACGGAGGGGAGCACGTGTTCGAAGTAATCGCGCGCGGCGGCAGTCGTCCCGATGTCGCGTCCCGCCATCTCTGAGAGGAACCACCGATGCTCTAGTACCTCGTGGAAGACCTCCGCCGGCGGGAGCCTCGTTGCCAGAGCGGGTGGCATGAGCCGCATGACCTTGTCGTAGACCTCGTGCAACCAGCGACTCGCCGCCACCATCATCGGGATGCGATGGCCGGTCTGCTCCTCCACATGCCCACGGAAGCTGGCGATGTCGTTCAGGAGCCGGCGGGCCTGGTTTTCTTGGACGTCGAGGCCCGTCAGGGTGCGCAGGATGAGGCGGTCGTGGCCGGGCTCGGCTACGCGAGTGCGGATGTGAAGCCTATAGCCGCCGTTGGCGCTCACGAGCTCTACCTCGTCGGCGTCGAAGCCGAGGTCGTTTAGCTTCCGAAGGCGCTCGGCGATCTTGTAGCGCTGCTCCTCGGGTCGGATGACAACGTCCTCCGACAGCGTCGACCATAGCCGGGCATAGCGCGTGGGGATCTCCTCGGCGAGGTCCAAGGGCTCCACGTCGGGGGGGAGCAGGCCGGCAGCCTGGAGGTCGAGCAGCTCGCCACCAACTCGCTCGAAAGCAAGTTCGACGTCGTACTCACGCTGGCCATTGCTGAGCGGGGAGTGCAGCTCGGTCGTCTCGGCGTCTACGAAGATGGCTTGGAGGGCGCCGGCGTCGAGGCGGAAAAGCGTGTTGGACAAGGAACAGTCCCCCCAGAAGAACCCGGCCAGGTGGAGGCGGACCAAGAGCTCCACCAAAGCGTCGAAGAGGCGGTCCGTAGGGCGCGGGCGGTGAGGGTCCGAATAGAGCGCTCGGTAGGTCGTTGAGTACTCGAGGTAATGGGTGCAAAGCACGGCATCGAGCTGCACGTCTTCGTGGACGCCCCTGTCTACAACTATGCCGAGCGGCTCCACCGCGGGGATGCCGAGCTCGTTTAGCTTGCGGAGCATCTTGTACTCGCGCCGGGCCAGGGTCTCCTGCATTTCCTTCAAGGCATAGAGGCGCCCACCGTCGGCGACGAAGCGCACGACGTGGCGGGACGTGCCTCGGTGGCGGATCTCCACCAGCCGGTCGTCTTGCCATTCCTCTAGCGGCAGGTGCCATGGGAGCGTGAGCAAGCCCGCGGCAATGTCGGCCGGCGGCCGGAAGACGTACCTCATGGGGCCACGGTCTAGTACGCACGACAGGGCTTTGGGGGGACAGGTGCATTCGAGGGACTAAGAGGGCGGGCGAGTTAGGCTCGGGTGGCATGGCGAAGCTTCGTACGTTGGTGCCCTCATCCGTCCTCACCGCTGCTGGCCTAGCCGGCGGTTTCGCCGTCGCCAACAAGACCCACAACCGCCGCCTCGGCGGTGCCGTGTGGCTGGCGGCGGGTGCCCTCTGCCTCCCCCGGTGGCTCGCCGTCGGAGCACTGCCAGCAGGCATGCTTTCGGTGAGCTACGCCAGCGCCATGGGAGGTTCGCACCCCTTGGCTAAGAAGGTCGGGGTTTGGCCATCGGTCGCCATAGTGAGCGCCGGTATGGCCGCACTTGCCTGGGCGGTCGCCGACCGTCGCCCGGGGTAGGCGAGCCGGGGAGAGGGACCTGCCGGGGACTTGGCGCGCCGGCACCGCCTTGTATGCGGGTGGTTGGGTCAGAACGTAACCCGTGCCCAATGCTTACCTCCGTCGAAAGTCATCACCATCTCTGTGCTCGCGGCGTTGGAACCCGGCGCGCTGAGCAGCCCAACGCCCTGGTTTTCGCTGGTGAAACCCACGTAGAAGAAGTCGCCCTTGTAAGAGCTGGCCCAGGACCGGCCCCCGTTGAAGCTCCCGACCAGGCCGGTTGAGCCGGAGCTGAGGAAGATGGTCCCAGCCTTCGGCGAAGCGATGAGGCCATAAGCGGAGCCGCTCAGTTCCGGTCCCGCCGAAAAGGTCTTGCCTGCATTACTCGAGAAGTAGAGCCAGTACGAACCGAGTGTCGCGCCTTTCGGGGCCGACTTCGGTAGAGGGTAGGCGAAACCTCCCATCTGGCATACCGCCGCGAGGTTGGTGGCACTGGGGGCGGTCGGCACTGAAAAGCTATTGCCGACCTTCGAACAGGGCGCGGCCCAGCTCGACCACTTGCCATTTCCCACGAGCTCGGCGCTGCCGGTCACACCGCGGTCGTTGCCTTCGACGAGCCAACCCTTGCCACCCTGGAGCACGAACGCACCGCCCTGCTGGCCACCCCCGGCCGGGTTGCGAAGGGGAGGGGTGCTGTCGATACGCCAGCTGTCGGCGCTTGTGGGCGAGCTTTCGACAGTAACGGAGCCAGAGTTGTTGGGGGCCATGAGGTAGGCAGTGGCGCCCGAAGCTTCGAGGTCAAACACGTCCCCGCTATTGGCCAGGATCTTGCCCGGCAGTACTGGGATTTGGCGCCAGCTGGCGCCTCCGTTGTGGGTTGACCAGAGTACGGCCTGCTCGGAACTGGGTGAAATAAAGAGCCTGCCATAAATCCACCCGTCGAGGCGGTTGGCAAAACGCACTTCGAGACCGGGACCTCCATAGAGCGCCGCCGGAAGGCTGAGGGAGCCCGGAGTGCCCTTGGGCAGACCATTTGTCACGGTCCGGTCGGCTTGTGCGGCGAGTTTCGCCGGCAACGGTCTCGCTTGCCACGTGCGGCCGGCGTTGGTCGTCTCGTCGAGGGCGAGGCAGTCGCGAGCGCTCTTGCAGGGCGCGGTGCCAAGCGCCCAACCCATGCGGAGCGAGACAAAGGTCACTGAAAGAGGGTGGAACGCGCCGGCAGCCGGGGCCGCGAGCGCCGCAGGGCTCGTGGCTACCCCAAAGGCGAGCCCGGCGAAGGCCGTGCACGCGCCAGCCGCAACGCCCCGTGCCTGCCTCGAGGTCTTGTCCCCACGTTTCATAATGGTCATGTGCCCTCAACCACGCATCGGACGGCGATGTTCCGGGGCTGGGCTGGGGAGGCCTCCCTCGCGAAAAGGGGCACGTGCCCAACAACATGAATTAGAGGACAGTTGTTGTGTCCGAGCCATCAGCGGCCGGTAATTGGCGGGGCAGCAACAAGCTGGTGAGGAGTGCCGGCGGCGGGCTGCCGTGGGCGAGAACGGGGTCGTAGCTGGGGAGCGGACCGAGCCGGGCGAACAAGTCGCCGAGTTCGCTGTAGCCCACGAAGTAAGTGGAAAGCTGGGCGGAAGTGAGGCAGGCACGCCTCCACTTGTTGCGTGCTTCGCTCTCTTCTTGGTAGCAGCGGCGCGTCATGAGGTGGAGTGCCTCCGCCTCTTGCATTTCGCCGGCGTGGACGGACACGTCGATTATGGCGTTGGCAGCGACCCGCAGCTGCATCTTCAGCTGTTGCAAGCGCACGGGCAGTCCGCCGATGCCGGCCTCGGCCATGAGGCGTTCAGCGTGGACGGCCCAGCCTTCGACGAACGGCCCATTTCTAAGTATCTTGCGGGCGAGTGTCGGCCCTTCGAACTTGCCAGCGTGGGCAAGCTGCACCATGTGGCCCGGCATGGCTTCGTGAACTGTCAAGTTGCTGATCATGGCGAGGTTGTACTCACGGTAAAAGGACGCTTTTTGTTCGGCGGACCAACTATCGGGGGTTGGTTCGATGGCAAAGCTCGTCTCACCACCTTCCTCGAGCGGGCCGGCCGCGTCGCAATAAGCGCCGCCAGCCCCCCGCCGGAACACTGGCATGAGTTCGAGTCGGAGCGGTTGATCCGGTAAGGACACCAATGCGAGCTGCCGCACCGCCTCGGTGCACCGTGCGAGGGCGGCCTCGACGCAAATGAGCAGCGTCGTGTCGTCGGGGCGCTCGCGCGCGACCGTTTCGAGGGCCGCGCTGACCGCAGCGTCCGTGCCCCTGGTGCCCCTTGCCGGGTTCCCTGGCCTGCCGGCGAGGTGCCGGCTTGCCGTCTCGGCGAGCAAGGCCTGCACCTCGTCCATCCAAGTACGGGCACGGGAGAGGACCTCGCCGGCTGGCAGCGGAGACGAGAGCTCCAGGGACAGCTTTTGCTCGAAGAGGTCGGGCCCCAGGCGCGGAGAGCGGTGTGGCCCTTCCAGCAGCTCGTGCAGGAGGCCCTCGAACTCGTCGAGAGCGTCCAGCGCCCGGCGTTGTGCCGGCTCCACAAGCGGCCGGAGGGACGGCTCGGCTTCGAGCATGCGGGTCACGTCCTCGCTTACCATGGCGACCGTGCCATGGTGGCGCCTGAGCGCAGTTTCCACGTGGACGAGCGGCGGCGCCTCTAATTGGCGCCGGGCGGCCCCAAGGCGGGCGGGGAACGCGTCGAGGCGGGAAGCAATCGCCCTCAGGCGGTCGGGGAGCGGGAGGATTTCCCGGCTCACGAGCGGGTAGATGGCTTCGCCCGGGTTGTAGAAGAGAGGATCCCAGTGCTGGCGTGCGAGCACGCTCGCGAGCCACTCGCGCCTTTTGAGCTCGCCGGCGAGGACTGCCAGGTCAACTTGCTCTTCGGCGTCCAGTCCGGCGGCAGGCAGCGCGGCTAGCTTGGCGCGTGCTGCTCCCAGGGTGCGAGCCATCAGGGCGCGGCCTTCCTCGGACAGGTCGTCGAGCTGGTCGTCGAAACGGTGGTCTCCGAGGCTGGTGGCCCACTCAGGGCTCAATCGCAGCATGTCATCGATGGCTGCGGCCGCCAGCCGGCGAAACTCGGCCCTGGCACCGGGTATATGCTCGCTCATTTCCTGAAGTCTGGCCGAAGGTCGCCAGTCGTGCACCCGGGCTAGCCTGGGAGCGTGTCGAGTGGCCCTGTGACGAGCGCGACGGGCGATTATGGGGCGACGGAACCCGCCAACGCCAAGCCGCCCGTGCTCCAAGTGAAGGGGCTCCGAGCCGAGTTCCATCTTCGCCACTCGAACGTGCGTGCCGTAGACGACGTCTCGCTGGCTGTCCGTCCCGGCGAGTGCCTAGGGCTCGTGGGAGAGTCGGGTTGCGGGAAGACGACGACTGGCTTGGCGGTGATGAACCTCTTGCCCAACGTCGGGCACATAGCCGGCGGCAGTATCCAGCTGGCTGGTCGGGAGCTCGTCGGGCTTTCCGAGAAGCAACTGCAAAAGGTGCGCGGCAACGAAGTGGCCATGGTCTTCCAGGACCCCATGACGTCGCTCAACCCGACTTGGACGATCGGGCGCCAGATAGCCGAACCCGTGCGGATCCACAAAGGGGCCACGAAGTCCGAAGCCCTAGAACGCGCCGTCGAGGTGCTCCGCCTAGTCGGGATGCCGCGCCCGGAAGAGCGCCTCCACCAGTACCCCCATCAGCTTTCGGGCGGTCTGCGCCAGCGCGTGATGATAGCGATGGCTCTTTCCTGCGAGCCTCGGCTGCTTATCGCCGACGAGCCCACGACGGCCCTCGACGTCACCATCCAGGCCCAGATCCTTGACCTGATCGACGACCTGCGCCGGCGGCTCGATATGGCGGTACTGCTGATCACTCACGACATGGGCGTCATCGCCGAGCGCGCCGACCGGGTCATGGTCATGTACGCGGGAAAGGTCGCGGAAGCCGCTACTACCACGTCTCTTTTCGCTTCGATGCGCCACCCCTATTCAGAGGCGCTGTTCGGTTCGATCCCGCGCCTCAACCAGGACAAGAGCGAGCGCCTCTACTCGATCCCGGGGCTGCCGCCCGACCTGTCGAAGACCTTTACTAGCTGCCGTTTCGCGCCGCGATGCCCGTATGCGACAAAGGAATGCACCGAGGTTGAACCTCCTCTCACGCCCGATGGCAGCGGGGGGGCTCCCGTCGATGCCCTGGGCGAGCACGTGTTTGCTTGTTTCCATCCGGTGCTGGTCGGCACCGGCGAGCGTGAGGCCATGGAGGCGAAGGGTGGCAATGGCGCCGGTGCACCGGTCGCTCCAGCCATGGGAGCGGGCGGTGACGTCACGGTCTCTCCCTACGAGATCTTGGGCGTCCTCGAGGCGGGAGTAGGTATTTCTCCTGTAGGCGACCACGTGAATGCGGGAAACAGCGAGCAGCGCGCTGACAGGCTTGCTGGTAGGGAAGCGGTGCTCGAGGTCGTGCGGCTCGACAAGCAGTACCCCGTGACCTCTGGCGCTGTTGTCCAACGCTCGGTAGGGACCGTCAAGGCGGTGTCGGGAGTGTCGTTCACTGTTCGGCGCGGGGAGACTTTCGGCCTCGTGGGCGAATCGGGCTGTGGTAAGACGACGACGGGCAGGCTCGTGGTGGCCCTGGAGCGACCGACCGGTGGGACGATCCGCTTCGAGGGCGACGACCTCTCGGCACTTCGCGGTAGGCGGCTCAGGTTGCGCCGGCGTGAGATGCAGCTCATGTTCCAGGACCCGTATTCTTCGCTTGACCCGCGGATGCGGGTGCGTTCCATCATCCGCGAGCCGCTCCTTATCCAGCACGAGGGGACCCGGCGCGAGCAAGACGAACGGATCTCGGAGGTCCTGGCGGAGGTAGGGCTCGCGCCGAAAGCCGGCGACCTCTACCCTCATGAGTTCTCAGGTGGCCAGCGCCAGAGGATCGGCCTTGCCAGGGCACTTGTACTGCAACCCAAGCTGATCGTCACCGATGAGCCCGTCTCCGCGCTTGACGTGTCGGTCCAGGCGCAGATCCTAAACCTCATGCGCTCTTTGCAGGAGCGCCACGGCCTCACCTATATCCTCATATCCCACGACCTGGCGGTCGTCAAGTACCTGGCAGACACTATCGGTGTCATGTACCTCGGGAAAATGGTCGAGGTTGGCCCCGCCGAAGATGTCTACCACCACCCCGCGCATCCCTACACCCGGGGCTTGATCGACACCATCCCGGTGCCAGACCCGCTTTCGAGGAAGGGCGGCCGCAAGGCCGCGATGCAGGGCGAGCTGCCATCCGCCATTTCTCCGCCGAGCGGTTGCCGTTTCCGGACCCGTTGCCCGTTCGCACAGGAGGTGTGCGCTGCCGAGGAGCCGCCGTTGCGGGCCTTCGGGCCCGGCCACCTCGCTGCCTGCCACTTCCCCTTGGAGCAGCCCCTTGAGGAGGAGCCGGCCTCGCTCAGCGGTGCGAGGGCCTAGCCGCCATCAAGCTCGCTGGGCCCGCCAGCGCTGTTCTAGCGCTGCTGCAGGCGCACGTCCAGGCTGTCCCGAAGGGCGTCTCCGATGAAGTTGAACGCGATCACCGTGAGCACGATGGCAATCCCGGCGGGGTAGATCTGCCACCAGTAGCCGTCGAAGATCACGTTGACCCCGTTTGAAAGCATGCCGCCCCACGTCGGCGTCGTATTTGGAAGGCCGAGGCCGAGGTAGCTGAGCGCCGCCAGGATCAGGATCGCATCCGCGATCAGGAAGCTCGTGTTCACCATGATGGTGCCAATCGCGTTTGGCACGATGTGGCGGACCACGATGCGACGCTGCGTACCGCCCGCGACCTTCACAGCCTGGACGTACTCCCGAGTCCGGAGCGTCAAGGCTTCGCCGCGGACGAGCCGTGCTGGGCCAAGCCAGGCAATGAAGGAGAGCACTGCGATCATTAGCGGCAGGTTGGGGGAGAAGATCGTAGAAAGCAGGATCAGGAGGAAAAGGGTGGGCAGTGAGTAGAGGGCGTCGACCAGACGCATTAGCACCGCGTCGACAAGGCCGCCGGCGACGGCTGAGACCGCTCCATAAAGGGTCCCGAAGACGGCTGCCGCGACCCCAGCGGCCATGCCGATCTCTATTGAGCTCTGGCCGGCGACCATGAGGCGACCGAGGACGTCGAAGCCTTCGCCGTCGGTCCCGAGCAGGTGTTTGCCACTCGGGCCGTAGTTGGAGAAAGCGGGGTTGAGCGTCTTTTGGTCCGTCACGTAGATGTGCGGTCCGACGAAGCAAAAGAGCACCAGGAGGACCAAGATCGCAAGGCCGGCAACGGCCAGCTTGTTTTCGATAAAGGTGGCCAGCGTTAGGCGGAGGACGCTGCCAGAGGACCTGGCCTCGCCGCCTTCGTAACGCTCGGCCGCGCCTCCCGGACCGGGCCCATCGCCTGGTCCCGGTTCGCCGAACCCCGGCTGTATGCCAGAAACGCCGATGCCCGCCACGTCAGTACCGTATCCTCGGGTCAAGGATCCCATAGAGGATGTCAGCCAAGAGGTTCCCGGCGATCACGCCGACCGCCGCCACCAGGGTGAGCCCGAGCAGCACGGAGAAGTCATCTTGCTGAGCCGACTGCAAGAAGAGGAGGCCGACCCCGGGGTAATTGAACACCTGCTCGGTTATGACCGCCCCCGACAGCACGCTCGGTACTGACAGCCCGATCAGCGTCGCCATGGGGATGAGCGAGTTGCGGAGCGCATGACGGAGGAGGATGGCTTTGCGGCTTACACCCTTGGCGCGGGCGGTCCGGATGTAGTCCTGAGCCAGGTTGTCGATCATCGCCGAGCGCATGTAGCGGCTATAGGAGGCGATGCTGATCAGAGCGAGCGTCATCACCGGGAGGACGAGGCCCCTCCAGTGGGCGAGGATGGAGGTCACCGAATTGCCGCTCGGGGCAAACGGAGGCAGTACGTGGAACTGGATGGCAAAGATCTCAACGAGCACTATGCCGAGCCAAAAAGTCGGGAAAGAGTAGAGCACGAAGGACGCACCCGTGAAGACATAGTCCTCGACTTTGTTGCGCCGTACCGCCTGCATGACCCCAAGTGGGATGGCGATAAGGACGGCCACGATCGTGGCTAGGCTAACTAGAAGGACGCTCTTTGGGAAGCGCTGGATAAAGAGAAGAGCGACCGAGGCGTTTTGGATGTAGGAGAACCCGAGGTTACCGTGGACCAAGTGGTCCAGGTAAAGGTAGTACTGGTACCAGATCGGCTTGTCAAGGCCCTGGAGCTTGTCAAATGCCCTTATCGCTGCGGGTTGCGCCTTGACCCCCAGTTCCGCTCTAGCTGGGTTGCCAGGTAGCAGGTGGAACAACAAAAACATCACCAGGGTGACCAGCAGCAACACCAATACCGACTGCGCGAAGCGCCTGACGATGTACCCGATCACAGCAACAGCCCTATCTTGTACCTGATCTTTTGGCTTCAGATTAGCCGGGCTGCGTGCACGGGTAGCGGGCCCCCGAGGTTCCCCGAGGCCCAGCTACCCGTGCTTGTGGCGTCCCCGCTAGTGGTCGTCGCCTGTTACTTGTTGTTGAAGGTCCAGAACTCTGGCTCGATGTAGCCGTAGCCACCGTCGAACTCGCTAGTGAGACCGTAGCCCGAAAGGCCCTTCTTGGTGGCAAAAAGGTTGTCCGGCATGGGCTGCCAGATCCAGGGCTCCTCTTTCACGACGCGGTCTTCGTACTGCTTGTACACCGCGAGGTTCGAAGAAATGGTGCTGTTTTGGATCAACTTGTCGAGCGTCGGGTCCGAGAACTGGCCGGCATTGAACGCACCGGTGGTGTTTAGGAGGCCCTCGCCGCTCGGGTATGTCGAAAGGCTGATGCCGCCGTACTCGCCGAGTTGCCAGTTGCAAGTGGGAGTGCCGATGCCCTTTTTCGTGCACTGCTGCACCTGGGAGATCACCGAGTTAAAGGTTTCGGCCCGAGGGTTGATCTGGACCCCGGCGAGGGCAGCGTCGGACTGGAAGAGGTCGGTGTCCTGCTGGAGGATCGTGGGGGAGTTTGAGTAGAGGAGGTTGAGCGAAAGCTTCTCGCCCTTGGTCACGCCGGCGCCGCACCCTTTCGGGCCGGGCACGTTGCAGGTGTCGACCCCGCCGGCGTTCACCTTCCAACCGTGAGCCTTCAAGAGCTTCTCGGCGTCCTTCACCGAGTACGGGTAGGGGTTATGGGACTCGGACGGCGAGAGGAAGGGGTTGCCCTTGGGGTAGATCGGCGTCGGACCGTAGGTGGGGACCCCGTAGCCCTGCATGAAGTGGGCGATCATCGTGTTTTGGTCGACCAGGTGGGCGAGCACCTGGCGCATGTAGGCCTGGCTCAGGATGGGCCCGACCTTGGGGTTTTTCTGGTTGGGGATGATGTAGTCGAAGCCCCATGTGGGGGTCGGGGTAACGCTGTAGCTCTCGGACTTAAGCCTCGGGATGGCTGGGATGTCGGTCGTAGGCACGTAGCCGTAGTCGACCTGGCCGGTCTCCAGCGCCGTGAACTCGGCGCTGTCTGAGGTGAAGGGGATCTCCTCGAAGGTCTTTATCGCCGGAGCGGTCCCCGAGTAGCGAGGGTTGGCGACGAAGACGTCGGGAGAGCTGGCGCCGCCGAATTTTTGCAGCGTATAGGGCCCATCGACGACCTTCCAGAGCGGGTTGGTGGAGTAGGTCTGGGTGTCGGACGCCTGCTTTTGCAGGAAGGCGACGACCTGCTTGGCCCCGGCGGGCGTCATGTCGTAGTTGCCGATCGGCCCATTGGGCGAGGTCTTGTCCCATGCATGCTGAGGAAGGGGGGTGATGTAGTCGATGCCGTTGTCGATGAAATACGTCGGGTTCATCGGGCTCTTCAGCACGAAGCGGATCGTGGACGGATTGACCTCGGTGTAGCTTTTCAGGTTGTAGGGGAACTGCGTCGGGCCGGCGTAGTTGCCCCACGTGGCCCCCATTGCCTTCCCGAGGTTTATGTAGAAGATGAGGTCACGCGCCGTAACGGGGGTCCCGTCGGACCACGTCCAGTGCTTGAGCTTGACCGTGACCACGGTGTCGTGGCTGGAGAACACCGGCGGGTAGGCCATCGAACGGCTGTAGTCCATCACTGGCTGGTACGGGTCCGGCAGGTAGACAAGCGGGTACATCAGGTTGATGAACTGGCTGTTGTTGTACAAGCTCTGATTGGCTGTACTGGTCTCGGGGAAGATGTAGTTAGGCGAGGCACCCGCGTATTCCGCGTAAGTGACCGTGCTTGCGTTGGCCGCTTGCACCATTTTGCCGGTGGCGCTTGCCACGCCCGGCAGCCCCACCACCCCGACGGCCATGAGAGCACCGCCTGCGGCAGCTGCTCCCGCCGCCGCTCTCCAATGACCGTTCCTTCTCATCTTTGGACCTCCTAGCTCATGGCCCGCCCCGGCGACCGGCGCTTGCCTTAAGGGAACTTAAAGATGGCAGGTTAGCCGAGGTTGCCGACGAAGGTTGCGCGCCCTTATAGGGTCGAACAGGTTGTCGCCCCCGCCGGGATGCCACTGCTCTTGGTGGGATGGCACTGCCCTTGGTGGGAGCGTGGCGTCCGCCACTCTCAGGCCTTTTGGGGCGGTGGCCGCTCTCGGGCCTTTGGTAGGCCCCCGCACGTGGGTCATTTGGTGGACCTTCGGTGGACCATCCTTTGGTTGGGGGCCCCCCGCTGGTGGACCTTTGGTGGACCTTTGGTGGACCTTTGGTGGACCTTTGGTGGACCTTTGGTGGGCCCCCCGCTGGTGGACCTTTGGTGGGCCCCCCGCTGGTGGACCTTTGGTGGGCCCCCCGCTGGTGGACCTTGGGCCCGTAGATGCGATCTTGCCGGCAGGTCTAAGGTGATCCAAAGAAGTACGCTGATGTTGGTATATGACGACGTTGGC
>JAJYMM010000032.1 GCA_021787035.1 Actinomycetes bacterium
TTGCGGCTAAAAGACATGGGTGTGGCTACTTCGCGTCGAGTGAAGATAGCCCAGAATCAGGGGACTTTTCGGTTCCGGGAGCCCGCCGGGGATGGATAACGAAGGGGGATATGGCCGGGGTAGGCCCATATCCCTGCAGTTGGTGAGGTTGGAGTCGGGCTCAGCGGCCTGAGCGACGCCGACGAGACGACCGCCTCGGTCCCTCGAAGTTGAAGCCCGCTTGGGCTGCGACGTACTCGCCGGCCTCACGTGACAGCGCCCGCATCTCGGCGAGGAGCGCTTCGAGGCGCCGTCGGTTCGCTGTCCACTCCCGGTAGTGGGCCGCCGCCTCCTCGGAGAGGACCCGGGTGACGGTCCTGCCAGCTTCTTTCCAGGTGAGCTGCCAGTATGGGCCGTGGCGGCCCTCGGGCTGAGCGCAGCGGCAGTTCGGATTGCCGCAGGTGGTACGCAGCTGGAGAAGGGTCCCCTCGCAGAGGAAGCCGATCTCGGCGACCCGGGCCTTCGCTGCCTCGTAGTCGGCCCGGCAGCGCTCGAGGCGTCGCTCGATCTCGGCTCTCGAAAGACGCGCTCCGGGCATCGTCAAGTAGCATACTTGACGCCCATGGGCCGTGCGCCCACCACCGGCCGAGGCGCACTCGGCGACCTCGAGCGCTATCTCGAGAGAGCGAGACGGCGACGGGCAGGGCTGTCAGAGCTCGAGCGGTCCTCGGTGACAAAGAGCCGCCAGATCGCCCGGCTGTCACTCCAGAAGCACCTGCGCAGCCGGGGCGACGGCGATGTCGGCGATGCCTTGGTCATCGAGGGAGAAGATGGGCCGCTACGCCTGGCCTACAAGAAGCGCCACAGCCGGCGCATCGTGTGCCTGGTGGGCGAGCTTTCGATCAGCCGGGTGGGATATGCCGCCCCGGGGCACCCGAGCATCCACCCCCTCGACGCCGAGCTCTGCCTGCCGGCGCGGTCCTATAGCTACGAGGTCCAGGCCAAGCTCGCCCGGGCCGCGGTGTGCGGCCCCTTCGACGAGGCCGTCCACGTAGTAGCCGAGCTGACCGGCGTGGCAGTGCCAAAGCGTAGCGCCGAGCAGATCATCCTCGACGCCGCAGCCGATGTGGACAGCTTCTACGAGCGCCGAGCCGGCGGCGCAAAGCTCACCGCCGGCGACCTGCTCCTCGGGGCGATCGACTGCAAGGGCATCCCCATGGTCAAGCCCACACCCGCCGCCCCTGTCGTGCGCCGGAAGAAGGGAGAGAAGCCGAACAAGAAGAAGATGGCGACCGTCGCGGCTGTCTTCGCCACTGCACCGCGACGGCGCACGCCCGATGCCGTGGTAGCCAGCCTCTTTCGCGAGGCCCCGCCCAGGCGGGGTCCCCACAAGCGCCCGAAAGACAAGCGGGTGTGGGCGTCACTGCTCGCCGGCAAGGACAGCGTCATCACCGAGGTGCGCGAAGAGATGACCAGGCGCGATCCCGACCGGCGGCACACCTGGGTGACCGTCACCGACGGCGAGCGGGCACTACAGCGCCGGGTGACCGCGAGCTTCACCGACGCCACGTTGGTCCTCGATCTCCTGCACGTCATGGAGAAGCTGTGGAAGGTGGGCAACGCCCTGCACCCAGAAGGCAGCCCCGAGGCGATCGCCTTCGTGCGCGAGCGCGCCCGTCGCATCCTGCACGGCCAGGTGAGCCAGGTCGTGAAGGGCTTCCGATCCATCGTGACCAAGCGAAAGCTGAAGGGCCAGAAGGCGAAGACCCTCACGGAGGTGGCCAACTACCTCTACGCCAACCGCACTCGCATGCGCTACGACATCTACCTGGCCAACGGGTGGCCGATTGCGAGCGGCTCAGTCGAGAAGACCCCCACATACTGCCAGAAGGACCAGCAGCTCTTCTAGTTCGCTGGTCGTCACCCACCCGTTCCACCCGCTAGCTGGGGAACGGCTCACCGTTCTATATGAGAGGCGACTAGCCGGGATCGGGCACGTCTATATCTGCGACGCAGGCAAGCGCGGGACGCTCGCACTGCCCACGGACTTCACGGACCGGGCTGAGGAGCCAAGCTGCAGTGCCCTCCCTCTCGACGTGCATGCGCTCGTTGAACTCGCCAGTCTGTTGACTTCCCTGCAGGATCGTTGACATCACGAACGCGATCGGTCATGCTCTTGTGTGATGACCACACACAAGGCAGAAGACGGCCTGAGCGGGCTAAGCGTGCGCCAGCTACGAGACCGGCGTCGGCGTGCCGCCCGGCGAGCCCCCGACCTCGAAACAATCATCTCTGGCTCGCTGCAGAACCAACGCCGCCGCTGCGGAAAGGAGGGATGTCGATGCGCCAGGGGGGAGCTGCACGGGCCTTACCTCTATTTATCTATGCGGGTCGGCCGGCGGACCCAGATGGTCTACGTACCGGCCGAACTGGCAGACGAGGTCGGCCAAGCGGTTGCCGCAAATGCCGAGGTCCAGGCTGCGCTGGCCGATATCTCGGCCATCAACCTCGAGCTGTTGAGACGCGGGAAGCTCGGTTGAAGCGCGATGCTCCTGGGTGGGCACGAGCTTGTCATGGCGATAGCCAACATGCTCGAGTCCGCAGTTCGGGCAAAGGGCGACGGCGATGAACGGCGAGCACAAGATCTGCCAGCGCCACCGGGACAGGCTAGCGCTGGTCTACCTGCGCCAGTCGACTGTCACCCAGGTGCGCGAGAACGCCGAGTCGACCATGCGCCAGTACGCGCTGGCCGACGCCGCTGCGGACCTCGGCTGGGACCGCTCGCAGGTAGTTGTCCTGGACGGCGACCTGGGGTTGTCTGGCCGCAACAGCTGGGCCCGCGCCGACTTCAAGGAAGTGGTCGCCAAGGTATGCCAGGGCGAGGCTGGCCTGGTCCTGGTCTTGGAGGCCTCCCGGCTGTCACGAAACTCGGCCGACTTTCAGCGACTGATGGAGTTCTGCCAGGTGACCGACACCCTCGTCGCCGACGCAGACGGCGTCTACGACCTGAGGGACTTCAACGACCAGTTGTTGCTCGGCTTCAAGGGCACAATGTCAGCGGTGGAGCTACACGTCCTGGCCCAGCGTATGCAAGAGGCGAGGAAGGCGGCCGCCCGGCGAGGGGACCTGCGCCTGCCCCTACCGATCGGCTACGTCTACGACGCCGACGACCAGGTCGTGATGGACCCCGACCAGGAGGTCCACGCCGCTGTGGCAGACCTATTCCGCGCCTTCGAGGCGACCGGGAGCTGCACGGGGGTAGTAAAAATGTTCGCCGACCGGCGTTTCCCGACCCACGGGCAGAGCTGGACCGGGGAGACCTCTTGGATGCGGCTGCGCCAGAGCCAGGCCCGAGCGATCCTCCGCAACCCGACCTACGCTGGTGCCTATGTATCTGGTCGCACCAGGTGCCAGCGCCAGATCGACCCCGACGGCAACATCCGTACCCACATCATCGAACAGCCAGCCCAGGACTGGGAAGTCGTGATCCGCGACCATCACCCCGGCTACATCAAGTGGGAAACTTACCTCTCCCATCAGCGCCAGTTGGCTTCCAACCGGTCCCAAGCTGGCGCCCGGCCTCCTCGCGAGGGCTCCGCCCTGTTGCAAGGAGTCGCACTTTGCGGTGGTTGCGGAGGAGGGATGACCGTCGTCTACTCGAGCTCGGGTGCCTCTCATTACCGGTGTCACTCCCACCTCGACCAGACCAACACGCCGGGGTGCCGCTCGGTCAGCGCCGCACTGGTGGACCCAGTGGTCGAACGCCGTGTGCTGGAGGTAGTGACACCCGAACAGATCGACCTCGCACTGGCCGCGGCCGACGAGCTGGCCCAGCGCGACGCTCGGGTGCTGCGGGCGTTCGAGCTGCGGGTCGAACGGGCCCAATACGAAGCTTCACGTGCCGAGCGCGCCTATAACCTCTGCGAGCCGGAAAACCGCCTCGTAGCTCGCAGTCTCGAACAACGCTGGGAAACAAAACTTTCCGCTGTCGCCGAAGCCGAAACTGCCCTGGCGGAACAGAAAGCCAGCCAAAAGCCGCTACCGACCAAGGCCGAGCTGGCGAACCTGGCCGCGGACATCCGAAGGTTATGGAGCGAACCGACTACCTCACCAAGGGACCGCAAACGCGTGCTCCGGACCCTAATCCGCGACGTGACGCTCACATCCGACCCATTTGGCAACGAGGTTCGCGTGGGCATCCGGTGGCGTTCCGGTGCCAACGAGGAGCACACGGCCACCCGCACACGCATGCTCACCCACTCAGATGCAGTCGAGCTCATTCGACGCCGGAAGCTTGAAGGGATGCGAGACAGCGACATCGCCGCGGAGCTGAGCGCTCTTGGGTTGCGCACGGCGCGCGGCCATGAGTTCGGAAGACTGGACGTCCGCAATGTCCGCGCCTCCATCGGCCTGGCGCGTCCATCACCGCTCGAGCCCGGCGAGCTCACGGTCAAGCAAGTCGCCGAGCAACTCGGGGTCAAGCCGGGCACCGTCTATTACTGGTTGCGCATCGGTATCCTGCCCTACCGCCAGC
>JAJYMM010000062.1 GCA_021787035.1 Actinomycetes bacterium
GGTCACGGCGCTCCCAGCCACCGGCGCCTCAGGTGGGAGACCGCGGCCTTGGGATGGCGGCCGCGGGTGAAGACGCCTTTCTTGTTGCCGTCGACGCGCATGACTCCCGACGAGGTGGCGAAGTCGGCGAAGTGCCAGATGTGCTCCCCGATGACGGCGTCTATCCGGTCGAAGACGCGGTGTGACATTTCGAGCAGCGCGACCTGGTACTCCTCGCTCCACGGGGTGGCAACCACGGCGTGCAGGCCGGCGAGGGTGTCGGCGCCGTACTCGGTCATGATGATCGGCTTGTGGTGTTTCGCCGTCCAGGCGCCCAGCTCCGCTTCGAGGTGTGCCTCGGCGGCGGTGAGGTCGCCGTTGTCGACGTACCAGCCGTAGTAGCGGTTTAGCAGCAGGACGTCGAACAGGTCGGAGATGAGGTCTTTGTCAGGCGGGGCGAGCATCACGTTGGCGAAGCCGACCGGCCGCGTCGGGTCGAGGATGCGGGCTTGGGCCGCGAGCGGCTCGAAGTACGCCCTGGAGGCCTCGGTGTCGGACTCTGGTTCGTTGGCGATGCTCCAGAGCACCACGCAGGGGTGGTTCTTGTCCCTGGTGATCAGCTCGGTGATGGCTTGGCGATGGGCCTGCTGGGTGGCTTCGTTGATCGTGTCGTCAGAGAATGTGGTGAACCCCTGGGTTCCGAATATGCCGCCGCCGAGGCCCATGTTGAGCCCCACCGCCGGGGTCTCGTCGATCACGACGAACCCGCGGCGGTCGGCGTAGTCGAGGACCTCTTCGGCGTAGGGGTAGTGCGACGTCCGGAACGAGTTGGCCCCGACCCACTCCATCAGGGCGAAGTCGTGGACCATGAACACGTCGTCGTGGCCTTTGCCGCGGATGGGGGTGTCTTCGTGGCGTCCGAAGCCGCGGAAGTAGAACGGCTCGCCGTTGATCAAGAGCCGGGTTCCGTCGACCTCCACAGTGCGGATGCCGACCGCCAGCGGGAAGGAGTCGACCAGGCTGTCACCGTCGCGGAGCTCGACGGTCAGCTGATAGAGGTAGCCGTCGCCGGGCTGCCACATGCGGGCCTGCCGCACGCGCAGCACCCCTTCGGGGCCTGATGCCCGCGCCACTGCGACACCGGTGGCGTCGGTAAGGGTGGCCTGCGTGATGAGCTGTCCGGAGCCCGCTCCCGTAGCCTCGACCCTGTAGGACACTGTGCCGTCCGGCCCGTCGATCCCAGTGCGGACCGTGATGTCTTCGATGCGGGACTTCGGGGTAGCGACGAGCCAGACGTGACGGTGAAGCCCGGCGTAGTTGAAGAAGTCGTGGAAGTAGCGCTGCCGGCGCCCGGCGGGGGTGTCCTCGACATAGCCGGGGGGGATGGATTGCCAGGTGAGCACGTTGCTTACTGCCACGGCGAGCCGGCTCTCCTTGCCGGGGCCGGCGAGGTCGGTGATGTCAGCCTCGAAGGGGGTGTATCCGCCTTCGTGGGTGGCCACGGAGCGGCCGTTCACCCACACCTCGGCCCGGTGAGTGGCCGACCCGAACTGTATCGTTATGCGCTTGCCGGCCCATCCCGGGGGTAGGCGGAAGGTCGTCTCGTACCAAACATCACCGACGTGGTCGCGGTACGCCGGGTCGGGATAGACGTCGTTGTAGCTGGACGGGACAGGCATCTCCACGGCCCCCGTCGGCAGCTTCTCCCACCACCGGTCGCGCCGGCCAATGGCGTCGGGGTCGAGCAGGAATCGCCACAGGCCGTCGAGTGACCTGCGGTCCCGTGTCGGGGTGTCTTTGGCTATGAGCACGGCAGCCTCTTCTCATATCGGCGGGCCCGGGCCAGGGCGGCGGACCCGGGCCCGGGCGGCGGCAGTGATCTGCTCGACGCAGTCGTCGAGGTCGATCGCCGTAGAATCGAGTATCAGGTGGTACCAGCACGGGTCGTCGAGGCCGTCAGCCCCGTAGGCTCGACGGAGGTGACCGTTCTCCCTGGTGTCGGCCACTTTTATGGCCTCCTTGGCCGCCTGTCAAGTCAGTGAGCCCGGACCGACGTTCCCACAGGACGAAGCTGCTCGGATCAGAGCAGTTGGGCCAGTGCCCGCGCTCCGGGCAGGATGTCGTCGTCGGCGGAGAGCACCTGGATCGCGACCTGGTTGGCGCCTGCGATGAGGTGGGCGCGCAAGCCGTCTGCGACTGTCTCGGGGCCACCGTGGATGACCAGCGCGTCGACGAGCTGGTCGCTGCCGGGGAAGGCGACGTCGTCGGCGTCAAAGCCGATGCGGCGAAGGTTGGCCACGTAGTTTGACAGTTGTAAGTAGGGGCCGACTCGTTCCCGGCCGATGCTGCGTCCCCGATGTGGGTCGGCGTCGACGACGACCTTCTGCTCGGCCACGAGGAGCGCGTCGGGGCCCAGTCGGGCGCGGGCGCTGCGGGTGTGCTCAGGGGTGACGAGGTAGGGGAGCGCGCCGGCGCTGCGGGTGCGGGCCAGGTCCAACACGCGGGGTCCGAGCGCGGCCAAGGCTCGGCGCTGCACGGGCACGCCGGCTCGGTCGAGCTCGTCGAGGTAGTCGACCAGTGCCTCGTAGGGCTTGCGGTAGCCCGCCTCGTTCTCCCGGTGCCCCGCACCGACCCCGAGGACGAACCGCCCCGGGTACTTCGCCTCCAAGCGGTGGAACGACTCGGCCACCGCCTTGGCGGGTGCCGTCCAGATGTTGACGATGCTGGTGCCGATGACCAGGGTATCGGTGGACCCGAGCAGGGGATCGACGACCTCGAGCCCGGCGGGCGGGGAGGCCCCGAGCCACAGCGTCGAGTAGCCGAGCCGCTCCAGCTCCCCCGCGACCTCCGGGCTTGCATTGGAATGGCGTACCCAGATCCCCGCGCTGCCCAGCTTCTCCATGGTCGTTCCGAACTGCCGCAGCGGCTCTTCTATTCCCTGGGCCGTACCGGCGGGCGCCGGCGAACGAAGGCTGGGGCCAAATCCGGAGCCCTGCTCCGGGCAGCTACCTCGACGACAATGGAACCGTCAATGAGATCGACCGGTGACCTGCCGGGTGCGCCGCGACGAGCGGGTGTTGTTGGTCGCGCCGCCAGGCAAGGGTGAGCTGGCAGAGAGAGGACCGTTGACGGGGCGGGTGAAAATCCAGTACTCGCCCCAGGCGCTGAACTGGTGTAGCTGGTTGCCTCACCGAACAGCGCCCTGGTGGCATCGGAGGATCTGGCGGCGTGCGTGGTCGATCGGGGCCTGGCAGCGGCCGAGGTTGTAGGGGCGGGTTCTCATCGCGCTTGACGGCGCCTCCTTGTCCTGCTTTACTTAGACGTACTGTATGGCTAAAGAATATAATCGGAGGGAGGCGTGCGGGGTGAGCTATGCGGGCATCGAGGTCACGGGCTTGGCGCTTCGCTGTGCCCGCCGGGCCTGGCGCGCTTCATCGTCGCAGCCGTCCACCAGCCTGGCACCAACCGGCGTCAGGTCCGTCTCGCCAACCCCCTGGAGCTGACCTCATGACCCAGAACCCCGCCACCCACACCGACTCGGCCGAAAGCGGTCCGGGCCCCGGCGGCACCGTGATCTACCCCGACCTGGCCGGCAAGGTCGCAGTCGTCACCGGCGCCTCACGGGGGATCGGGGCGGCCACTGCCGCGGCCCTGGGAGCCAACGGCGTCGCTGTCGCGGTCGTCGGCCGGGACCGAGCCGCCATCGACGCCACCGTCGAGGCGATCACCACAAACGGAGGCCACGCCATAGGGGTCGCCGCCGACTGCACCCTCGAAGACGACATCGACGCCCTGCACCGCCAGGTCACCGCCAATCTCGGCCCGCCAGACATCCTCGCCGCCTACGCCGGGGGCGACGGCATGCCCGTGCCGACCGCCACAGAGACGGCGGCGCACTGGCGCCGGGTCGTCGAGTCCGACCTGACCTCCACCTTCCTCACCGTCTCGGCGTTCCTCCCCTCCATGATCGAGCGTCGCAACGGGGTGATCGTCACCATGGCCTCGGCCGCGGCGCGCCAGGCCGCAAGGTCCTCCGCCGCCTACGCCGCGGCCAAAGCCGGGGTGATCGCCCTCAGCCGCCACCTCGCCGGCGAGTACGCGCACGCAGGTATCCGGGTCAACTGCCTCGCCCCGTCGGCCATCGAAAACGAAAAGATGCGCGCGTGGATGAGCGACGAGCAGCGCCGGGCGCTCGGGGAGGCCTTCCCCCTCGGGCGCATCGGCCAGCCCGAAGACGTCGCGGCAGCGACGGTGTTCCTCGCATCGGCGGGCGCGTCGTGGATCACCGGGGTCACCCTGGACATCTCCGGCGGGAAGGTGATGCTGTGACCACCTTCGCTGAGGATGCCCGGCAACCCGGCCGTCCGACAGACGGTCGAGCGCGCCCACGACGACGCGAAGCGGGCCACCGCCGTGGCCCTGCGACCAGACACGCCGAGGTTCCCCGGCGCCGTCCACACCGACGAGAAGTCTCTCCGTTTAGGTTTGGGTCGCCACCGCCGCTGAGGGCGGGGCAGCGGGCCGCCGTGGCGCGAGGGCCGTCCGCCGCTGTCTTGGGATGACCGGGCGAGGGCCGCCGCCGCGGGCAGGCGTAGCCTCGCGTCTCGCGCGTTCTGGACATCAAGGTGGCCGTCGAGGGTGATCAGGCCTGGATCGACCTGACTGCCCCGACCCCCGATGGCGCCGCCATCGCCCGCGCCGGAAGGGTGCCTTCTTCCTGGGGTCGGTAGCCCAATGGGACCGCTGACACCTGGAGCCGGCCAGATCCTTACGAGCCCTGCGGTGCACCAGCGCCACTGTCGCCGGTCAGCCCGAAGCTGAGGATACGGTCAGGGTGGATGCGGATCAGATCGGTGGTGAAGCCCGGTTGGAGGGGATCCTCGTCACTCAGCGCCTCGGCGTGGCCTCGGATCTCCAAGCAGCGCACCCGCCAAGGCCGGAACGAGACGATATCGTCGACGACGAAGGCGACGCGGTCGTTGACCGCCAGGTTGCGGAACTTGCGGCTGGCGGCGAGGTTGTGCCCGCCGATGTCGATCGTCCCCAAGTCGGGGTTGTAGCGGTACCCGACGGGGTTGTTCTGAGGGGCGCCGTGGCGGTCCACCGTCGCGAGACGGCCGAGCCTCTGGCTCTCGAGGTAGGCAACCTGCTCGTCGGTGAAGTTCATGGCTGTCCCTCCTTTCCTACCCGGGGGCGGAGCATGTCGACGAGCCGAAGCAACCCCGCGCGGTAGTGGGCTTCGAAGTCGGGCTTGGTCGCCTCGACGCCGAACAGGCGGCGCACCTCGCCAGGGAAGACGACCGGGGCAGCGACCGCGCCGAGCAGGACCAGCTGCAGCGTCGCTGGGTCCAGGTCTGCGTCAAGCTCACCGTTACCCTGGCGCCGGCGCAGGCTGGCGACGCCAGGATGGTCGGCGTCTGCTGACGCGTCGGGGGGAGCGGCCCCGTCGGCGGCCAGGCCCCGCCACACGAGCAGCCTCATGGGCCGGGGGTCGTCGAGTGCGCCGCGGAGGTGACGCTCCAAGCTGTCGGCGAGGGACGCCTCGTCGTCGGCGCAGCGCCGCGCCTGGTCCAGCCAGGCCCGCTGGACCGCCAGGTAGAGCCCTTCTTTCCCGCCGAAGTGGTAGGCGATGAGGTCCTTGCTCACCCCGGCGCGCTCTGCGATCTCGCGCACCCGTGCCCCGGCGAAGCCCTTGGCGGAGAACTCCTCCAACGCCGCGTCGAGCAGCGCCGCCTTCGAGCGCTCGGCGTCAACCAGGCGCTCGTCAGGGCTCGGAGCCCGGCGCGGCCGCGAGGTGGCGGGGCGAGCCTTGGCTGAGGACATCGACAGCAGTCTAGCAACATCTTCCGCCCAATTGTCGAGAAATGTCAGACAATTGTATAGGTAGGCGGATGGGCGAGCGGTGGTCCTGAACCCCCGCCACTAGACCGCTGGTGCTACCGGCGCGGCTCGCGGTCCTGCGCCATGCGATCCAGAGCCGCCTGACCGGTGCGGTTGCAGGTGCTTTCACCGGCTTCCTCGGAGCGGTTCGATGGACCTGCGGCTCTGCGACCTCAGTGCCTGTGGCCGAGCGGATGGCCACTGCCCCTTGGAACCAAGAGGCCCGTCGTCGGTACGGGTGAGGGTGTGGGAGTCCAGGTGTCAAGGCACGGCTCACAGCCAACGGATGGCCTTCTCGGCACCCACTCGTCGTCGTTGGTCACTCGGCTCACCGCCGGCGTCTCCCCATCCGGCGCCGTGTTTTCAGGCTGGCCCACTGCTCGTACCGCCTCCCGGATGGGATCCCTCGAGCAGTGAGATAAGGCCATCAATGGCGGCGGAGAACGACTTCGAGGAGCCGGTGGCTCGTGCCATGACGTAGCCGCCTTGGACGACCGCCACGATGGTCGCGGCGGTAGAGCGCACATCGAGGGTCGCGGGCAGTTCACCCGCTTGCTGTGCCTCTTCGACGACCTCACCGAGGCGACGAAGGAGCCAGTCGAAGGTGTCTTTGACCGGAGCGCGCAGCGTGTGGTCCGCGACCACCTCGGGGTCGTAGGCGAGCCGCCCGATCCGGCAGCCGCGCAATACCTCGCGTCTCGCGAGCAGGTACCGGCGGAGCCGTGCCACTGGAGAGCCTTGTCCCGAGAGCGACGCGTCCGAGGCCTCGCGCAGCTCGGCGGCGCTTCTCTCGATCGCCGCCGCCGCTAAGTCTGCCTTCCCGGTGAAGTGGTGGTACATGCTGCCCTGGCCCACGCCGGCCCGCTCGAGCAGCACCTTGGGGCTCGTCCCGACGTAGCCCCGCTCCCACAGCAGCTCCTGTGCGCTTCTCACGAGGCGCTCGACAGTCGTGGTGGTCATGGTGTACATACTAGTAGTTACAGAAAGGAGATCCACTGCGATGGCGAACTACGGAGCAGGAAGTGCTAACCGTCTCGGGGAGACGGTTAGCGAAGGGGCCGAGGGGGCCCGGGCAGCCCTCGAGACCTTCTACTACGCGCTCAACAATCAGGACGCGGCCACCCTCGAGGCGGTCTGGGCGGACGATCCCCAAGTAGTGCTCTACAACCCGCTCGGCGGCATTGTGCGAGGACGTGGCGCGATCGGCGACCTGTACCGCAAGGTGTTCGACAGCGGCAGGGGGGTGCAGGTCTTCTTCGTCGATGTCGTCGAGCACGTGGGCCCGGACCACGCCCTCTTCGTCGGTCGAGAGACGGGCAGCTACACGGCAATCGATGGGGCCCAGGTGCCACTTCACATCCGTACCAGCCGCTACTTCCGCCGAGACGGCAAGTGGTGCCAGTACCACCACCACGGCAGCATCGACGACCCTGATGCGCTCGCTGACTACCAATCGGCTGTGGGTGGTTGAGGGGCCGAGTTGTGGGTGTTGATCGAGTCGGCCCAGTTCGGCAACTGGTTCGGGACTACCACAGTGGGCTCGAAGTCTTGGCTTTGACGGGTCGCGCCGCGATCCCCAAGGTGCGGTCGGCGACGCCGCTGTCGGACGCGAATGGGGCCCCCGATCCTGGTGACGCTCAGAGTTGGTGCTCGACTGCCCGAGTGGGGGGTGACGCGTTGCCGGGCGGCAGGTCGTCGTCGGGCCGTGGGCGTAGATCGAGGGTGGTGGTGACGCGGGTCCGCTCACCGCGGATGGCGTGCACAGTGAGGATGCCCTCGCGCACGGCACGGCTAATCGCCGCGTAGAGCGCGGTGATGGAGCGCACCTGGAGATGGTCGGCACCGACGAGGACGTCACCGATCTTGACGCCGGCTTGGTCAGCCCGGCTGGCTGGTTGGACCTCGCGTACCAATGACCCGACAGTTTCGGGCAGGCCGGCGGCGCGCCGGGTCGCCATGGTGACATGAGCGGGGGCGAGGGTGGGCCCCAGGCGGGGGAACATCGGCTCGGTGGTGGTGCCTTCGAGGGAGACGAGCAGGATGCGCAACAGTTCCTCAAGGTGTTTGCGCTGCTGGTCGTCGAGGCCGGCCAAGAGGCGGTTCTCGGTGGCGACATGGGCCGGGGTGACCCGGTCGAAGAGGGCTAGCCCGGCTTGGGTGAGGGCGACGAGGCTGTTGCGACGATCGGTTGGCACCCACCGTCTCAGTCCGACGCCCTGCGAACGGGATACCACTCACCCTGCAACTCGACGCCGCGCTGGCCGCCCTCGGCGGTGCGGTCGCACTCATCACGTTGCGCCGCCGACCAGCGTCGATGAGCGCACCCGCATCGATTCAATCCGCCACCGGATGCCCTTGACGGTTACCCGCGACGACATGACAAATCGGGCGCCGCCGACAGACCGTGACCAGCAACTGGCGCAACTCCTCCCAACGCTTCTCCTCCCAACGCTTCGTCTCCTCAACGGACGTTGGGCGGTCGCGATCTTGTCGGAGCTCTCCGGAACTTGTCGGAGCTCTCCGGAAGAGGCGTCCCAGACGCTGGCGAGCAGCAGCGGACGGCACGCGAAATGACGGGCTCGGAGGTCGTCTTCGAGCACGGAGGGGCGGCTCATGCCAACCCCGCCGTGGTCACGGCGCTCGCGTCGTCGTCGCTCGTCAACCCCTGGTTGAACGTCGGGCCGCTACGCGGGCGCCGTCGGTCGGGAGAAGGGCACCTTCTGGAATTCGTCACACCTGTCCGTGCCATTGACAGCTGCACCTCGATGCCGAGGTGCAGACGTTCAGAAAGGTGACGTGCGAGGGTCACGAGGTCTGCCCGTTGCGGGCCGGCAAGGTCCGGTACGCGCTTTTGAGGCGTCCCGGCTGCCGGTTCGGCCAGCACACTCCCGGCGGTGCGCGCCGCGACGCTCTGGACCTGGAGGCGGGATCATTGACGGCAACCAGGCCCTCTCGGTTCCAGGCCATCATCTGAGCGGGGAATTCGTGGAACTGGGTGGCGCGAAGGACCGTGGCCGGCACGGGGCCGTCGAGGGCGGCATGCCCGTGGGCCGCCTTGGTTGCGCATTGGCCGTCGGGAGTGGCGGACCCTCGCCCAGTCAGGCCCTACCCGTACACCACGCCCCTGGACACGACTCGGAGCGGACCCGAAGGCAGGTCGGTCCCAGGCCGAGCCGTACAATTGATTCGACAGAATAATCTGTCAAGTGTGTTCAAGCCCTGATAGACTTTCCTGACCATGCAACGTGACGCCCAGCTGCAGTACGCCGACCGGATCGCCCGGGCTTGGGTGCGCCGATATCGCGTGTCGCCCATGGCCGGGAGGGTTGTCGGCTACCTGCTTGTGTGCGAACCCGCCTGGCAGAGCATCGACGAGTTGGCCGCCGCGTTGCACGCGAGCCGCAGTGCCTGCGCTGGCGCGGTGAAGGACTTGATGGCTCTCGGCGTGTTGCAGCGGCAGCGTGCAGCGGGCGACCGGGTGGATCGGGTCCGGCTCGTCATTGACCAAGCCCGGGGGTTCGATCCCGAGCCGTACCGCGAAATGGCTGATTTCGCCCGCGAGGGCCTGCGGCTGCTGGTCGATCAGAGCCCGGCACGACGACGCCAGCTGGAGGACATGGCGTCGCTTGGCGACTTTCTCGCCGAGCGACTGCCGCAGCTGCTCGCTGAATGGCAAGGCCTCCAGCAGCCAGAGATAGGAACTTCCCGTGAGCCATGACGACACCCGAACACCGCAATCCATGGTCCTCGCCGACGCTCGGAACCTCAGCTGGTATGAGCACGGAGACCGGTCTGGTTCGCCGTGTGTGTTCCTGCCCGCATCGGCTAGCTCTGGTCTCGCTGGAGCGTCCCTGCACGCGGCGGCCACGGCCAGCGGAATCCGCCTGATCTCCGTCGACCGGCCCGGTTTGGGCCGCTCCGATCTGGCCCCTCGGCGACGACTGGTGGACTGGGCCAGCGACGTCGAGGAGTTGGCGGACCATTTGGCACTGGATCGTTTCGGGCTGCTCGGCCACTCCGCCGGCGGCGCCTATGCCCTCGCCGTCGCATACCGGCTCTCTGGCCGCGTGGCCTGCACGGTCGTCGGCGCGGGGAGCCCGCCCTACAGCGAGAGCTGGACCCGCGCCAAGGGAGTTGTATCGCGCATGACTCGGGCCTACAACGGGCTTGCGATCCATACGCCGCGACTGTTCGGAGCCGTCTATCTGCTCAGCGCACCACGATCAGCCAAAGCCGTCGACCGCCTCACGGCGCTCGCCGCGCGCGGAAGTTCATTGGACGCCTCGTTCGCCAGGGAGCATCCCAGCGAGACCCGGGCAGCAATCGAAGCACTCGGCGATGGATGCCGACAGGGTCCCTCCGGCCCAACTGAAGACATCGCCTCCCTGTGCCGCCCGTGGGGATTCGAGCTGCGCGAGGTCGAAAGCCCGGTGGAATGGTGGCACGGCGAACAAGACACCAACGTCAGTCTGCGAGCTGGGTGGGAGATGGTATCTCGCCTGCGCCTTGTCACGCCCCACTTCGTAGAGGGCGGACACTACGTCCTGTTCGCCCGCGCCACACAAGCCATGATCCCCCTGCACGAGACCGGTCAGTAGCCCTCAACGTGATCGCGGACGTCGCTCCGCGAGCGTTCGGGACAAGCTCGGCCGGACAGTGCTCTCGCCCTGGTCTGCCTAGGTGGCAACGTGGCACCACCCCGGCTGGCGGGCGACCTGCGCCGCGAGGCTGGCGACCTGCCGGTCTCGCCCGTCCGCCCGCGGGTGCGCAGAACCCCCGGCCGCCGAGCTCAGGCGACCATCCGGTACTCGTGGATGAGGCCACCAGACGATCAGCCTTCGTATCGTAGGCTGGCGGCGTCAGCGTCGGTAATGGTGGGGGGGTCGCGTCGGAATCAGCGGGCGGTCGTTGGCCCAGGGTGGCCCAGGGGCCGGTGCGCGTTGTGATGCTGCTCGACATACTCAGCCAGGACTGCTTCGAGGTGACGGCGGCCGACGATGGAGCATCCAGTCGAGGGACGGCAGTTCGAGTCCCTCAGGTGGAGGTGCGTTGTCGCTATTCGAACTTGACCGAGGTGCTCGCCGGTCTCCGTGCGTTGCAGAGCTGACCGGCTAACTCGCGAGGTACTGGTCCAGGGCGCGGCGGATGACCTCGCTGGCGGAGGTGTGTTCTTGGGCGGCCCGGTCATCGAGTGCCCGGCGGGTCTCAGGGGGGATCCGGACGGCAGTCAGCTCGGCCGGCTTGTCGCCGAGGGTGGGACGACCGACTCGGCGGCGCAGTCGGGAGGGGTCGAGGCCGGCGTCCGCCTTCTCTTCTGCCCGTCGCCAGAAGTCGTCGTCCATCGGCTCGCCGGTCTTGGCTTTGCGGGGTTCGGTCATGGGAGCAACCTCCTGTACTTGCGGCGCATGGGCATGGCGTGGAAGGCGATCTCCTAGCCCTGTTCGTCGACAGCGGTCAACACTTCGAGCAGCGTGCCGGCGGTGTCCGGTCCGAGGTAGAGCACGTAGGGGTCATCCAGGTCGTCATAGGCAACGAGCGCGTTCGTGATGGTGTGGCTGACGTCGTCGGCGTTGCAGCCGTGTTTGAGGGCGGAGTCTCGGATCTCCACCAGAGTATTGTATAACGAAATATTGGGTGGCAGGATCTTCGAGTGCCGCCGACGATCCGACGAGCACCCAGAAGTTGGCGGCCTACGCGAGAGCAGGCCGCTCGTGGGTAGCGACCGATCAAGGCGACCATGTGGTGGTGGAGGTGGTCGACCGATGCGCCCACATCGAACAGGTGAGCGTCGAGCCGGGCTGCTCCGCGGGACGACGAGACGGCCCATGGCCTGGGCCCTGATCTCAGGGTGTGCATGCGCAAGCCCGACATGTCAGCATACACGGGAGGTCCTGGCATGTCGCTGAGACACGCGCTGATCGGACTGCTGGCCGAGCAACCAGCGAGCGGCTGGGACCTCACCCGCCGCTTCGAGGACCTGCTCGGCACCGTCTGGCCCGCCGGGCACCCACAGATTTACGGCTAGCTGCGCAAGCTCCAAGACGACGGGTTCATCGAGATCGACTCCAGGGGGCCGCGTCGACGCAAGACCTACCGAGTCACGGAATCGGGCATGGGTGAGGTTCGGCGCTGGCTGACCTCGGTCGAGGTCGATCACACCCTTCGGCTGGAGCCCGTGCTGCGGTCGGTGTTCTTCTGGCTGATGACCCCCGAGGAGCTGGCCGTCCATCTGGAGAAGGAGGCCGCTTTCTACCACCAGCTCGCGGAGAAGTACCGCGAACTTGCGGCGGCAAAGGACCGGGGCGAGTACGGCGACAGCCCGCAAACCAATTCCATTCGGATCGCTGCCGAGGCTGGTATCCGACTCCATCAAGCCCTCGGCGATTGGGCCACTTGGGCCGAAAGCCACAAACCCAATGAACCCGAGAACTGAGCTCGGCTCGACATGAACGAACCTGGGCGAGGGCCGATTGTCCCATGTCCTGCTGATCAGGTCAGCGGAAGGGGTGGCGTCGCCTGTTTCGAGAGGTTGCGCCGAGATCGTTTATCGACTATCGTCGATAGTCAATGAAGGTCGACCGGCACTCGGCTGAGGTGTGGGCATCGTGGTTCCGGTGCCTGGGGGAGCCTTCTCGGGTGTTGATCCTCAACCGCCTGGCCACCGCTCGCCGCCCGATGACGGTGGGCGAGGTAGTCGCGGCGTTGGACATCGGCCAGTCCACGGTGTCGCACCACTTGGCCATCCTGACTGAGACTGGCTTCGTCCACTTCGAGCGACGGGGCAACACCAGCGTCTACTGGGCCAACGAGGCTTGCCTCGAGCGCTTCCCTTCGGCTGCCGAGCTGGTGATGGGTGTCCTGCCCCGCTACGAGCCCCAAAGCCCCGGCTGCGTCACGCCTTGGCAAGCCGAGCCGAACCCGTCCAACCGTCCCCGACGAGGAAGGAGACCCGCCCATGCCTGATGCCGAGGCAATCGTGGACGCTGTCCGCGAGCGCTACGCGACGGCCGCCCGGACGGCCAGCAGTTGTTGCGGGTCGGGTGGATCGGTCGTGGACCCGGGCGAGGCGGCCGTGTTCGGCCGTGTTATCTACGACCCGGCCGAGCTGGAGGCCCTACCGGTGAAGGCCGTGGCGGCCAGCATCGGCTGCGCCAACCCGGTCGCCTTGGCCGAACTGGCCCCCGGGGAGGTGGTCCTGGACCTGGGCTCGGGCGGTGGGATCGATGTGCTGCTGTCGGCCCGCCGCGTCGGACCTGCGGGCCATGCCTACGGCCTGGATATGACCGACGAGATGCTCGCCCTTGCCGAAGCCAACCGGGCCGAGGCTGGGGTAGACAACGTCACGTTCCTCCGGGGCCGGATCGAGGACGTCCCCCTACCGGATGAGAGCGTGGACGTGGTCATCTCCAACTGCGTGATCAACCTGTCCACCGACAAGGGCGCCGTGTTCGCCGGGTCCTACCGGGTCCTGCGCCCGGGCGGACGGTTCTGCGTGGCAGACGTGGTGGCCGACGGTGAGGTTGCCCCGCAGCGGGCGACCGATCTCGAGGTCTGGGCCGCATGCCTGGCCGGCGCCCTCAGCCGGCGGGCCTATGCGGCGGCGCTGGAGGCGGCCGGCTTCTCCGAGATCTCGATCACCGACAGCCACCCGGTGGCCGACGGGTTCACCTCGGTCCTCGTGCGCGCCCGCCGCCCCGCGCGGAGCTGATGGAGACCGACACCTTCTCCTGATCGAAGCGCTTCGCCGAGGTGGGCGACGCCCGGGTCGCATCCTCATCTCTTTGCCGGTACCTGGGCCACCGTCGTCGCCTCCTCGTGGTTTGGCTGCCTCCCCTTCGCCGCGCTCGGCATCCTCCTCGGGCTCGTCACTGCCTCGTCGAGAGCGCAAGCCGTCGTGATCACGACCCTGCTTGCCCTGAACCTACTGGTAGGGCTGGTCGTCCCACTCGAAGCCTTCCCGCAATGGCTCCGAGACGTCGCTAAGGTCCTGCCCACCTACCGCCTCGCCGATATTGGATGGCGAGCCGTCGCCGTCCAGAGGTTGTGCAGCTGTGCGCCCAGCGTGAGACCACCGGGGTCTGGCGAGGCAGAGACAAAATGACGAAGGTCCCTCCTGTTTGGGAGTAACTGTCATTAGTGTGGTCGGCATGAGCGAGATCTCCCCGTTAGGAAGCCGCAGATGGTGGGCGCTTGTCGCCGTGGTACTGGCCGTGCTCGCCGTCAGCATGGACCTGACCGTCCTGAGCGTCGCCCTGCCGACCCTGTCCGGGGCTCTCAAGGCGTCGGAGACGGACCTCCAGTGGTTCTCACCGGGCTATGCCCTGGTGCTGGCCGCGGCGATGCTGCCGGCAGGGCTGCTCGGCGACCTGTTGGGTCGCAAGAAGGTGATGTTGTGGTCGCTCGGGATATTCGCCTTGGGCTCGCTGGCGTGTGCCGAGTCGCGCCGCTTGTCGACCTCTCCTTGTTCCGGTCCCGGTCGTTCACCTGGGGCGTCCTGCTCTACACCGTGTTGACCTTGGCCCTCGTGGGGTTGCTCTTCACCCTTCCGCAGTACTTCCAGGGTGTGATGGGCACCAACGCCGAAGGCTCGGGGATCCGTCTCTTGCCCGTCGTGGGAGGCCTGCTCGTCGGCCTCGCCCCCGCCACGCTGCTGGCCAAGCGCATCGGGGCCAAGTTCACCGTCGCCGCGGGCTTCGCCGTGCTGGGCGCGGGCCTCGCCCTCGGGGCGACCACTATGGTCGCCTCCGATGAGGAGTTCTCAGCGCTGTGGCTGTCGATCGCTGGGGTGGGCACCGGGCTGACGATGGTCACCGCGGCATCGGCGGCCGTCGCCGAGTTGGACGAGGAGCGGGCCGGGGTGGGCTCGGCCGTGCTCCAGGCGCTCAAGAACACGGGCGCGCCGCTCGGCAGCGCCGTGCTCGGCAGCGCCGTGCTCGGCAGCACTCTGCTCGCCGTCTATGTGGCTCACCTCCACCTCGGCGGACTGCCATCGGCCGCCTCCGCCACCGTCCGCCAAGGAGTGTTCCAGGGGGCCGCCGTAGCCCACCAACTCAATTCTCCGGTGTTGTTGGCCCAGGTGCGAGGCGCCTTCGTGCACGGTATGGACGCTGCGCTCTTGGTCTCGGCCGGATTCGCTATCGCCGGCTGCGTGCTCGCCCTTGTCTTCCTTCCTATGGGACGTCGTTCGAGCAAGGTCGACAGAAAGGAGGAACCGGATGACCGAGCCGCAGCCTAAGGGCAGTCCCACGGTCGGGCGTCGGGAGCGCAAGAAGGCGCGTACCCGGGCTGCCATCCAGCACGAGGCGCTGCGCCTGTTCGGCGAAAAGGGCTACGACCGCACGACCATGGAGGAGATCGCCGAGGCTGCCGACGTCTCCGCGAGCACCCTGTTCCGCCACTTCTCTTCCAAGGAAGCCCTAGTGCTCACCGACGAGTACGACCCGCTCATCATCGGCGCCTGCCGCTCCCAGCCTGCCGAGCTCGGAGCAGTCGAGGCCATCCGTCGGGGGATTCTCGGTGTGTTCGAGCACATGAGCGAGGAAGCCTTGGCCGATATCCGGGTTCGAGCCGAGCTGGCCGTGTCGGTCCCCAGCCTGCGCGCCGCCATGCTCGACCAGCTGGCCCAGGCGATCCGAGACGTCACCACTATCGTGGCGGAACGGGCCGGCCGGACGAGCGACGACTTCGCGGTTGCCACGCTCGCTGGCGCCATCATGGGCGTCATGCTCGCCGCCGAGCTCTACTGGGTCGAGCACCCCGAGAGTGAGCTTTTCGCCTTGGTGGACGACGCGCTCGCCCATCTCGAACGCGGGCTCACGCTTTGAGACCCTGGCGTGTCGCAGATGAAGGTAGAACTCGGCGGTTCGAGCGTTGGCGGGGGGCCGGCGATGGAGCCGTAGCCGCTGGTTCGGCGGCGACCCCGGACGGTGATCGCTGAGTTCTCCGCCATCTGAATTGCGCGGACCTAGTGCCGAGGTTCCTCGTAGCCTTCTGCCGCAGGGGTGGCGACGTCCTGGTCGATCAACGTGTGGGAGTAGATGTCCAGTAACGCCAGCGCGACGAGCCGATCCCCATCAGGGCCGAACATGTCGGTGCCGAGGGCGCGGGACACGTGTTCGTGGAGGAGCGGGATGCCGATCTTCATGGCGGTGACGAGTGCGGCCCGGACTCTCCGGTCGACGGTGGGCGTGTCCGTGCGGGAGTCGTCGGCCCGAGCGAGCCACGCTTCGGTCATCGTCACCAGTTCGTCGAAGATCGGTCCTACGGTCGGAGACTTGTCGGCGAGGGAGCGCGCCACGTAAGAGCCGAAGGGTCTCGACGCTTGCCGTACCTGCGCCGACGCGCCAGGCTCAGAGAGGATCTCGGCATTGGCGCGGTGGATCATCTCGAGCACGTAGTGGTCACACGCTTCTCGCAGGCCTTCCTTCGACCCGTAGTGGTGCCGGAGCAGACCGGGGGAGACGCCGGCCGTCTTGGCGATCGCCCGGATCGTGGCCCGGTCGTACCCGTCACGAGCGAAGTGCTCGAGGGCCGCCTCGCGGATCCGTGCCCGTGCGGTCAAGTCCTCGAAGGCAACCGACCGCTCGTCAATGGGCCGGGCCGCAGGAGTTGGCGAGGGTGTCCGATGCGTTGTCATGATCCTTGCAGGTCCCGTCGCCTGAAAGCTAATCCCCCGACGAGGGCAGCGGCCACACCGATGCCGGTCATGATGCCGTTCGCCTCCCAGTTCGGCGGCGCGCCAGGAGCCGAGGCCATGTTGTGGAACACCGACGTGTCGAGGACCCAGTGGCTCACGGTCCCGAAGCCACCGATGATGACGATGAGCAGCGACCAGCCCAACACCGTGTACACGACGATCGACGTGGCACGAGGGAGGATGCCGAAGGCCAGCACTCCAACCCCCAAGATGACGATCGCCGGTGGCACGAGGTTGATGCCGGCCCCGAGCAAGCTCGTGAAGCTCAGGCCTGTGTGCTGGCTGGCCGCTCCGAGCCAGCCCAAGACACCGGCCGCGACGCCGCTGAGCACCAACACGGCGAGCGCCACCACGAGCCGGCCAGCGAGCCAGATGCTCCGAGACACCGGGCGGACCATGAAGTTGTCCAGCGTCCCCTCGGACTCTTCGACGCGTGCCGCGGTGACCTGGCCGGCGGCGACGAAACCGATGAGGACCGCCTCGATGAGGAAACACAGGCCGAACACCTCGGCGGCGCCCGTGCCGCTCGCCCCGAGCTTCGAGAACACCTGCTTGATCGATCCCGAGATGGTGGCTCCGGTCGATTTGGCGATGAGCCCGTAGAGGAAGGCGGAGACGCCGATGGCGATCCACCAGCCAATGACCGTTGCCCGCAGCAAGCGGACCGCCAGTCCGCTCGGGCCGTAGAGCAGCCCGAGATGGGCTTGGCTGTGGTCGCGGTCGGTCACGATGCTCGCCCCGGCGTCACGAGCACCGGAGAGGCGTACCGCGACAACGGCGAGGACCGCGGTGAAGGCGACGATGGGGAGCAGGGCCAGGGGTCGGGGTGAGGTGAGCGGTCGGAGCTCCTCGACCCATCCAAGGGGGGAGGCCCAGATCAGTCCATGGAGGCCCACTCCGGCGTCGGCGATCAGCCGCACGCCGTAGCTGAACCCGAGGAACACCGCCGCGAAGGAGGCTGCCTGGCGCCTGGTGGCAGCCAGTTGGCTGGTCACCGCGCCGACAGCGAGGAACATGGCCGCGGTGGCCACCATGGCCACGGAGAAGTAGAGCGACGGACCTGTAGCGATCCCGACGTGTGAGGCGCGCCCTGAGAGCACGGTGATGACGGCGGTGATCGCCCAGAGGGTCACCAAGCCGCCGCCCAGGCCGCCGGTCACCTGGGCGGTGGCACCTCCCCGCGTGGTGCGACCGCACAGGAGGAGATCCCAGCGCCCGCTGTCTTCCTCGCCGCGCAGCAACCGGGTGCTCGTGAGCAGCCCCCAGACGGCGCCAAGGATCATCAGGGTCATGGAGATCTTGAACACGGTGAACCCGCTGACCGTCTGGAGCTGGGGTGCGGGTCCGAACAGGGCGCTCATGGCCTTGCTCGTGCCGTAGGTGGCGGCCAGCGCGTCGCGTTGCGCGGCGGTCTTGTAGATCCGGCTGTAGGTGATCTCCGACGAGGCGATGGCGACGCCGAAGATGTAGCCCCACAGGATCCCTGAGCGCACGGCTTTGCGCGTGCTGAACGAGGCGATGACGGTGGCGGGGGGCCCATTGGCACGCACCGGTGCCGTGATCCGAGCCCGGAGGCCGAGGTCAGCTTGCACGGCCGTTCTCTCCGTACTGGGCCAGGAAGAGCTCTTCTAAGGACGGTTCTCGGCTCAACAGCTCGGTCACGCCCGCGGCCGCCAGGACCTTCACTAGCGGCTCGACGGACCCGCGGACCTGGCAACGGACCATCGAACCGTCGGCCTGCACCGCGCTCACCCCGGGTACCACCGACAGGTCGGGCACCTGACCGTCGAACCTCGCCTCGACCGTCAGTGCGCTCAAGTGACGCATCTCGGCCAACGTGCCCATCTCGACCAGCTTCCCGTCGCGCAAGATGCCCACCCGGTCACACAGGGCCTCCACCTCGCTCATCATGTGGGACGAGAGGAACACGGTCTGGCCCCGATCCCTGGCCTCGCGGACGCAGTGGCGGAAGGCCTGTTCCATCAACGGGTCGAGGCCGCTTGTCGGTTCGTCGAGGATGAGCAGGTCGGGTCGGGCCATCAACGCGGCGATCAGGATGACCTTCTGATGATTCCCCTTCGAGTAGGCCCGTACCTTCTTGGTCGGATCGAGGTCGAAGCGCTCGATCAGTTCATCCCGGTAGGTCGTGTCGACCTGGCCGTGGACGCGGCCGAGCAGGTCCAGGGTCTCTGCGCCAGTCAGCGTGGGCCATAGGTTTGCCTCGCCGGCCACGAAGGCCAGCCGCCGATGGGTCTCCACCGGCTGGCGCTGACAGTCGACCCCGAAGATCTCTGCTCGCCCCTCGGTCGGACGACTCAGCCCCAACAGCAAGCGGATCGTGGTCGTCTTGCCCGCCCCGTTGGGCCCGAGGTACCCGACCACCTCGCCCTCCGCGACTTCGAGGTCCAGGTGATCGAGGGCCACGACGTCGCCGAAGCGCTTCGTTAGGCCATCGGTGCGTAGTGCCGTGGGTGCCATGGGCAAAGCCTCCGAGATTATACACGCGAATAGTTGACCAGGCCACTGTATAGCGTCTGGAAGAGGGGCAGCAGCAACTGCGCCTATGCGTCGGGCCCGGCGACGCCGGCTGGGTCACGCTCCCTGTGGACGGTCGACCTGGTGGTCCTCTCGGCCGGCGCGTTCACCCTCGGCGTAGACGAGCTATTCGTCCACATCGCGCCCGTGTTGCTCGGCGATGGCACCCGCGTGTTCTCAGCGCCAGGTGGTGCACGGGTGGCACTCCAGGCGCTCAGCGCCACACAGTCGGGGTCGGTTACCCACGTTCGCTACCGCGTCCTGAACACGAGCCCGCCGAACCGGCGGCCCGCATGAGAAGCAGCGAGTCGGCCATGTGAGCCAGGTTTCCGAGTTGTGGTGAAGAGCTCTTGTGGCACGAAGCGCCGCCAGTCCAGGTCCCACCCGCTCGAAGACGAAGGTGCAGAGTTGGGCCCGCCGACGTGGTGTCCGAGGGTTCGTCCCGCCTGAGGGTCGCCCAGATGCGACCACCGCGTCAACCTCCAAGTACCTGGTGCTCCGAGACCTTGATCAACTCGATGGACGCGACGCCCTTGCCATGTTGTCATGCCTGGCGGAGGCGGAACGCTTTGGAGCGGCTGGCCGTTCGTTAGATAGGAGGTAGCGCGGTCCCGTCCCGAGGCCGGCCGCTACATCGTCGGGATTGTAGAGCTTGCAGGAACGAAGCGACAGGCAACCGCAGCCAATGCAGGAGGTGAGTTCGTCGCGCAGCCGCTCCAATATTGCGATCTGTTCGTCTAGTCGCGGTCGCCACGCGGATGAGAGCCGGGCCCAGTCGGCCTTGGTCGGCGTGCGCGAGTCGGGCAGGGTGGCCAGCGCCGAGCGGATCTCTTCCAAGCTGAGTCCCACCTTCTGGGCCACCCGGATGAAGGCGATACGGCGCAGCGTGCTCCGTGCGTACCGGCGCTGGGACCCGACGGATCGGCTGCTGGCGATCAGCCCTTCAGCTTCATAGAAGCGCAGGGCCGAATGGGACAACCCCGTTCGGGCGGCCACCTCACCGATGCTGAGCAGTGCTTCTGGCACGAGCACAGCGTAACGCTCCTAAGTTCGTGGACCTCAAGTCAGGTCGAGGTAACAGGGACGGTACCAAGCAGGCCGCCCATCACAAGTACGGGCGCAAGCCGCGCAGGCTCCGGCCCGGCGATGCGGGCCGCTGATCTGGCGGCGGCCCGCACAACGGCGCTGGGCACAAAGAACGGTCCTGACTATCAAGGAGCATCGTCACGCCGACACGAACCGTCACGTCCGACATCCATATCGACGCCGATCCCATGAGGGTGTGCGCGGTGCTCGTCGAGCTCGATCGTTACCAGGAGTGGAACCCCCATATCCGTCGGGCCCACGGAGTGGTCACTGTCGGCAAGAAGGTGACCCTCAGGATGCACCCACCGAAGGGGCGGGCGGTCACGATACGGCCACGCGTGACTTTCGCCGAGCCCGGCGTCGAGCTACGGCTCGTCGGGCGAGTCCCCGGTCTGTTCAGCGGCGAGCACCGCTTCGTGCTCAGGCCATCTGGACAGGGAACGCATCTCGAGCAGAGCGAGACCTACCGGGGCCCGATCGTCGCCTTCCTCTCGGGGGCGATACGTGCCTCGCGTACGAGCTTCGAGACGAGCAACCGGGCTCTCAAGGATCGCGCCGAAGCCACGTGAGCCTTGGTCATGGTGGCGAGGTGGTCAGCCAGCTCCGGGTTCGTCGTTGCGGGGGTGACGTCCTGATAGGGGCGTGCTGATGCCCGTGCTGCCCGTGCCGTCATCCGACGATGGCGGTGACGTCGATCGCACCGAGCCGCTCGGGGTCGACGATCGCGTCGATCTCGACGATCCGTCTCTCCGAGACGGTGAAGCCCATAACTGCGACCAGCTGACCGTGGAGCATCACGACCACCCCTGCGCCGCCGTTGACGAGGACGGGGTGCTTGGGGACGGAGGGGTCTGCCGTGCCAAGGGCTCGACGAGCGACGGGCTCGGACCCGCGCAGGACCATGGACAGGCCCGGGTGAGCCGAGCCCGCGTCGCAACGCAGCACGACGTCGGGGTCCAGGATCGCCAAGAGGGCCTCGAAATCGCCACGGTGGGCCGCCGCGAAGTACGCGTCCACCGCCTCACGTTGGCGGTCGGGCTCGCGCTCTGGGGTTCGGACGTCGGCCGCTCTGACCCTGCGCCGTGCCCGGCTGGCGAGCTGTCTCGTCGCCACTGCCGTCCGCCCTGCCATGGGGGCGATCTCGTCGAAGGTCAGGTCGAACATGTCGTGCAGGACGAACGCGAGGCGCTCTGCAGGGGCCAGGGTCTCGAGCACACCACCTGCAGCGCCAAGCCGACCGAGTCGGCCAAGAGCACCTCGTCCTCGGGGCTGACCTGGTCAACCCGGCTGATGAGCGGATCGGGCACGTGGGCCCCCATGGGCTCCTCCCGTCGCGTGCTGCGCGCCCGCAGGGCGTTGAGGCACACTCGCACGACGATCGTGGTCAAGAAGGCATCAAGGTTCTCGACGCCATCGGCGCTCGACCGGCTGAGTTGCAGCCACACCTGCTGGACGGCATCGTCGGCCTCGTCGAGCGAGCTGAGCATGCGGTAGGCGATCGCCCGTAAGCGGGCCCGGTTCTGCTCGAAGCGCTCGACCAGCGGGCTCGGATCGGCCATCGGTCACACTCCTCTGTCCTCACGTGTCGTAGGTATGACACCCCACGATTGCTCACTGTGACACGGAGACGCACATGGAACGCCCGACATCGACCGCGCAGCTGCAGGATGGCGCCCTGGCCGGGAACTGGTGCCTCGACCCACGCCGCTCCAGCGTCGAGTTCACGACCAAGGCGCTCTGGGGCCTCGTCCCGGTCATGGGGGTGTTCCACAAGTTCAGCGGCAGCGCAGCGGTCGTTCCCTGTGGGCAGGTCAGAGGCACCCTCACCGTGAAGACCGCGTCGGTCGACACGAAGAACACCCGCCGGGACCAGCACCTGCGCTCGGCTGACTTCTTCGACAGCGACAACCATCCTGACATCACCTTCGTCGCAGATGCCATCCAACCCTTTGCTCGTCGTGTCACCGTGACTGGGACGCTGTCCGTGCGTGGCCGGTCCAAGCGAATGTCGCTCGACGCCACGGCGAGCTTTGGCCATGACCGCGAGCTCTGCCTCGACGCCGAGGCACGCATCGACCGCGCCGACTTCGAGATGACGTGGGGGAGGCGAATGGGCGTGGGAATGGTCACCGCCGTGGAGGTCCACCTGGTGTTCACGCCGCCTGCCCCGATAAAGGGTGCCTCGTGAGCCAAGAGCGAGCGGGTGACCTTCAGGCCGTCGCCGACCGCGTCCTCATCGAGGCGCTGTGTGCCGAGTTCACCGACGCCGTCATGTCGGGCGACGCCGAGCGCCTTGCCTTCCTGTTCACCGAGGACGGCGTCGTGCGGATGCCGCACGCCAAGGTCGAGGTCATCGGCCGCGAAGCGCTTCGCAGCGCGGCGAGGCGGCTCCAGGGCTCGTGGGAGTACTTCGTCCAGACCGTCCACCCCGGCTCGATCGAGCTCGACGGCGACAGTGCGTCGGGACGGGCCTACATCGCCGAGCTCGGTCGCCTTCGCGACGGCAGCTCGCATAGCAATTACGGTGTCTACCACGACCGGTACCGCCGGACCCCGGCCGGGTGGAAGTTCTCCGAACGTGTCTACGAGGTCAGGTACGTCGACACGACCAGCCTCACGGGATCGCCACCCGGCCTGCTGGGTGGTCACTGACCGGCACCGTGTCGTACGCCGGCCCTGGAGCGCGACGTACCTGTCGTCAGTTGGCCCCTGGCCCTGCCACCGAGTGGCAGGGACTTCAGACGACCAGCTCCACCGGAGCCCGGACCGGTTGGGCCGCTCCTGGGTGCTGCCAGCTGGGTACAGGGCCCGGGGAACGTTGGGTGGCTGGGGCGTAAGACACGTCAGAGGGAACTTGCGTGCACCTGATGCGTAAGACAGTGGTGATGAGGGCGGGAAGCGAGGAGGACGCGGCGCTGATCCGGGTGGCCCAGAGCGAGCCGGCCGCGTTTGGCGCGCTGTTCGATCGCCACTTCGCCACGGTCTACCGGTTCTGCGAGCGCCGGGTCGGTCGCGGCCTGGCAGAGGACCTGGCGGGGGAGACGTTCCGGCGTGCATTCGAGGCCCGCAGCACGTATGACCTGAGCCATCCCAACGCCCTTCCCTGGTTGTTCCGCATCGCCCTCAACCTGGTGCGCGACGCGCTGCGCGCGAGGGGGGCCGAGGACCGTACCTACGCCCGGCTGCGGGCCCTGGCCGTGCCCGGGGCGTCCCGCGAGGACGACCGCGTGGCGCGGACTGCCGAGGCGCGCGCCGACCTCGCACGGCTGGCTCGCCTCCTTGTGGCCGAACCTGAACAGGACGTGGACGCCTTGTTCCTCCACATCTGGGACGGCTTGAGCTACCTCGAGGTGGCGGCGGCCCTTGGGGTGCCCGTCGGCACGGTGCGATCCCGCCTGAGCCGGCTCCGCCGTCGCCTTGAAGAAGGGATGGGCGACCGGGCCGGCGCGCCGACCGCCCAGCTGAAGGTGGGGGAGTAGCTATGGACCGGATCGCAGAGCTCGTGCACCAACTCGAACCGGAGACCGGGCCACCGCCGCCAGAGGTCCAGGCCCGCCAGCGCGAGGCGCTGCTCGCCTCGATGGTGCAGGCGGACGGCGCCGGTCCGCGCCCACCACGCTGGCGTCCTCGAAGTGGCTCCTGGCTGGTCGCGATCGCCGGTGCTGCGGCGGTGGCGGTCGTCGTGGCGACGGTGCTTCCCGGTCCATCGTCGCCTTCACGCCCATCCTCGCACCCACCAGCCGGTGGGCCCGCCACCTCGGCCGTGCTCACGGCCGTAACGAGAGCGTTGACGGGCGCCAGCGGCGACGTCGAAGAGGTCCGTACCACGGCGTCGGTCCTCTCGGCCACCTCGTGGGTGGACCTCGCCACCGGGGCGTGCCGCGCCGACACCTCGGTCAACGGGCGACCGGCCTTGACGGTCTTCGACGAGCACGGTAAAGCCGTCATTATCGACTACGGCCATCGGCAGTGGTGGGCCCGCGGCTCCGGAGGCGTGACCTGTCAGCCGCTGACCCCTCGGAGGATCGAGGCTGCCTTGGCCACCGGCCGTTACCGGCTCGCCGGCCACGCCACCATCCAGGGCCAGCAGTCCCTCGAACTCGCGTCCACGACGACGTCCTCGGGCCCACACCCGGTGCCCAAGCTGACGACGCTGTGGGTGAACGCCACGACCTACCTGCCGGTCCAGTCGACGTCGACCGGGCATGTCGGCGAGCGGACCCTCTTCACCTGGCTGCCGGCCACGGCCGCCAGCACGGCGGCGCTCAAGATCGCCGTCCCCGTCGGCTTCCAATGGGTGCCGGCGCCACCCGTCCAGCAGGTGACGACACCGACGGCAGGACCACCATCCAGGCGGTAGCGCGCATGGTCGATGCCGGCGAGGAACGCGCGAGCACACCGATGGGCCGGGGCAGCACGCACGCTGACCCCGAGCCAGTCGTGCAAGGCACGTCACGAACGATCTCGCTCGGGCCGAGACGGCGCCCTCGATCGCGCCAGGCCGCGGTGATAACCGCCGGAGCGCTCGCTCTCGGCGTGGCCGTGGCGGCCTGCGGTGGCCCTTCGACGCCGGGCGCAGCCACCGCCCTGACCACCACCGGCGTGCCGGGTGGAGGTGGCAGCCAGGCGACCGGACTGGCGGCGTACACCCTCTGCATGCGCGCCCACGGCGTGGCGAACTTCTCCCCCCACCCCACCAGCAGCGTGGGGATCCCGAAGCGCAACCGCCACCACGAGAGCCTCCAGCAGCTCAAGGTCACCAAGTCGCATTTCCTGGCCGCCCGCAAGGCCTGCGAGCCGCTGCTCCCCGCCGGAGCGACTGGCGGTGGGCCCTCGGGCGCGCTGGCGCCCAAAGCCGACCCCTTCTACCGCTGGAGCGGGCCGCTCGCCCATGACGTGCCCGGGACGGTCCTGCGGTCGCGGACGATCGCGTTGCCTGACGTCGGGGCGACCAGGCCGGTGAGGGCGGCCCAGCTCCTCTACGTCACCACCGACGAGCTCGGTCGCAGGACGGTCTCGGTGGCCACCGTGCTCCAGCCCGGCGCCAAGGCGGCGCCACCAGCCCCCCGACTGGTCTCCTACCAGGCCGCATACGACGCCCTCGGGACCCAGTGCGACCCCAGCTACACCCTCCGGTTGGGCGCTTCGACCGCCGCGCCGGTCCTGCCCTACCTCGCTGCGGGCGACACTGTCGTCAGCGCCGACTTCGAAGGAGAAGACCTCGCCTTTGGCGCTGGCCAGCAGGGCGGCTACGAGGCCCTCGATGCCATCCGGGCGGCCGAGACGTGGCTCGGGGCGGCGGAGGCCTCCATGCCTGTTGGGATGGTCGGCTACTCCGGGGGCTCTGTCCCCACGGAGTTCGCTTCCGAACTGGCGCCCACCTACGCCCCCCACCTCGACATCGTCGGCGTCGCCGAGGGCGGGATCCCCGTCGACCTGTTCCACAACCTCGCCTATGTCGACCACCCCGCGTCGAGCTGGAACTGGGTCATCCCCGTCCACCTGGTCGGACTCGCGCGGGGCTTCGGCCTCAAGCACCTCGCCAGCTACCTCACCGCAAAGGGGAGCGCCGTCGTGCGCAGCGACGAGACCCGGTGCGTCGGTGGCTTCGATGGCCTCACGACCGCGCAGCTGTTCAAGCCCCAGTACCGGGACATCGAGAAGGACCCGGTCCTTGCCCGCATGATCGACCACGTCATAATGGGCCGGACGGGCACCCCGCGCGGCCCGCTTTTCATGGGTGTTGGTCTCTCGGGCCCGACCGGTGACGGGGTCATCGTCACCAAGGACGTCCAGGGCCTCGCCCACACCTACTGTGAGCGGAAGGTCCCCGTCGAGCTCCACATCTACACCGGGCTCGACCACCGCCAGGCCGCCGCACCCTTCTTGAGCGAGGCGCAGAGCTTCTTGGCCCAGCGCTTCGAGAACCTGCCGTTCCATAACGCCTGCGCTGGGATCGGCCCGGGCAACTCGATCGCCCCCGTGCCGGTGCCGCCATCATGACGAGCCGTGCCGACGAGGGTGGTGGTCGCTCACGTCGCGGGCGCACCGTGAGTTACGGGCCTTCCAAGGCGCCCGGGCTGCCAGCGAGACCGCGGGTACGCAGCAGCGGGCCGGGTCTCTCGCGGGCGACTGGACCGGCGTGCCATGGGCCGGTTCGCGCGCGGAGCCGGGACATGATCCGATCGGGAGCGGTACCCTCAGCTAACTGCTGTGTTTCGCGAGGAGGGCCCACAGCATGAAAGACGAGGAGAGCCCGTCAACCCAGCCGGGCGACCTTGGGCGCTTCGTGCGTCAGAAAACGATCCTGCTCAAGACGAAAAAGCGCGACGGCACCTGGGTGGCCACGCCCGTGAGCATCGTGGTCGACCATGACCGCGCCTACGTGCGTACCTATGACAAGTCCTGGAAGGCCAAACGGCTCCGCAATTTCCCCGAGGTGCGTTTCGCGTCCTCCACGTTCCGTGGCAAGCCGACGGGCCAGGAGCTGCACGCTCGGGCGCGCCTCTTGGACGGCGAGGAAGCCAAAACCGCGGCGCGCCTTCTCGCCCGCAAGTACCCCGTCTTGCACGGTGTGCTCGTACCGCTCTCGCACAAAGTGATGCGCACGAAGACGCTGCATTACGAGCTGAGTGGGGTTGCAAGCTGAGCGAGGGCTCGCGACCGCCTGGCGGGTTGGGCCGCAACCGCCTCAGCGGGACGAGCTCGGCTTCGCCGGCGCGCCGGCGCTAGCCATAGAGGGTGGTGGATCCGTGGGATGGACCGAACCAGCGGGGCAACCAGCGGCGATCAGACCGGACTACCGCCTGTCACTGCAACCCGATCGGTTACCGGGTATCGGTCCGGTCAGTCTTGCCGGCACAGGGTAACGTCGTCGCGTGGACCGACGGACCGAGGCGCAGAGCATCGAGAGTGAAGTCGATCCCGAGGCAGTCGTGGCCCTGCTCGCCCAACCGAGCCGCATACCCGAGTGGGCGCCGGCTTTCGCCGACGTGGTCATCGAAGAGGACCGCTCGGGTTGGCGAGCGATCAAGGACGGTCGGGAATTCAAATTGCGAGTCGTCGTGAACCGCGACGCGCGCACCGTGGACTACCTGCGCGAGGTCGCCCCCGGCCGTGAGGGAGGCGCCTACGTCCGGGCCGTGCCCCGTCCCGGCGGCGGCAGCGTCGTCATCATGACGCTGCCGCTCTTGGCCGGCGTCGATCCCGCGGACACGTCCGCGACCCTTCGAGACGAGCTGAACGCGCTGGCCCGCCTGACTGAGGGCAGCTGAACGCGATCGCCTGCCCTGGATCCAGGGGACGCGCTTGGATGGCACTTGGTTGGTGGCCCGAAGGTAAGATCGCCACGTACCGCACTGGTAGCGGGCCCTTCCAGACCGAGAACTGCAAGAGGAGGCCCACCGATGCCCTTGTTCGAAATTCGCCCGTTCCAGCGCGCCGACCGTGACCAGTTAGCCGACCTCGTTAACGCGCATGCCAGCGCGGTGGTCCCAGGGATGGGGACCTCGGTCGCCTCCCTCCTTGCCAGCCTGGAGGCCCTGGGGCCTCCGCAGGTCACGGCTTGGAAGTGCGCCGCTCGGTCGGTATGAGGGGCACGAGGCTTTCGGCCCTCGAAGGTGGGGGCCCCGTGGGATACATCGAAGTCGAGATCCGGGGCCGAGCCGAACGGCTCTCGGGCCACGGGCGATGGGCCGACATCGGCAACTTCTATGTGGCCGAGGAGTACCGCCGGCGTGGAATAGGGTCGTGGCTCCTCGGCCAGGCGGCCGAGTGGCTTGAGCGTGCCGGTGCCGAACACCTCCTCGACTACACCTACGTCGACGAGCGCAACCCTGACGGTATCGACCCGAGCGCGTACCAGGCATTTCTCGCGTCACGAGGTTTCCGGGAGCTGACACGCACCTGCCGCGGCTGGACCAGGGCCTTGCCGGGCAGGTCCTAGCCTTCGAGGGCTAGGCCAGCAGACAAGGGCCTTCCTGCCTTCGCTGGCGTGGGCCAAAAGCGATCTCGACCACGTGACGTAGTCGCCTGCCGAGCGAGGGCGCTATCTCAGCCTCTTTTAGCCTCAGGCTCTTTTAGCCTCAGGCTCTTTTAGCCCGGCGACGTGGCGGAGCACGACCACCCGGTGGCGGGGGGCAGGCGTACCCAGTACACCGGGGTACGCTCAGGGCTGATGAAAGGGAGCTCTCAGGAGGGCTCGCGGCCGCTGGTCGACCGCTATTCAGCCCCGATCATCTCGCTGGCGGCGGCCATGTGGGCCACCGACGCTTTCTTCCGGCCCAACCTTGTCAACCCAAAGACCTGGGACCTCTCACCGAGCGAAGTAGTGCTCGGGGAGAGCCTGCTGATCAGCCTCTGCTTCCTACCCGTGGCGGGTAGGGTCGCCCGGGAACTGCGGCACGCTTCTTGGCGTACGTGGGCAGCTTTAGCCGCGATCGCTTTGGGCCCCCAGGCCGTCGCCACGGTCCTTTTCACCCAGTCCCTGACTTACGCCTTCAAGCCCTCGCTGTCCCACGCCGCCAGCACCGGCATCCAGTCGGAGGTGTACCTGCTCTACCTCCTCCAGCCGGTGTTCGGGGCGACCATGGCGTGGCTCTTCCTCCGCGAGCGCCGCCGGCCTTCCTTCTGGCCGCTGGCCGCCCTCGCGCTGGGCGGTGCTGCCCTCATCGTCTTCTCCTTCAACGCCGCGGCGCCGCGTTACCAGCTCCTGGCTGCCGCCTACGTGCTCGGGGCGGTCGTGTTGTGGGCGGCGGGTACCGTGCTCGGGCGCTACGCGCTGGCTGGTATCTCCTTTACGACCACATCGGCCATGCGCTTTGTCTTCGCGCTCCCGGTGCTGATCGCCCTCATGCTTAACGACCAGGGAGTCGCCGGGTTCACCCATTACAGCCTGGGCGAGCTGCCCAGCTTCCTCGGCATCGCCTTCGTGCCCGGGTTCGTTGCCATGGTCCTTTACTACCGGGCGCTGCGCAGCACGCCGGCCTCAGTGTCGAGCTTCGCGGAGCTTGGGTACCCAGCGGCGCTCTTCCTCATCTACTCGTTGCCCGCCCCGGTCGGCTTCGGCTCGCCGCTGCACCCGCTCGAGGTCGCGGGAGCCGTCACGCTGGTGGCGGCGGTGACCGGGCTCAACGTTATGAAGGGCCGCGACGTGGTGACGGTCGCCGCGGTTGACATATCCGCCTAAGGCGCACGCGGAAGTCCCTTTGGGCGTGCTCGACCAAGAGGCTCGTGGGTTTAGCGTCCTTCGAACTGGAGTGGAGGGTAGGGGCGGTTTTCGCACCGGTGGGGCTCGGGCGAGCATGTCCGACCCGGGCCGTGACGGCGGCGCTCTTGTGCTACGGCGCTAGCGGGCCTCGGGCCATGGAGGCTGCTGGACGCCGGTAGTGCGGGTGCCGTCTTGGATATGGCCTCATGGTCCGACCTTTCGTGGTTTTCAAGGGTCTTGCGCTTGCGCCCCCGTGCGAAGACGGTGACGGTAACCTTTGCCTACTTGGATAGAGCCGGATGCGAAGGAGCAACCATGGAAGGGCGCTCGGTGCCGTTTAGGGTCGGTCGCCAGCCGATCTTCGACTCGAAGCTCAAGGTTCATGGTTACGAGCTCCTCTTCCGGGGTGTGAGCCCCGCCGGTAGCGACGCGATGACGGCCGACGTCTTGGTGCACTCTGGGTTGGACCTCGGGCTCCCGAGCCTCGTCGGCAACAAGCCGGCTTTTGTCAACACCACCCGCCCCTACCTCGTCGGGGAGCAAGTCATCCCATTCTCGCCAGGCCAGGTAGTGGTCGAGGTCCTGGAGGACGTACCGCGCGACCCGGAGGTCGTGGCCGGCTGCCGCCAGTTGACCTTGAACGGCTACACCCTCGCCTTGGACGACTACGTCTGGGGCGGCGATGATGACCCCCTCCTCGAGTTCGCTTCGATCGTGAAATTGGACGTCCTCGCGCTCCCGATCGACAGGCTGACCGAGGCCGTATTGCGCTGCTCTGCATATGGTGTGCGCCTCGTGGCCGAGAAGGTCGAGACGAAGGACGAGCTGCTCATGTGCGAGGCTCTCGGTTTCGACCTCTACCAGGGCTACTTGCTCTCGCGCCCAGACATAGTGGAGGGCAGAGCGCTCACGCCCGCCAAGGCCGCCTGCCTCCAAGCCCTGGACAAGCTCTGTGACCCGGAAAGCTCTTTCGACGAGGTAGAAGCGGTCGTGAAGACTGACGGCGCGCTCTGCGCCCGGTTCCTGCGCGCCGCTGGCGCTGGCACCGCGCGTGGCCTCTACCGCCGCATCCGTTCGGTGCGCGACGCCCTCGTTATCCTGGGCGAGCGCCGCCTCAGGGCGTGGCTCAGCCTTATGCTCCTGGCGGGCACCGAGGCTGGTTACGAGGAGCAGTTCGCTATCGCAATGGCCCGCGCCCGGATGGCAGAGCTGCTTGCCGAGCAGGTCGCCCCATACCTAGCCGACGCAGCGTTCACCGTCGGCCTCGTCTCGTCGCTCGACCTGCTCCTCGGGGTGCCGCTACCCGCTGTCGTCGAAGCAATGTCGCTCAGTCCCGAGGTCGGCCAGGCCGTGCTCGCCCGTTCGGGCTATCTCGGGGCCGTCCTGACCGACGTGCTCGCCCAGGAGTTCGGCAACGTCGGCGCCTCATCGCTCTCGGGGCTAAGTGCCGGCGATATCAGCCGGTCCTACCTCCAGGCGATCGCCTGGGCGAACGACGTCTGCTCGGTGCTAGAGGTCTCAGATCCGAGCACGACGCGCGACCTAGCTCCTATCGGTGGTGCGCCCGTGGGGTCCTGACGTGCTCCGTGAGCCCGAGCTGGGTGGCCGTCAACACGTAGGGGCCGACCACCGCGACGACTGTTTCCACCTTGGTGGGCGCCGTGGCGGTGTTGGCCTTCGCCGCGGTGCCGTACGACGCTACAGATGGCGCTTGAGAAAATCATAGGCGCGGTCCCGGAGGTGCTCGGGGAACGAGTGCCCGCCGGGGAATATGACAGCCTCGAAGTGATCGGGGGCGTTAGCCGAGAGGTACGCTCGGCGGGCGTGGGCAATCAAGCGCTGGACGCCCTCGGCAGGGAAGATCCGGTCCGAACCTCCCGAAAACAGCATAAACGGTCGAGGCGCGAGCGAGGCCACGATATCTTCGAGGTCACAAAGGGTCAATAAGCTCGGAATGTACATCGCCTTGTTGTGGTTGATACCGGCGGCGAGGATGTCTTTGATCGGGGCGAAGCCACAGGAAGAGACCGCGGCCGAGATCCGGGGGTCCACGAAGGTAAGCCACAAAGTCTCTTGGCCGCCAAGGGAATGGCCAATTGCGCCGATCCGCGAGGGGTTCACCTCGGGAAGTTGCTGCAAAACATCGATCGCTCGGCCAAGGTCATGCAGGTACTTCGCCTGGAGGGTGGAGCCACGAAGCAGCCGGGAAGTGAATTCGAACAGCTCGTAGCGCTCCCCGACTAGTTCAGGGCTCGACGCGAGGAGGGGTGCCGGGGTACGCCGGTCCTCGAAACAGAGGTTGTCGGGGCATATTACGACGAAACCGCGGCGGCAAAGCTCGAGACCATAAGGGTACATGGGATCGGGACTGAGGCCGGCCGGTTCGGATTTACCCCATTCGAAGACCCCCCCGTGTTGATGGCAAGCGACGGCCGCGGGCCATCCATCTGAGGGCGTGGCGCGCGCGGGGACGAGCAGCCAGGCCCTGACTCGCTCACCGGGTTCGGTCTGGTACACGACCTCCTCGCGGACCACGCCATCTTGTCGATGAAGATCGTGTCTCGAGAGGTCCAATGAGCCACCCTCGGGCAGTACTCCGAGTAACTGCACCACTCGCGCTCGGAGCTCCTTGTAGCCCAGGCTCGGTTGCACGTCCATTGTCCCCTCCGTAAAAATGCTAGCTAATCCTCCCCGGGACCTGGTGAGTCGCGCCTTCATGGCCCTCTGGCAGCCGGAGAGGGGTACGGGGCTCCTCGTGTTTGGCGGTGCCGGTGCCTGGGTGGCCTCGCTCGCCTGGAGCGGCCTTTGGCCCGTAGATGCACAAACCGAGACGAGCACGCTTCGCGTCGTACATTGCAATGTCTGCTCGGCGCAAGAGCTCACGCGCTGTGCCAGCGTCCCCATCGCTCATCGCAAGGCCAATGCTCATTCCGACGTGCACGCAAGCGCCATGCACCTCGAAGGGCTGGGACAAGGCACCCGTGATGTCGTTTGAAAGTGAGACAAGTTCGTGTTGCGTGGCGCGCGCGCTCTGGAGCGCGAACTCGTCACCGCCGAGGCGGGCAAGGAACGCTCTGCCGCGCGTCGCACCTTCGAGCCTCCTGGCGATAAGGCAAAGGAGGTCGTCCCCGGCCTTGTGGCCGAAGGTGTCGTTGACGTGCTTAAACCCGTCGAGGTCGGCTAGGAGCAGTCCCACTTGACCACCGCTGTCGCGTTGGGAGGCGAGTGCCGTGGTCAGCTGCTCCAAGAGTGCGCGGCGGTTGTTGAGCCCTGTCAACTGGTCGCTCCGTGCTTCCAAGTAGTGTGCCGCCGTGAGGGAGTGCAGCTCCTTTAGTGTCATCCACATCCGTGCCATCGCAAGGGCCAGCGCGCTGGCGGCCAAGAAGGGTACCGCGGCTGGGCCACGGTGAAGTAGGCAGGTTATGACCACACTTAGCGAGACAAGGCCCGCGGCGACTGGCAGCATCGCAAGCCGCGGGGACGGTACCGCCGACAGTTGCCGTGGGCCGCTACGGCGTTGCCACGTCGTGGCGCCCAGGCCGACCAGGAGCAAGCCGATCAGGTAGGCCTCGTGGAGGGGGCTGGAGTCGTGGTAAGTCCTCGCCGTGTGCTGGTACAGCGAGGCGGTGTTGGCGGCCAAGAGGAAGAGTATGCCTGAGAGGACCAAACCGATGGGCAAGTCAGGGCGATAACCGCCGGAGGCGAGGGCAGCGACTACCAGGCACAATATAACCAAGTCAACGAGCGGGTACGACACCTCGATGCCGACCGCGATCGGCTTTCCGCTCTCGCGGAGGACTGGTCCAAACCAGAGCACTCCCGCTACCGACGCCACAGTTAGGCCCACGATCAACCCGTCGAGACGGACGCTCAGGTGTGCCCGGCCGAAACACGACTGGCTGAAGAGGGCCACCGCCACCACGGTGACGGCAGCCGTCGCTATATAGAGGATCCCGCTTGCCCCGATGCTCGGTACCGGGACGAGGTTGCGGTCGTGGTAGGTGTACACGATGTCTCCAGCCGCATTGAGGAAGATGGCGAGGGCGGTTGCCGACCATGCCCATCTCGTGCCCTCGGACCGGCGCGCAGCGAGGAGTGCAGGCAGGATCGGGAGGCATTCGGCCGTTGTGTAGACCCATCCCTCCCATAACGTCCTGTAGTGGTGGGGGCTCCGCACGGCGACGCAGGAGATGCCGTAGGAAATGACAAGGACGCTTGTGGCGGCTTGGAGCCACCACTCGGCGCGCACGCCGATCGGTGTGCTGGCGCACCTTCGGCGCGCGGAGCGCCGTCGCACCAGTTGCCGTCCTGGTAGCACGGGACTTACTATCGGCCCTAGGATCCTCAGACTGAGAGTGCGAGGTTTGCAAAGAAGGGGCCCCGGCTAGTTCGCTGGCCCTAAGAGCCGAGGAGAGGCCTGGTGGTTTGCCGGCCTCGGCTGTCCTGTAAAGGTCACGAGCTGGCATTTCGTCAGCCCTCCTCGCGAGCAGCGCTCCAGTGGCGGATGGCCCGTCCCGACTAGTCGGCCGGTACGGCCCATTCTTGCGACTGGGCTCTCGACCTAGCTTTGGCGGTCAAGTTTCCGGGTTTTCCAGTGTTCTTGCGCCTAGTCCTCTCCGGTTGCGGTGATTATCGTCGCGGGTGGGCCCCGAAGAACCGTGCCTTGGGAGATGGCTCAGTCCGGTCGCTCGCGATAGTACTGGCGCCATATGATCCGGTGGAGCGGGACCCACCGCGGGATGTCGCGCAGGCCCGGGATGAACGGCAACAACAGCAGCGCGAGGCTGAGGACGGTCATGATCCCAATTACCAAGATGTCGGCATTTCCCGAAGTGCTCATGGGCGGCACCTGGTACCACATCGAGTAGAGCCACAGCCATGGTTGGCCCGGCCAGGAGCCCGTCTCGTTCATGACGCCCCACTGGGAACCCTGGAGGTGCTCGGCGGTGACGATCTTGTTCCAGTAGGAGTGGTCCTGGGAGGTGGCGGAATCACCGAGGAACATGATCGCGTTGGTGTAGTTGGAGCTGTAGAACGAGCCATGGGTGACGAGCGCCGCGTCGAGCGCCCCGGAGCGGGCCATGGCCAGCAGGGAGCTGAGCATCTCTGGCACTGGCCCCGCCCCGGCCACTTCGGCAGGGATGCTGGCGCTGAGGCGGAGCTTGCCGACGGCCTTGTCGTAAGCGCCGGTCCAGCCGCTCTTCTGCTTAGCGCTGGCGCTTTCCCACGTGCGCATGGCTGACGTCAGGGGTGGTGTGGCGGGCACGGTTGACAGCGGGTCGAGCACAAAGGAGCGGTCCGGGTGGACTGGCCACGACACCCCGAAGAACTTCTGGAGGGATATTGGCCCGAGCCACTGAACCGAACCGCTGCCGTTGTTGAACGGGGGGCCATAGGTGGCGCTGGTCGAGGTGCCCTCTAGCTCGGAGAGGGCCACTTGGGTGAAGCCTGCCGGTTGGGCGGTGGCCCACTGGCGGAGCGTCACAGGTGGGTCGTCGGGTGAGGAGAACAGAGCCGCCAAGATGACGGCGATCCCTGCCACCACCACGAACGCGATCGTGGCTTCCTTGATGATGTCGTAGTGACGCAGGGGGCCCTTCCAGGGCCTGGCTTCTGCCCGCGCCCTTTGCCTGCGGCTCAAGTGGGTCGGGTTTGTCGCTCGGGGCTTGTCGAGGGCGCTCACCCTGCGACCGTCGCCTTATCGCTCAAGTCGGGTTCGCCAGACCCGAGGTCCTCGGGCCTCGCGTCTATAGGGGGTGCCACTCCATGGACCCTTACCAATAAGACGTGCACCGCGACCAGTAGCAGCACCGCGGCCGGGATCAATGAGATGTGGAGCATCAGGGCCTGGCCGAAGTTCATCGGGTTGATGAAAGCGCCGATCCCCCCGGAGGCGAAGCCGTCCTTGGCTTCGAAGGCGATCCACTGTGAGTCGAAATTGGTCTGGGAGATGTAACCCGTGAAGGCCTCGAAGATGGCGACCAGGAAGCACAGGACGCCCGTTATCCACGTGGCCTGGCGCCGTCCCCGCCACGAAGCCATCCAGAACTTGAACCACAGGTGCACGGTCATGAAACCCATGAACAGCTCCACCGCCCATAGGTGGACCGAGTTGACGAAATGCCCGGCGGACGACAGGTGCCACCACGCCGGTCCCTCGAAGGCAAGTGCCAGGCCGGAGCAGACGACCACGACCAGGGCCGTCAGGGTGCCGACCCCGAACACGTAGGCCCATGAAGCCACGTAGGCGGGCTGGTGGTCGGGCAGGAGCTTGGCCGGCGGCAAGAACCGCAAGCCAACTCGCCGCACCGCACCAGTCCAAGTGCGGCCACCTGCTGCAGCCGCCCCTGACCGCCTGTCGGGCTCGGGTTCAGGGGCCTCGGGTGACGGTACCGGGCGCGGTCGTAAGAAGGGCACGGCCATTGCCGCGATGAAGAGCGCTATCAGTACCGCGATGACTACCAAGTTGGCCACCGAGACGATGATGAAGCCCCAGTGGAGGTAGTGGTCAGGGTAGTTGAGGTTGAAGGCGGCAGCGAGAAGGTGGCCGTGGGCCGCAGGTTGTGTGCTTGGCAAGATGATTGGCATCTCCTGGTGCTACGAGAAGACCTTGGTCCCTATCCCATCACCCTTAGGTCTACCTCAGACGACGGTCCTTTTCAAGGATTGCCAACCCCCGAGGCTTGTCCTAACTTCGCGTGTTCCGAGTACATGGTGAAGACGGCGTCGATCACGTAGCGCTCGGCCACGTACCTTGTCTCTGTATGTTCGAGCGGGGCCCCGGCGCCGTCGTAAACGACCCTGCGCTCGACTATGAGCGGGGACCGCACAGGCACACGAAGTAGCTGAGCCTCCAGTTTGGTTGCCACCCGTGCCGATATCCAGCTGTTGGCCAGGCTCGGTACCCTCCCGAGGTTGATCAGGGCCTCATGGAGCGAGCTCTCTAGATCTTCGGCGAGGACGGGGGCACATTCGAGGGGGAGGACGGCGTGCTCTAGCGCCATGGGTGTGGCGTCGGCAAGTCGCAACCGGCGGATCACGACGGTACGCGCCCCCTGGTCTAGGCGAAGGGCTTCCATGTCGGCGACGGTTGCTGGCCGGAGACTTGCTTCAAGGAGGACCGAGGAGGCTGACATGCCACGTCGTCGCATGTCCTCGGTGAAGCTCATCAAAGAGCCGACGCGGCGGTGCACCGGCCGGGGTGAGACGAAGGTGCCCTGCCCACGCCGGCGCCGCACGAGCCCTTCGGCCGCAACGTTTTGGACGGCCTGGCGAGCGGTCATGCGGCTGACCCCAAACTGCTCCGCCAGTTGGAGCTCCGTTGGGACGGGGTCGCCCGGGGACAGTTGCTGGACCCGTTGGCGAAGCCAGCGCTCGATCTGTTGGTACTGGGCTTCTTTAGGGCCGTCTCTCGGGTGGCCTCGGGCTTCGCCGGAATCGGGCTTCGGAGCCGAGACGGCATCGCCGAGCGCCCCGGCCCTGTCACTGCGCATGCCCCCCTGGCCCCGCACGGCCATAGTATAGACAATAAGAGGCCGGCCCGACGGCGCTTGGTTGCCGGATGCCACGGACCGTCCCCAACTAACAGGAGGAGCTGGCTGAACGCCTCATCTTGCCCTGTCGTGAGGGCAGCTCCTTCGCCCGCCAGACTCCTCTTGACACCCGTCGTCTTGAATTATTAGTATAGACATCGTCGCAATGTAGGTATGTCAAGACGGGGTGCCGGCAAACCAGGAGAAAGGCCCGCTCGGGTAGTAGCAAGCGGGTTGACGCGGCTGAAGGGGGTATGAGAACTAGTGAGTGACGACCAGGACAGATGGACGATTTTCGTGATCCCGTCCAGCCACAACGATATTGGCTGGGCAGGTACACCCGCCGAGGTGGCGGACCACCGCGTCAACATCATCGATTCAGCACTCGCACTTGTCAATGACCCCGAGACCGGCTATCGCTTCTCGATGGAAACGGCACTGTACTTGCAAGAGTACCTGGACAGGAGACCGGAAAACGTCGCGTTGCTCGCCGCAGAGCTGCAGCGAGGGCGCTTAGAGTGGGGCGCCTCCTACGTCCAAACTTACGAGGGCCTGCAGACCGAAGAAGGGCTTTTGCGCCAGTTCGCCCTTGGGCGGCGGATCATCGAGGAGGCAGTGGGGTACAGGGCAGAGGGCTACTGGAACGTCGACGTAGTAGCACGAGTCCTCCAACTGCCCCAAGTGCTCTCCCACGTCGGCGTCGGCTACCTGGCCCTCTCTCGCAACCGCCCGGGCCTGTACTGGTGGGAGGCACCCGATGGGTCGAGGGTGCTCACCTTCAACTATTGGGAGGGCGCCTACGGAAAAGCCAAGGTCTTCGACTCCTACAAGCACCACCTTTCGCCTCTCGAGTCGCGCACCGATCCGGGAGCTTCGGGAGCGCTGCCTGGGCTGGAGGCAGTGAAGGTCGCCCTCGATGCTCTTGCCGACGAGTGGTCAAAGAGGCTAGATGACTACCATTTGCCTCATTCGCTAGCCGTTGTCTTGGCAGCGGACTACACGGTCCCCGGACGCGAGATCGTAGATGTCATACGGCGCTTCAACGCGACCCCTTTTGGTGTGGGCCGGAAGTTCGAGCTTCGCCTCGGGACGGTCCGCGAGTACTTGGAGTGGGTGAAGGAGCGCTCGTCGCTTGACCGCATACCAGTCGAGCGTGGGGAGGTGCCAAACCCGTGGGTTTACCAGCAACCCGGCCACTGGGAGGTGGTTGCGAAGCTGCGTGCGGGCCAGCAGGGCCTAGTAGCCGCTGAAGCGCTTTGGTCTTTGTTGTGCCTTCGGGAAGGCAACTGGGACTCCTACCCGGCCGAGCGCCTTCGCGCCGCCTGGGAAGACGCCCTTTACCCTGACCATGGCTACGGAGGGCTCCACGGTGAGGGCACCGACGCCGTCTTCCAGGACCGGGTCAACAGGGGCGCTTTTGCGGCCCGCCGGCTCGTTTCAGAGGGTCTCGCTCGGCTCGGCGGCCCGCCAGAGGGCCGACCCGCGGACGCCGAAGAGGTCGTGGTTTTCAACCCAAACTCGTCCCCGGCGACAGATTGGGTCGAAGTGCAACTGCCGCCAGGGCCCGAAGAGGGGGCGGGCGCGCGCTCAACGAGTTCTGTGGAAGTCCGTGACGGGTGCGGTGGTTTGGTCGGCCACCAGCTCGTCGAGGCTGCGGGGAGCGGGCAGAAAGTTGCATTCCTGGCTCAGGTGCCTGCCCTCGGCTTCGCGCGCTTCAGCGTCGGCCATCTGGCTTGGCCGGTGCGTGAAAATGGGATGCAGCAAGAGGGTGACCCCGTTAGGACTGCCGGCGAGGACATCGTATGGGAGGCGAACGGCGTCATGGCGCGGGTCGCCAGCGGCGGTCTGGCGGAGCTTCGTGTAGATGGCACCCCGCTTCTGTCGAGCGACCTTTACCTCGGGGCCGAAGTGCTGCAGCTTGCCTCGCCGGGAGTCGACGTCGGGGCCCATGAGCGAGATGACGACTACGACTGGCAGCTAGTGCGGCCCTTCCAGCCAGAGGTGGACGGCCCTGTCCGCCCGGTCGGCGGCCGGGTGGAACTCATCGAGGGCGGGCCAGTCCGTTGGGTTGTCGAGACGGTCTCGGACCACCGGCAATGCCAGGTGGCTCAGCAGTTCATCTTCTACCGTGACCTCGGACGTATAGACCTGCGCGCAAAGTTGTCGGGCTGGACAGGCGAGCACAACAGGGAACTGCGATGGGTGTTCCCCCTTGGCCGTCGGGCCAGCGACATCCGCTACGGCGTGCCCTTCGGCCATGCCCGGATCGGTGAGGACGAGGTACCCGAGTTTCGCGACCTGCGGCCGCGGGAGTTCTTGCGCTGGATCCTTGCCGACCAAGGTGCGGCGACCTTCGCCTTGTCCTCGCCGGTCTCGACCTTTGACTGGGTGGAGCCGACCTCCCGAGACCGAGATAACACGTACCTGCAGCTTGTTCTCCTGGCAACCAAGCGGAGCATCCACCCCCGTGGCAACTGGTACGGCCAGGAGGGCACCCATACCTTCACTGCGAGCATCCACCCGAGGGCGGCCTCGCCCGGTGCCGCAGAGCGTGAGGCGCGCGAAGCGGGTTCTCTATGGACAACGGTCCCGGGATGGGACGGGCGTCCCCCTATGCGTGGAGGGCGCCCTAGCGCCGATCACGCGACCATCATCCGCGGCATCCATCCAGACAATGTCGTGGTGACGGCCGTCAAGAAGCAGGAGGGCGGAGAAGCCCTCGTAGTGCGGCTCGTGGAGACCGAAGGGCGCGAGACCCCTGTCCAGCTCACGACCGCCTTCGCGTTGGAAAGCGCTTCAGGCGCCGACGGGTACGAGCGCTCTCCGGCTGCGCCTGTTGTGCAGTTCGACCCGCAAGGCACTGTCCTATTCCAACTCAGGCCCAACCAGATAGCGACCCTGTCGCTCGTCCCAAAGGCGGCGGGCGGCGTGGTGGCGAAGTACCCGTGACCCGCCCTCCAGGGCGGGCTATCCAACCATAAAGGAGACACTTTAATGAAGAGCAATAGACGACCGCGCGCAATGCTCGCTGGGGCAGTCGCCACAGTCCCCACGCTTTGCTTTGCTGCGCTCGCCCCCTCGGCTTCGGCCACCACGGCGCGCGAAGCGTCGTCACCGGTGACCATCAACCTGTGGCAATGTGGAGCGGGACCAGGCGCCAATAGCTGCATGGGCGCGGCGTACCCAGGGCTCATCCAGAGGTTCGAAGCCAGCCACCCCAACATCAAGGTAAACACGCGCTACATACCGTTCGCGAACTTGGACACGGTCTTCGACGAAGCGTTTGCGGCCGGCTCCGGTCCAGATATCGTGGACGTCAACACCTCCGGTGACTACGGGCTGTTCACGTCCAAGGGCTACTTGAAGGACATCTCCCACACGATCGTGGGCCTCCCAAACGTAAAGCCATCCGACTTCTACCCAAACGAGTGGAAGGAGGTGGTCTTGCCCCAGGGCACCTTCGGGATCCCGATTGACACTGGCACGCGCGCCCTGTTTTGGAACAAGACCCTGTTTAAGGAGGCGGGTGTCGCTCCCTTTGGCCAAACGGCTACTTGGGCCCAGGTGCTGAACGCCGCCAAGAAGGTGAGCGCCCTCGGCCATGGTATCAGCGGTTTTGAGTACGCTGGCGGCGAGAAATGGTCGATGCTCTACAACAACATCGGTCCGCTCGTCTTCCAGGCGGGAGGTCAGTTCATCAACTCCTCGGCCACAAAAGCCCTTGCTAGCTCGCCCGCCGTCGAGAAGGCGGTGGCATACTGGGACCAGTTGAGTAGCTATGGTCCGAAGTCGGACATCACCCAGGCCAACCAGTCGGTCCCAATGGAGGACTTCGCTAAAAACAAAGCTGGCATGTTTTACAACGGGTTCTGGGACATCGGGCAAATGGAGAGCGCCAACCCCAAGCTTCAATGGGGTGAGACCGAAATGAAGGACGTGAGCGTGGATTCCAACACGGGTGGGTGGATCCTGTCCGTCCCGTCGTTCACACCCAACTCGAAGATGAAGGCGATCGAGGAGTTTTACTCTTACGTCTTCGCGCCGAAAAACGAGATCGACCTAACTGGGATAATGCCAGCCGTAAAGGCTGCCACGCCCCTCGACAAGGCGATCGAGGGCCCCCAGTACCAGATCTTCTGGAATATTTTGAAGACTCACGCCCAACAGCCCCTTCCTTTGACTGCCCACATGTACCAGGAGGGGATCGACATCCTAAATGCAGTCGAGGCGACCGAGCTCGGCCGTCCGGTGAAGAGCGAGATGGAGACTCTTCAGTCCCAGCTCCAGTCGTTGCTCGGGTGAAGGGCGCGCTGAGCGTGTGCTGCACGCGTTGGCTATCACGTGGCTTGCCACACGCGTCAGGACCTAGGGCCGAAATCTGGTATTTCGCCAAAGCGGTCTAGGAGGAGCGTAACTGATGCAAGGCGGTGGGCCGGCATTGGAGGACGGTGGCCAGCTGAGGGCGTCCGGCACGAGTCGTGGGGACGACGTGAGTGCCGCGAACCGGCCGCTGTCACGCCGTGCCGGTCCACGCCCTGACCACCTGCGAGATGCGGAGGGCATGGTGGAGAAGAGGGGTCGCCGCCTGCGCTCGGGAAGCTTGGGTGCTGCTCTGGCTTGGATCGGGCCGTCGTACGCGATCTTCCTTGCGATCATGGCCTTCCCGGCCGTTTGGAACGTCGCGATCAGCTTCTTTTCGGTGTCCTATGGACGAGACAGCTTCGTCGGCCTTGCCAATTACAGGGCAATCCTTGGGAGCGGCCAGTTTTACTCTTCGTTGTGGCTCACGCTCTACTGGACGGCGAGCGTAATGGTCGGGCAGTTCCTGGTGGGGCTCGGCCTTGCCCTACTGTTCAACCGCCCGCTCTGGGTCACGAAGTACCTGAGGCCACTTATTGTTATCCCCTGGGCACTACCTGGTATCGTCGCTGCTACCTCATGGACGTTTTTGTACTCTCAGAATGGCCTGGTCGACCAGGTCCTGAAGTCGCTCTTAGGCATAGCCCCTGCGTGGTTGTCGTCGCCAACCCTGGCCATGCCCGCAGTGATTATCGCGGGGATCTGGAAGGGAGCACCATTTTACTTCCTCATGCTGCTGGCAGGGCTACAGTCGATACCGCGCGAGCTGTTGGAAGCCGCTCAGGTCGACGGGGCGAGGCGGCTGCGCGTGTTGGTGTCTATAGAGCTTCCCTATATCGCCAACGTCCTTACTGTCACCTTGATCCTAGGGCTCATATGGACCGCCAACTACTTCGACGGTATCTATCTCATGACCCAGGGCGGCCCGATCAATGCCACGATGACGTTGCCGATCTGGATCTACAACACGGCCTTCAGTTCCTTTGACCTGAGCGAGGCATCAGCCCTGTCGGTCATCCTTCTTCTCATCGTGTTGGTCCTCGCCGTGCCAGCTCTGGGGAGGAGGGAAGCGACGTGACGCGGAGGTTGAAGCACGTGGGGCTAAACGTCGTTGGGGCCCTCGCCATCGTCTTTATGTTGGTACCTTTCCTCTGGACGATCCTAGAGTCCTTCCATGGCAGTGACGTTTTCGCCCCGGTCCTGTCCTTGTTTCGCCCGAGTTTGTCCAATTACCGCTACGTGCTGCTCCACACGGCCATACCTCGCGAGTTCCTAAACAGCCTCATCGCGTGTGCCTCCGCGCTCGCGGTCAGCATCCCGGTAGCCTGCATGGCGGCATACGGCTATTCCCGGCTTCGCTTTAGGGGTCGGTCCGTGCTCTTCTATGGGGTATTGATCACCCAACTGCTCCCCGCAACGGCCTTGGTGATACCTCTGTACAGGGTGTGGTCCTTGGCGCACGCCTTCAACGACTTGGTTGCGCTCGGGGTTGCATATGCGGCGGTCAATATGGCGCTCGCGATCCTGTTGATGAGGAACTTCTTTGACAATTTGCCGCGTGCCCTCGATGACGCCGCGAATATCGACGGGTGCTCTCGGTTCCAGACATTTTGGTACATCCTGCGACCGCTGGTCATGCCGGCCGTCGCGGCGAGCGCGGTGTTTGTGTTTGTGAACGCCTGGCAGGACTACCTCCTCGCGTCCTCGCTCATAACGAATTCTGCCGACTTCACGGTCAACGTGGGCCTGTATGCCTTCGAGGGCGCTTTTACTACCGATTGGGGGGCGATCCTTGCCTCGTCGGTCCTGGTGTCGGTGCCTTCAGTGCTCATGTTCGCGTTAGCGCAGCGCTACTTCGTGCGGGTCGCGTCAGGGGGGGTAAAGGAATGACGCCCCAGGTCGTGCTGGTGGGCAACACCGTGGCAGACCTTTTCACCGAGGTGGGGCACTTCCCACAAGGAAGTGCCCCCGAGTTCGGTCCAGCGAGCCTTGTGGTCACCGAGCACGCCGTGCGCTTCAACGTAGGAGGCAATGCCGGGCGCGCCGCAGGCTTACTGGCGAGGTTGGGCACGAGCGTGCAGCTATTTACTCGCCTTGGCACCGATGTGTGGGGCCGGCTGCTGCGCTCCGAACTAGAGCGTGACGGCGTCGAGGTCGTGAGCAGTGGCGAGTGTGAAAGCTCCTCCAACTTCGTCGCTACCCAGGCGGATGGCAACCGGGTGTCGTTTTTCTACCCAGGAGAGCCGGACTATGGCTCTCCCTCGGTGGGCCCTGGCACGAAGTTCGTTGCCATTGCCGCGTGCCCCTTCCCGAAGCCCTCCGACATCGAAGGGTGGTACCGAGCGGTGCTCGAGGCAAGCGTGCCCGTGCTGATCGACCCTGGGCCAGCGCTCGTCGGGCGCCCCGCTCTCAGGGACCTTGCGTCGTTGAGGGGGCCGGGCGTGTACTTGACGTTGAACTCATTCGAACTGGCGGACTTGACGGGGTGTCGCGAGCTCCGAGATGGCCTCGACAAGGCACATGAGTGCGGGTTTTCACATCTGGTCGTGAAGCTCGGCGAACGTGGCGCAGTGGTGTCGACGGCGGCCGCAGGGCGCCCAGCGCTCCTTCCGTCGTCGCCGCTGCCCCGCGTGAGTTCTACCACGGTGGGAGCTGGGGACGCATTCAATGCGGGGCTCCTCCACGGGCTTGTGAACGGCCTTGATCTTTTGCGAGCGGCGGCCCTTGGCAACCGGGTCGCCTGCACGGCTCTGTCCGCGGTCTGGGCGAGTAGCCCTCATGGGATCGATGTCCTCTCGGGCCTCGATCAAGATGTCTCACACTTACAGGAGGTTTAGGATCATGTCAACGGTGCCGCGTTGGGCCCAGCAGCTGATGGACCGCCACCCGGGGGCGAAGATGTCCTCGCCGGACGGCGCGGTCCCTTCTTGGTTGGTCGAAGAGACACGCCGGACCCCCTTGTGGTACATAATCAGGGAAGCCGAGGAGGTGCGCAGCGCCCACCCTTTCCTTGTCTTTGATGAGATTGACAAGGAGCCAGCTCAATGGCAGGAGATCCTTGACACACTCGATGATGATGTGGAGCGGGTGGCCGAAGCTTTGTCGGCCAGGGACGTGCACCATGTTGTGTTCACGGGCTGTGGGTCGGCGTTCTTTACGGCGATGCACGGGGCATCTACTTTCTCCCACTACACGTCCATGCGCGCAGACGCAGTCGAGGCCTACGAGCTGGCGCAGTACTTCCCCGACCTTGACCCTAGGCGGAGCGTGGTTGTGGCGCACTCGGGCACCGGGGGGAGCGTGGAAACGCTGGCCGCTGTGCGCGCTGCCAGAGAAAGGGGGCTATTTACCTTGGCGCTGACGAACACTGATGCCAGCCCGCTTCTTGACGAGTGCGACGAGGCGGTCGTATACCTGACGCGGCAGGGTTGCGGGCCGTGTATATCAGTGGTCAGCACGAGATTGCTTGTCCAAACCATGCTGGCGCGCAAGCTCGCAGCGCCCGAGACCGATGTCGTTCGCCTTGACCGTTCTCTGCGAGCGCTGCCGACTGCGGGACGGTGGTTCTTGGATGAGATGGCCGGCAGCGTGCAGGGTTTTGCTGAGAGGACGGCGGCTATCGAATCCGTGTTCCTCGTCGGGTCGGGCCCCAACTACTTCAGCGCCCGTGAGGGCACGCTCAAGATCGAGGAGCAGACGGGTACAGTGGGTAAGGCCTACCGGACGGGCGACTTCCACCACGGTGCCTTGTCCCTTCTGTCGCCCGACCGCTTGGTCGTGGCGATCGCTGCGCAAGGTGCAGCGAACGCACGGGTGGCAGACGTGCTCCGCGCCGCGAGGGCGGCGGGGGCACCGACGCTCGCGGTCGAGTACGGCGCTGAGGCCGGCCTGGCTAGTCTTGCCGATGAGGCTTGGCGCCTCGAAGGCGAGATCGACGAATATGTTGCACCGGTTCTCCTGACGCTGCCCTTCCAGCTGCTTGGTTACTTTATGGGCGTCGTAAGGGGCCGCAACCCAGATACCCTGGCGACTGACAATGAGGCTAACACGCGAGCCTGGCTCACCTCGTTCCCGCTGGGTACGCATTGACCACCAAGGAGGGAGTAAGTGACTGCTGAAAGCAAGGGCCTCCCGCTCGGCACGGAGGAGCTCAATAAGTTCGATGAGCGCGGGTATTTGATAAACCGGCGCCAGTTGTTCGACCAAGGGCAATTGGACCGGCTCGAGTCGATCTTCAATGAGCACCGTGCCGCGCAAAGCGAGAAGCGGGGCGACGAGTTCGATACGCCCCACTTTGAAGATCGCCGGCTCTTGGAATACTTGCTGGCGCCGTCTCTGTTGGACCTGGTCGAGTGCATTGTCGGACCTAACATCGTCCTTTGGTCTAGCCACTTCATTTGCAAGGACCCCTTAGTCGGGCGAGCGACCCCCTGGCACGAAGATTCGTCTTATTGGAGTGGAAGGCTCGACCGTTACGACCGCATCATCACGGTGTGGCTCGCGCTGGACGACGTAGACCGTTCCAATGGTTGCATGCAGGTCATCCCTGGCTCGCACCTAGAAGGCGGCTTTTCAACCTACGAGGACGTCGATGGTATGACAAACACGTTCCAGTCGGAGATCGTGGATATCGACCTGAGCGAGGCGGTTGCTTTGGAGCTTCGGCGGGGCGAGTGCTCGCTCCACGATGGGAGGATAAAGCATGGGGCCGAGGCAAACCGTAGTGAGCGCAGACGTCTTGGTTACACGATGAGGTACTTGCCGGCAGAGGTCAGGGTGTGGCCGGAGCGCAACGTCGGGCACCGGCTGTGGCTCGCCCGCGGGGAGGCTGTGGCGCCGAACCATTACGAAAACGTGTAAGGGAGACGCCCCAAAGGGGTTTGGCTAGGGGACAGGCCAGGACACGCGGCCACGTGGTTGCTCGCCGGGGCCTAGGGGTAGGAACGAGCGGGAATTAGTGGCCCGGCGGACCAGCGGGTTGTCCGTTTCGGTGGCGCGGTACATGCCGCCTCGGTCGGTGAAGAGCCAGAGCTCCAGAGGGGGGCTCTGACAGGCCACCATTGCCACCTCGCCGGCGGGGCCCTTGGCGGGTCGGTCGATGAGAGCTGACTGGACGCCAGCTGTCGCCCGGCCCTTCAGCGGGTACTCCTCCAGGGGGACGCAAAGCGCCATGCCCGTGACGTGCAAGGTGAGGAGCGACGACCCCTCTGCCTTGGCCGCGAAGACCACCCGGTCTCCCGTGTCGACCTTTATGCCGGCAACCATGCCGGCTGCTGCGGTGGGCACGGGACGGAGCCTCGCTCCGGTCTCTAGGCGGAGCACCTGGCCGCGGGCCTTGGCGAGGAGGATCTCGTCGTCTTCGTCGTGGGGTACGACAGCGACGATGCGGTCGTCGGGTGGGACCTTGCAGCAGAGCGTGCCGGTGGCGCTTGCGTTCGCGATGGTCTTCGAGGGAAGCCGCTTTAGCTGGCCTCGAGCGGAGACGAGCAAGTAGTAAGGGGCGTCTCGCCCGCTGAAGGCGCTCACTATGCTGTCGTCTTTAGCCAAGGCGACCACGGATTTGCCTGGACCGCCCTTGGCTTGGGCGTTGTCCGATAGGCTCACGCGCACGGCTTGACCTTGCTCTGTAAAAAGGAGCGCACGTTGGTCCGAACGGGTCGCCACCACGGCGACGAGGCTGGCCCCGTTAGCAAGGCGCATCGGTGCTGGGGAAGTGACCTTGCTCCCACGTGGGGAGACGAGGACCGACCCGTCCGAAGAGACGAAAGCCCAGACGTCCTCGGCCGGGGCGCTCGCCAGGACGACCTTTTTGGCCCGCCCATTTGAAGTTGCCAGCTCCGCGACCTCGGTAGTCGCCTCGGCGGAGATGATCGTCCGCCTAGGGCGCCCGAAGCGCTTCCGGACGTCCTTCAGCTCTTCACGGATGATGCCCGTCACCCCGTCAGGGGAGGCAAGTAGGGCGCCTATCTCATCGACCCGAGCGCCCTTTTGGGTGATCTCCTCGTCGATGCGGAACTGGTTAAGGGCGTTTATACGCTTCAAGGCCATGTCCAAGATGTGCTGGGCCTGCACCTCGTCGATCGGTATGGCGCGGGACGCGCCGTGGGGCACGTACTTGAGCTGGGCCATGAGCTTGGCCTTGGAGTCCTCGTCGTCTCTGGCCCCACGGATGATGGCCACGACCTTGTCGATGACATCCGCCGCCGCCTTCTCGGCGAGAAGGAGGTGGAGCCGGCGTTCCAGTACGTCGCGCTCGTGTTGGAGGCGCCTAGTGACCACCTCCTTGCGGAACTCTATGAAGTGCTGGAGGATCTCGCGAAGCGACAGGGTCTTGGGTACGTTGTCCACTAGCACGGTGAAATTGAACGCCAGGGTGTCCCTGAGCTTGGTGTGCTCGGCCAGTTCGTGCATCAACCGTTCGGGGGAGCCGCCGCGCTTTACCTTCACCTGGACGTCGACACCGTTGGCATCCGTCAGGTTTTTCGGTAGCTCGGCGGTGAAGATTTCAGTGACCTTTCCCGCCTTGGCCCCCTCCACCGCCTGCTCGACGATCGACTTGGCCGAGACCTGGTAAGGGAGCTCGCTGATTTTCAAGACGGGCTCGCCCGGCAGCTGCTCAATGCGGCCTTGGACGACCACCGTGCCCCGGCCGGTCTCATAGATGTCGGCCAGGTTTTCGGGGTTGACGACGATGCCACCACCAGGGAGGTCCGGTCCGGGCATGACCTTCAGGAGCTTCAGGGTCGCGACGTCCGGGTCGTCTAGGACAAGGAGCGCCGCATTGACCACTTCGGCGAGGTTGTGGGGAGGTATCGAGCAGGCCATCGCCCAACCCACACCCATCGAGCCATTGACGAGCAGGTTGGGGAAGGTGACGGGCAGGACCGTAGGCACCTGCTTGGTTTCGTCGAAGTTGGGCTCGTGCGCCACGACCTCTGGCCTCAGGTCGACGAGGAACTCGCTGGCCGCGGGTGAGAGGCGGCACTCCGTATAGCGCTGAGCGGCAGCCGGAGCCTCGTTGTGGAGGTTGCCCCAGTTGCCTTGGCCGTCTATCAGGGGCAAGCTGGACTGCCAGGGCTGGGCCATCCGGACCATTGCGTCGTAGACCGCCACGTCGCCGTGCGGGTGGTAGGTGCCGATCACCATCCCAACGGTCTTGGCCGACTTGGAGTACTTTCGGTCGGAGCGCAACCCGAGGTCGTCCATGGCCACGATGATCCGTCTTTGCACGGGCTTGAGGCCGTCTCGGACGTCTGGGAGAGCCCGGTTGGTATTGACGTAGCTCCCGTAGGCCCGGCCCCTGGCGAGCATCGCGTCGGAGTAGTCAACCTGCTCCCCGCTCCAAGGGAAAAAGAGGGCTTCTAGTTCCTCGTCTTCTCCCGGTCCCTGCCCAGTGGCTTCATCGGGGACGTCGAAAGGACCGGGCCCGTCGTCGGTAGTGCTCACGCCAGCACCTCGAGGCCGACCTCTTCTAGCCAGTTTCTACGCTTGGCCGCCGCCACGGGGCCGTTGCCCATGATCAAGCTGAGCGTTTCCATGGACTCGGGGACATCTTCCATGGTCACTTGCTGCAGTTTCCGGGTAGAGGGGTCGAAGCAGGTCGCCCTCAGGTGCTCCCACGGCATCTCGCCGAGGCCCTTGAACCGGCTGACGTCGTCGCCCTTGCGGTTGTGACGACGCAGGAGCTGTGACCGCTCGGCCTCGTCGTAGGCGTACACGAACTTCTCGCCTTTGGCATCGAGGTTGATCTTGAAGAGGGGAGGTCGGGCCAAGAAGACCCGGCCCTCGGATACGAGCGAGGGGAAGAGCTCGAAAAGCATGCCCAGGAGCAAGTTGCCGATGTGGGCACCATCTGTATCGGCGTCCGTGAGGATCACTACCTTTGCATAGCGGCGGTCTTTCTGCTCTAGCGAGGCCACGACCCTTTTGCCGGCGGCCTCTTTCCTGCCGCCCATGGCAATGAGGATGCTCTCGATCTCGGTGTTCCGCCAGATGCGGTCGTTGGAAGCGCCGAGGACGTTTAGGATCTTCCCTCGGATCGGGAGGACCGCTTGGAAGTGCTTGTCCCTGGCATTGGCCGCCGTCCCAAGCGCAGAGTCACCCTCGACTATGTAAAGCTCACGCTCTTCTACTGGTCGCGACTCCAAGCAGTCGTCGAGTTTGCCGGGCAGGGGCGACTCGTCGAAGACGCCGCGCTTGCGCTTGGTGTCTGCGCGGCCTCGGGCGAGGCGTGAGTCCCTTGCTTCCGAACAGCGGGCGAGGATCGCCTCGGCGTCGGACTTGTGGCGCTTGTCGCGCAGCCACTCCGAAAGCGCCGCGTAAACGAAGGTCTGCACCGCGCCTTTGGCCTCGGAGTTGTTGAGCTTGTTTTTGGTCTGACCTTCGAACTGGGGGTCCGCCAGCTTGACCGATACTGCCGCGGTCAGGCCCTCCCAGATGTCTTTGGGGTGGAACGACTCCTTCTTGTCTTGTTTCAAGCGCCCTGCTTCGTAGGCAAAGCGGTTCATGACGCTCGTAAGGGCTGCCCTCAGGCCTTCGACGTGCGTGCCACCGTCCACGGTCGAGATGACGTTCGCGAAGGAATGAGCGCGCTCGGCCTCGTCGGTCTTGCCGTTCCACGCCGTCCACTGGAGGGCGACCTCGACCGAAATTGCGGCGCTATTGCGCTCCTGTCCGGTGCGCTCCTGTCCGGTGCGCTCCTGTCCGGGAGCGTCGTCCGAAGACAGGTAGACGACGTCGCGGTGCACCGGCGCGCGCTCTGCGTTCGCGTCGATCTCGCGCACGTAGTCCGCTATGCCGTTGCGTGAGACAAACACCTTTTCTGGGTGGCCTGGCCACCGGAGGACGAAACTGAGCCCTTTCACCAAGAAGCTCTTCTCCCTGAGGCGAGCTTCCACGGTCGTGTAGGAGTACCGGGCGTCCGGCTCGAACACGGATTGGTCGAACATAAAGCGCACCGTCGTCCCGGTCTTTGCCCCCTTGCCCAGGGCCCGGCCCCTGGTGAGCGCCTTGACGGGGAGCCCCTTTTCGTAACGCACCGTCCAGAGGTAGCCATCACGGGCTACCTCTGCTTCGAGCCAGGCGGAGAGGGCGTTGGTCACAGCGGCGCCGACACCGTGGAGGCCTCCGGTGACCTTGTACCCGCCGTCACCGAACTTGGCCCCGCCGTGGAGCTTGGTGAAGACGATGTCAATGGCGGGGAGGCCGGTTTGCTTGTGGGTACCGACTGGGATACCGCGACCGTCGTCTGTCACCTGGACCACATTGCCGGCGAGCAGCTCGACGGTGATGGACTTGCAGTACCCGGCGAGCGCTTCGTCGACCGCGTTGTCGACGATCTCCCAGATCAAGTGGTGGAGGCCCCTCGACGTGGTCGAGCCGATGTACATACCGGGTCGGAGCCGGACGGGCTCCAGTCCTTCCAGGACCCGGAAGTTGTCAGCGGTATAGCTGCCGTTGGCGGTGTTGTCTCCGTTGGGCACGGCTCGACCTTAGCGAGTGGGCGTGACGCCTCACTGGGCCACGGGGACATGCAGGTGCCACCTCGAAGGCGCCCGGCCACTAATGTCTCGCCATGATCCTCGACGAGCCGCGGTTGGTCGCAACGGAGTGGGAGGTCCTAGACGAGCGCTTCAGGCCGTGCGTCGGGGACCGCTCGCTCCAATGCCTACATACTGGCAACCGCTGGGCGGAGGGGCCGGCATGGGTGCCGGCAGGGCGCTACCTCGTATGGAGCGACGTGCCCGGCAACAGGCTCCTCCGCTGGGATGAGACGACTGGTGCCGTCGGTGTTTTCCGTTCCCCCTCTGGGTTTTCCAATGGCAACACTCTCGACCGGCTGGGTCGCCTCGTCACCTGCGAGCAGAAGCACCGGCGGGTCACGCGCACCGAGCACGACGGTTCGGTGACTGTCCTCGCCGACCACTTCGAAGGCCGGCGCCTGAACAGCCCGAACGACGTGGTGGTCGCCGCCGACGGGTCGATCTGGTTCTCCGACCCTACCTACGGTATCCGCAACCACTATGAGGGGGACCGGTCGCCGAGCGAGACGGAGACCAACAACGTCTACCGCCTCGACCCCGCGACGGGCGCCATGACCGTGCAGGCCGACGACTTCGACCAGCCCAACGGGCTCTGCTTCTCGCCCGACGAAAAGACGCTCTACATCTCAGACACCGCTCGCCGGCATATGCGCTCGTTTGCCGTCGGTCCCGGCGGGGACCTCGCCGGCGGCGACGTCTTTGCCACCTGCACTGCCGGCGCTTTTGATGGGTTCCGTGCCGACGATGAAGGGCGGATTTGGACGTCGGCGGCCGACGGCGTCCACTGCTACGACCCTGACGGGACCCTTATCGGCAAGCTGCGCGTACCCGAGGTCGTGGCCAACGTGACCTTTGGCGGCGACCGGCGAAACCAGCTCTTCATCACGGCCACCACCTCGGTTTATACCCTTCTTGTGGGCGTTCGGGGGCTCAACCTGCTCAGCTAGCGGCGGCTCCTGGCGGTGCGGCTCCTACCGGTGCCTACATGGGCTCGCTCAATCAACCTCGACCACTGCGACGGTATCGCCACGGGCGATTGCGAAACGCCTGTGATCGGAGTCTACGGCGACCGGCGGGGGAGGCTCCCGGAGCTGCCAGATCACGCTGCCATCTTGGGTGCCACTGTCGATGTCCTTCCATTCCTGCAGGGTCCTTCCGCTGGCAGCGTCGACTAGGCGCGGGTGTGAGAACAGGCAGAGCAGCTGGGAGCGCATGGCGTGCATGGTGCCCGTTCGCTGCTCGAGACGCGCCACGGAGACCCAGGCGCCCTCGTCAAACGACCAGAGCCCAAGTTGCCCGGGCGAAAGGACCCCCTCCTCGTGGACTGGCCGTCCCGGGCTCATGCTCACGGCGAGCAGGTCGGGGCCGAGCCAGCAGGCGGCTTCCACCGAGCCGCCAATCGCCGACCTGGGTAGCAGCCCCGGGCCGTCCAGGTGGGAGCTGTCCTCCAGCGCGTTGGAGGTGTCGAAGACCATGGCGACCCCCACAGGGCTCCCCACCCATCCGGCCGAGAGCAAGTACCGCCCGCCGGGACTGAAGCAAAGACGCGAGTGGAAGACGTCGGCGGCGCGCGAAGAGGCCGCGCACAGGGGTTCACCCCGGGCGAGGGTCTCCAGGGCTATGCGGTAGTAGCCCTCTGGGCAGTGGGCGAGCGCCTCTTGGCCTCCGGGCAGCTCGGTGACGGCGATCGGGTACTCGAAGGCGTTGGCCTTGTAGTAGCTGCGGTTCAGCTCACGGACGGGGTAGTGCGCGTTGGTGACTAGGGCCTTGGTGCCGAGCGAGCTGTAGAGCACCCGGAGCCCGCTCGGTGCGACGAGGGCCCTGTCGAAATCGAAGCCCCAGTCGCGGGTAGCCGGCATGGTGGAGCCGTCCAAGCCCACAGTTGCGTGCCCCCCGGCCAGGTCCACCAGTGACCCTTCCAGCCAGGCCAACGAGCGGGCCTTGTGGCCTCGCTCGAAGCGCAAGTGGACCGCGCCTGCCTGTCGGGAACTTGGGCCCGGGTCGGTCACGGAGCTGTGCATAGTAGGGATGTCGGCACGTACGCACCTGCGCAGTAGGGGCCCTTCCTCAACCGCTACGGGAGGCACGGAGGATTGGAACGGCCCGGCCGTGCTGTGCTTGGCTGTCCAGGTGACTAGCCACGAGGGACCGCCCCGCAGGGTCAGTGCCAGCCGCGAGATCGCTGCCAGCCCCGAGCGGATCTTTGAGCTGATCGCCGAGCCGGCCAACCAACCGCGCTGGGACGGCAACGATAACCTGAGCGAGGCAGCTGCAGGGCAGCGCGTCCGGTCTAAAGGCGACGTGTTCCAAATGAGGCTTACCAGTGGTGGCACCCGGGACAACCACGTGGTCGACTTTGCCGAGGGCAGGCGGATCGCCTGGAAGCCTTCCGAGCCGGGTCAAGCTCCCCCCGGTCACCTCTGGGCTTGGGAGCTCGAGCCGCTCGGGTCGTCACGGACCTTGGTCACCCACACCTACGACTGGACCGAGCTGGTCGACGAAAAACGCTTCGCTCGAGCCAGAGCCACCACTGCCGACAAGCTCGAGGCTTCGCTCGCCCGTCTCGCCGCCATAGCTGAGGCGCCGGACGGTCAGGTCGCGCCTAAACCGACGCCCTGATCTCGGGGCCGCACGTCAGGCCTATTCCGGGCCTGGCGCCACGGCGAGCACCGTTATTTCGACTTTGACCCGAGGTGCAAGCGACACCCCCACTGTCGTGCGGGCCGGGTAGGGCGGCGAGAACACATGCTCGTACGCCTCGTTCATCGCTTGGAAGTCGTCCATGCAAGCAAGGAAAACGTCAACTCGGAGGACGTCGTCGAGGCCACAGCCTGAGGACGAGAGGGCTGCGGCTACATTGCGGAAGGCCTGAGCGGTCTGCGCCGAGACGTCATCTGAGGCGAGCGAGCCAGTGGCAGGATCTATGCCGACCTGACCGGCCACGGCTACGATCGCGCCGATCCTTGCGAGCTGAGAATAGGGGCCGGCAGGTTTTGGAGCATTGGGGGTGCGTCCTTCTGTCCTGGTCAATCTCTTTGCCTCCTGTGCGTTTGCTGGACCAAATGGGGCTGGACCAAATGGGGCTGGACCAAATGGGGCTGGGCTGGATAGTGCTGACCAAATCGGGCCGTAGGAAGGCTAGCCGCAGTGCTCGCTGGCCTGCCTGGGTGAAGGCCTGCTGCCAGGCCCGAGCTATCCTGACGTCGTGCAAGCCCCTGCGCTCGAGCCATCTAACGGCCTCTACCGCTTTAGCTGCCCACGCTGTGACAAGGAGGTAGCGGAGCGTTTCTACGGTCCTTGCAGCGAGTGCCGCGAGCAGCTCAACGAGACCGCCTATCGCCCACCAGCAGCGGGCGAGGACATCGAGAGGCAACGCTTCGAGCCGAAGATGAACGTTGTCCCGAACGACGTCACCGCGCGGGTCGAGCGTGACGAGCCGGAGGAAGACGACGACCACGGGGATTGACCCCGGCTTCTAGCGGGCCAACCACTCGGTGGGTTGACATCGTCGCGCGTCAGGCTTATCCTGACTATGAGTCAGGCTTATCCTGACACCTGTGGTGACGAGGAGGAGACGCGTGGCACGTAGCGCAATCGAGGATGGCTTGGGGTGTTCGTTCTGTGGCAAGGACCAGCACGAGGTCCTTCGCTTGGTCGCAGGGCCCGGCGTTTACATCTGCAATGAATGCGTGGACCTCTGCAACCAGATCATTGCCGAAGAGCTCGACGCGAAAGAGCCTGGAGACGCCGACGCGCCGGCGGCGAGCCGTGGGGACCCCCCGCCAATGCTGAAAGCCTGGGACAGCCTGTCGGACGAAGAGTTGCTTGACGAGATGGTCAAGGCTCACGCTGCTCACGACAATGTGGACCGCGGTGTCGCGCTGCACGTCAAAGCGCTGAGGGCAAGGGGAGTCAGCTGGGCGCGTATAGGCGACGCGCTCGGTATGACCCGCCAATCGGCTTGGGAACGGTTCTCCGGCGAGGACTGACGCTTCGCCGCTCTTGTCGCTCCCAGGGCGAGCCACATCTGGACGAGCCACATCTGGGCGAGCCACATCTGGACGAAAAAGCGGCCGGGGGCCTCCGAGGAGGCCTTGTCCGGCCGCTTTGCGCAGGGGGAACTGGTGCAGGGGAATTAGCCGGCGCTCACCGCCACGCCTTGGGAGCTGCTGGGGACGGCGGTGGTCGTGTGGAGATCCGGTATCTCGGCTTCAACGGGGACCCGCCTCGAGTGCCAGAGGCCGAGACCCGACAGCAGCAGGGTGATGCCTGCCAGGCAGAAGGCCACGATGCCACCGATCAAGGCGACTTGGCCAACTTCCCACCAACCGTAGGCATTGAGGAGCATGCCCCGTAGCGTCGTGCCCTGGAAGACTGTCTGCTCGAGCGAGGCGAGCTTGGTCGCCTGGGCGCTGCCCGGTTTTGCGGCACGGGCGGCGTTGGAGACGAGCGCATAGACGCCGTGGTAGGGCATCTCGGAGAGGTGCACCTTGATGAAGTCGTTCGCGAAGACCTCAGCCTGAGCACCGGTCAGGAGCTTCTGGCCGGCGTACTGGGAGACAGAGGGGATCATGCTTGGCGTGATCTCGGTGCCGGCCTTGGCGTGGGCGAAGGCGGCCTTCGAGGGGAACGTGATTTCCTGCTCGGCGAGCTGGCTACGCACGGTCGAGCTAGCATAGCTGTAACCCCACATAGCGACGGCACCAGCCACGACGAGCACGAGGGCTAGCATTGCGCCGCCGGCGCTCACCAGGATGTCGAAGCTTTTCCTGCGCATCTTGTGTTCCTTTCCTTTTTCCCTCTTCGGGTTCTCTAAAGGAAAGTGTTCAGGAAAAGCGCGGTGTTCCGTTAGGGCCCAACGTCCCCGGGTGGGGGCCCCAAAGGTCATCCTTCAGGGTGGCTTAAGGTACGGGCAGCGATGCGTGGCGTGCCGGCTCAGTTCCGCGAGCGCTACTGCCAGGTGACGCCGAAGCAACGGTCTCCCAAGCGACCGGGCGACCAGCGGCCCCACTGGCCGTTCATGGCGCGTCGGGTCGTCTCTGTCCAGTTGATCACGTCCGGCCGGCTGGTCCTGCGGACGACTTGGAGCAGCCCCGTCTCGTACACCTTGTAGCCGGCCCACACCCCCGGGTAGTCCTTGGTGGAACCCGTCTCTGCGATCACGAGCGGGCCATGGCTGTAGCGGCGGTTGCGGTGGCGGTGGCCGCAAGAAAGTAGAGAGTCTGGTTTCCGGGCGGCGAGGGCTTCGAGCAGCGCCGTGCTCTCGGCGAAGGGTATACCGGGCGGGTAGACGGTCGGGTAGCGGTGCATTTCGGGAGGGTGGTGGAGCACGACCATCGCCGGGGTGGGAGCTTCGCCGGCCAGCTCGGCCACCTCTAGCCCGGCGGCGGGGGGTAGGTGGCCGCTGTGGTAACGGGGGTCCGCGTGGACTGTGTTGACGAGCACAACACGAAGCCCGGGGAGGTCGAGCGCCCTCGGGCCCCACGAGAGCCGGATGCCGCTCGCCTGGAGCACTGCCCGCATGTCCACGTTGAGGGCATTGTCGTGGTTGCCGAGCACCGCCTCGACCGGTACCGGGCTACTGGCGAGTATGCGGCCGGCCGTGCTCAGTTCGCCGGACGTAGCGATCCGCGTGAGGTCACCCTTGGCCACGATGAGGTCGGCTCCCCATGCCGCGGCTTCGGCAAGCGCCGCCGTGAGGGCGCGCACCGGGTACGGGCTGGAACCTGGCCGGAGCGCCGCCTGGTCCCATATCCGGCCCCAGATGCCGAAGTGCTTCTCACCGATGTGGATGTCGGTGACGGCCGCCAGCTGGGCAAGGAGCCGGCCTTCAGGTGGCTGGACGGTAGTGACCCGCCCCGCGAGGAACTTCGGCAAGCCGTCGGCGCTCGCCACGATGTCATATGTCGTAGCGGGCGAGAGGCCTTCGATCACTACCGACCCCGGGCCGGATGGCCAGGCCGGGTCGAGCACCCTGGTGCCGCTCAGGTGCAACAGGCCGGCCAGATCTCTTCGAGCTCGCACATCTGCGCCCGGGCCTCCCTTTCCCCTCACCTCCGGGCGCTCCACGCCGGTCCCAGGCCCTGAACCGGGCTGCTCGTAGTGGTCGCCGCCACTTGCTGGCGGCGCACCTCTCCACCTGTACACGGAAACGACAAGCTCGGCCTGGGGAGACGCCACGGGGTGGGCCACGCCGCCCCCGACCTCGATGCGTAAGCCAGCCCGGGGGGAGCCCCGCCAGGCGAGCTGCACGGAGTTGTCGTCGACGGCGAACACCTCGATCGGCCACGCGCGCCGCGAAAACGGGCGCCCGGCCGCGGGTGCCCATCGCGGGACCGTAACTTGCGCCACCGGTGCTCGCGGCACTTGGAGTCGAGGCATCGCGGTATGAGGCGCTGGCCCTGCGGACCTCACCTCCAGACCAGGTTGCCCGCCCAGAGGGACGCCCGTGCCTCAGCGCGCTCCGCCGGCTGAGCGCGCCTCCTCTGCCAGCGCTGAAAGCGCCGAGGTGACCGCCGTCTCCAGTAAGGGCGCCGCATTTTTGGCAAAAGCGAGGTTGACCTCCATGCGCTCGCGTGACTGCGCGACCCTGAGCCCGCCCCGTGGTACTGGGTGGGCGTCGAGCCAGGATGTTGCCCGTCGGACGCTGTCTTCGCCGCCGGAGGCTAGCGCGGGCAGGGCTTCGAGGACCCGCGCCATCGCCGTCTTTGGCCATCGGGAGAGCACTTCGTCCCAGTGGGACTCGAGTGCCTCCCAGGCGAGCCCGCAGCCCTCCCTACGGCCGAGCACGCCCATTACGAGGAACGGGGCGTCCTGAGTGCGTACCTCGTCTGAGAAGGCGAGCTGGAGCGAGCGCCCGAGCAGTGGCTCGTCGGCGAAACCGGCCAGGGCCTGGAGGTAGCGGATCTCGTCCTGAGGTGTGTTCGCGGCCTTGTAGCGCGAGTAGAGCAGCTCCCACTCGGCCTCGGAACCACCAGCAGCGACTACCTGGGCCACGGCCGTTGCGAGGTCAGGCGGGAGAGCCGTCTGGCCGGCGCCTGCTGCCCCCAAGCGCCTGCTGGCCTCTTCGCGCACTGCCGGGTCGTGGCCGAGCGTCCCGAGCAAAGCGACGAGCCGCGCACGGAGGCGGGCCAGGCGCGGGGTCTCCCCTGCCTGCTCTGGCTCCCAGCCCATTTTTTCGAACAGGGGCGTGCCGAGCGAACGGGCGAGGCCGTGGACCTGGGGCCGGACGTGCTCGGGGGAGATGAGGTCAAGAAGCCCAAGGCCGCTTTGGAGCGACCACCACACATCGGGGTCCTTGTCTGAGCGCAGGTGCTGCCAGAGAGCCAGGGAGGCCTGGAGGGGGACGATCCCGGCGAGGGTTGCAGACCAGGTATCGCCAGCGAGGCTCAGGCGCTCCCTGTTGTCGAGGGCCCCGAGATTGGCGAAGAGCCGCTCCCTCAAGTCGTCGCTGTAGTTGCTGCGGTAGACGCCCCAGGCTCCAGCGTTCAAGAGCACCCAGTCGGGTTCGCCTTCGAGCGCCACGTGCGCCTCAGCCTGGTCGAGGAGGAGTTGCTGGCGTTTCTCACCTGCTGGCGTCCCGTAGCGGAGCGCGACCGGGACGACCCAAAGAGGGCTGCCCTCCTCGTCTCCAGCGTCCTTGCCTGCGTCCAGGAGGAACCTTCGCTGGGAGAGCACTATCTCGTCTGGGCCCGCGCGCCCGACCGAAACTACCGGGTGACCAGCCTGGTTGACCCATGACCCCATGGTCGCCTTTACCGGCTCCCCAGAGGCTTCTTCGAGGGCATCCCAGAGGTCGGTGGTGCTGGTGTTGGCAAACTGGTGGCGGTCGAGGTAGCTGTGCAAGCCACGGCGGAAGGTCTCCTCGCCCAGGTAGCGCTCGATCATCCGGAGCACCGAACAGCCCTTGTCGTAAGTAATCGTGTCGAACATGTCGTCCGCCTCTTCGGGGCGCCCGACCGGGTACTCGATCGGGCGCGTGGCCCGCAAGCTGTCCGTTGCGAGTGCCGCGAGCCTTTCAACACCGAAGTTGGTCCACACTTCCCAGCGGGGCTCGAAGTGGTCGGTGGTGAGCAACTCCATGAAAGTGGCGAAAGCCTCGTTTAACCAGATCCCCTCCCACCAGCGCATCGTCACGAGGTCGCCGAACCACATGTGGGCGGTCTCGTGCGACATGACCTGTACAACCCGCTGTTTTTCGACCTGCGCGCTCTCGTCGGGGACGAGGAGTGCGGTCTCCCTATATGTAACGAGGCCGAGGTTCTCCATTGCTCCGGCCGCGAAATCAGGGATACCGACGTGGTCGAGCTTGTCGGCGGGGTAGGGCATCTGGAAGTAATCGCAGAGGAACGAAAGGGCGTGCGCGGACGCCCGCTTGGCAAGGCCCGCGAGCCCTCCGCGGCCCGGGACGTAGGCAATTCGGACCGGCACATCGCCGACCAGCTCGGGGCCTGTCAGCTCGAACGGGCCGATCGCAACGGCCACGAGGTAAGTGGACATCTTGACGGTGTCGGCGAAACGGGTCCGTCGCTTGGCGTTACCGACCGCCTCGCTCGAGAGCTCCCGCGCGTTGGAGAGCACGGTGAGGCCCTCGTCGGCCACGACCGAGATCGAGAACGTGGCCTTCATGTCTGGCTCGTCCCAGCACGGGAAGGCCCGCCGGGCGTCGGTCGACTCGAACTGGGTAACTGCGACCCACGATTCTTTGCCGTCTGGCCCCTTGAACTTGCTCCTATAGAAGCCACGAAGGAGATCATTGAGTTTCCCCGAAAAGCGCATATAAAGCTGCGCCGTCCCCGGGGCGACTTCCTGGTCGAGGCTGAGGGTGACCTGCTCCTCGTCTGGCAGGTAAGAGACCGTGGCGCCGAGGGGGCCGCTGGCGCCCCCCGCTACCTGCAGGCGTGCCTCGCTTATTTGCAGGTCAGCGGCGTTGAGCACGAGCTCCGAAGTGGCACGCCGGACGTCTAGGTCTACGGTAACCTCCCCGGTGAAGGCCGCTTGCGCGAAGTCGGGCTCCAAGAGGACCGTGTAGTGCTGAGGCAGGACGTGCCTCGGGAGGCGGTAGGAGAGGCGCTCGTTCACGCTCGCCACCCTAGGGTAAAGCGGCTGCCTGGACAACCTCGTGAGCTGCGCCGGCTTGGACACCGTGCTGGCGCCGGCCGCGCATCTGCTCGGTTTCCTTTGGCTGGAAAGGGCCAGTTTTCTCCCAGATGCCTGGCCGCCGGCGCAGGCGGTCTCTTGGGGTGCCGTTCATTGGTTCCACATGCTTGGATCTCGTCACGACGGGCTCGGGGAGCGGTTGACTTGAGAGGTGCCAGCCTCGCAGACAGACGCTGAGGGCCCTGGTCCGCTCGCGACTTACCGAGCCAAGCGGGACTTCACCAGGACCCCGGAGCCCGCCGGCGAGCGGGCGCAGCCGGGACGAGAGCCGGTGGCGGCCGGGGAGGAAGGCGAGCGCGCTCCCGTGCCAGGCCTGCGCTTCGTCGTCCAACGCCACCGGGCTCGGCGGTTGCACTACGACCTGCGCCTCGAAATGGACGGGGTGCTCGCGAGCTGGGCAGTGCCCAAAGGGCCGACCCTCGACCCGAACGTGCGACGGGCCGCGTTCCACGTGGAGGACCACCCGCTCGAGTACTTCGATTTCGAAGGGGTGATACCCAAGGGCGAGTACGGCGGCGGCGACGTCATAGTTTGGGACGAGGGGACGTGGGAACTAGGTGAGCCGGACAGCTCTTTTGACCCCGTGGGCGCAGTACGCGCGGGTGAGCTCCACTTCGACCTCCATGGCTACAAGTTGCAGGGCCGCTTTTTACTGGTCCGGACCCGGGTCGACGCGGCAGGCAAGGAGCAGTGGCTCTTGCTGCACAAGCACGATGAGTACGCGGCACCGGGTTGGGATCCCGAGGACTACCCCCGTTCGGTGCTCTCGGGGCGCACCAACGACGAAGTCAAGGCGGCACCGGACCGCCTTTGGAGGTCCTCGCTGCCGCCGGCGGAGGCGGCCGTCGACCTGAGGGCCGCGCGAGGCGCGGCACCCGCGCCCGCACAAGCGAGTGGGCCGACTGCCGACGAGCTCGCCGCGCTCGACGCCATCGGCACGGCGGGGTCGTGGCTCGTCTTCGGCCGCGAGCTGCGCGTCACGAACCTCAACAAGGTGTTGTTCCCTGGAAGGCCGGGCGAAGAGCCACTCACCAAGCGCGACCTTTTGCGCTACGCGGCTCAGATCGCTCCGGTCGCCATGCCCTACCTGGTAGGGAGGGCCCTCAACATGCACCGCTTCCCTGGTGGCGCCGACACCCAGGGTTTCTGGCAAAAACAGCTCCCCTCTCACGCCCCCGGCTGGGTCCCGCGCTGGGACAACCCGGAAGCGGGTGCTGCTCAGACGACCACCTACCTGGTCGTGGACGAGCCGGCGGCGTTGGTATGGGCGGCGAACTTCGGCGCCCTCGAATGGCACGCCTGGACCTCAAAGGTAGAGCATCCGGACCTTCCCACCTACGTGCTCTTGGACATCGACCCGGGAGACAAGACGAGCTGGGAGGACTTGTTGGAACTCGCGCGGCTTCACCGGGCAGCGCTCGAGCACCTGGGGGTCTTGGCGCAGCCCAAGTTGACCGGAAAGCGAGGAGCCCACATATGGGTGCCTGTCGCGCCCGGGCCATCTTTTTCCGAGACCCGCGCTTGGGCCGAAGCGCTGTCCCGCGCGATTGGCAATGTCGTCCCTCAACTTTTGAGCTGGAAGTGGCAGGTGGGGGAGAGGAGCGGGCTGGCTCGCCTCGACTACACGCAAAACGCGCTCAACAAGACCCTGGTTGCGCCATATAGCCCGCGTGCCGCGGCCGGTGCACCGGTTTCAGCGCCGATTGATTGGTCTGAGCTGGACGATCCCGCGCTCAGGCCCGAAATGTTCACAATGCGGAACGTGTTGGAACGCCTTGCGGCGAAGGGAGATCTCTTTCGTACAGTCCTTAGGGCCCAGCGGTTGCCTCAGTTGGGCTGAGGAGTTGGGCTTCTTGGTGTCCTCGCTGGTGTACCCTGGCCTGGACATGCCTAGCACTACTGAGCCGACCGCGGTCAACCTAGGACCACTCGAAGCTGAAGTTATGCGCATCGTGTGGAGGGAGGGCCTGAAGACGGTCGCTCAGGTTACGTTGCGCGTCAACGAGAGCCGGCAGAAGCCCCTGGACTACAACACGATCTTGACGGTCATGTCCAACCTCACCAAAAAGAAGCTGCTTCGCCGCCGCCGGCGGGGCAATGCCTACCACTTCAGCGTCACCTGCGGCGAGGAGGACTTCGCCTACCGCCAAGGCGCCGCCACCGCGGCCGGACTGGTCGAACGCTACGGGGAGCCGGCTCTGGCTGGGTTTGTGGACCAGGTGGCCGCCTCGCCCGAATTGCGGGTGAGGCTCGAGGCGCTCATCGAAAACCCCGAGAAACGGGGCGGAGTTGAGGGTGAAGGCCAGTAGCCCCAGCGCTACTTGGCCACACAGGTCCCGAAGTTGCTCGTGGTCGTGGCCGACATGGTCCCGGTCGTTTACTGCATCGCAACCAACCGCAACCCGCGCGTAGGACTTCCGTCAGGCTTTGGATTGGAGGACCGGCGAGAGGCCCTTGACATCCGCAGGTGTATGTGTAATCCTAGGTGTCATCGTACTAACTATTGCCGTAGGTCGCGAGCGCCCCGAAAGGGCCCCAGGCCAGGCCGGTGGTGCCAGGTGCCGGCTTGATGGGCCGGCCCGGAAGCGTATAGCGCTGCGTCGTAGGGTTGCGATACCTGGAGGTTGCCTTGGTGGCGGCGGGCGCTTTCCTGGTCCCGAGTTCGGCGACGGCCCAAGCGGCGGGAGCCGCGGGCACAGCGAGCCTGGGACCAGGAGAGCCTTTTGTGCCTCCGGCTAGGCCTCAGGGTCTTCGGGCGGGGGCAGGTACTCGAGGTCGAGGTCGGCGAGGCGGACAAGGGTCGAGGCCACCCAAGTCCCAAGAGCGTTGAGCGTGGCCTCCGTAGCGGAGGGCAGCTGGCGGGTGGCGCCGGAACGGGCGCTCAAGGCGTCGCCTCCCACAACCCTCTGGCCCGGCCATGCGGGTAGCACCACGGGCCCGAGCCCTGAGGTGTCCCTGTTTGCGGGAGCCGGCAAGCGGTAGGCACCCTCGTAGACGACCTCGACGGCCACCTCAGGCGTTGGCGCGTCCTCGTCAAAGGCTTCTTCGACGACTGGGCCAGAGCGGGCCAGACGGTCGCCCCCCACCTCGATGCTCTCCTCCGGCAGGACGGCGAGCAGGTCGGCGAGAGCCGGACGTGCTGCCAGCCTCTGGGCCCGGAAGATGACCTCGATGCCGATCTCGGGCATCTCCTCTACGTCTTCACCCATCGTGAGGCTCCGCCAAGCCGACTGGCTCCAGGTCTGCCAGTCGAGCGAGATGCTCGCGCTTAGCTTCGGGGGCTCGCCGTCGCCGGGCAGGTTGACCGATGTCTCCCACATGAGCTCGCCGGTGTAGAGGTCGTAGACGAGCCTGTCCTCGTCCTGCCCGCGCTCCAAAAGGCTCTCCTCGAGCGCAGCCCGGAGGACGCTTACCGTGTCGAGGAACAAATGGTCCAGCATCTCTAGCCCCTAACCACCGCTTCGAGCGTACCCCAAGGGACCGGCGTCTCCCGCCCAGGCCATGACCGCGCTCGGCGACGGTGCGCCCTGGAACCGGCGCTAGCCTCGGGCATGTGGAACTCATCGGGCTCGTGGGCCTGCCCAATTCGGGAAAGTCGAGCCTCTTCAACGCCCTGACGGGCGGCCATGCCCTCGTGGCCAGCCATCCCTTCTCGACCACCGAGACCTCGGTTGGCATAGCTCAGGTGCCTGACCACCGCCTAATGGCACTCGCCGAGATGAGCAAGTCGAGGAAGGTGGTCCACGCCGGAGTCCAGCTAGTGGACATAGCCGGCCTCGTCGCCGGTTCCTCGACGGGGGAAGGGCTCGGGAACCGCTTTCTCGGCGGGATCCGGGAGGCGGACGCCATCTGCCTCGTTCTCCGCGCCTTCGAGGACCCGAACGTCCCCGGGGAGGCCGACCCGGTCGCCGACCTCGGAGTCCTCGAGCTCGAACTGGTCCTCGCCGACCTGCAAAGTGCCGAGACCCAGCTCGAACGGAGGCGCAAGGCCGCGAAGGCAGACAAGTCCCAGGCCCCTCAGATCGCCGCCCTCGAACGCGCCCACGAGGCCCTCTCGGCTGGCACCCCCCTTTACCGCGCGGGCCTCTCGGCCGAGGATCTCGCCGAGGTGAAGTCATTTTTCCTCTTGACCACAAAACCGGTGCTCGCGGTGGTCAACCTCGGGGAAGATGCCGCTTCGGGCGCAGAAGCTGAGGCAGTCATAAAGCCTGTCGCCGACGAGCTCGGCAGCGCTGCGCAAGTGCTCGGTGTGAGCGTGAAGCTCGAAGCCGAGGCGGCGGAGCTGCCGGAGGCCGAGCGGGCGGAGCTCATGGAGGGTCTCGGTCTCGGGGAGGGCGCCCTGGCCCGCGTCGCGCAGGCCGCCTTCCGCCTGCTCGGCCGCCGCACCTTTTTCACCACGGGGGACAAGGAGAGCCGCGCCTGGACCTTCCGCGCTGGGGCCAAGGCGCCGGAGTGCGCGGGCGTAATCCACTCCGACCTCCAGCGGGGTTTCATCCGTGCCGAGGTCGTCCATTGGGACGAGCTGCTCGAGCTGGGCTCGTGGTCCCATGCCAGGGACGCTGGCAAGCTGCGGGTCGAGGGCAAGGACTACGAGGTCGCCGACGGCGATGTCCTCGAGATCCGCTTCAACGTCTGAGGTACCCGAGGACGCCGGCCGGCTCGTCGTCGTAGCCACTCCGATCGGCAACCTCGGCGACCTGTCCCCGAGGGCCGGCTCCGCCCTCGCCTCCGCCGGTTACATCTACTGCGAGGACACCCGGCGTACCCGCAAGCTCCTGTCCCACCTCGGGGTCTCGGGCCCCCGCCTCGTTGCCCACCACCGCTTTAGCGAGGCCGCCACGACGCCCGCAGCGCTCGAGCGCCTCCACGCGGGCGTCACCATCGCACTTGTGAGCGACGCCGGCACGCCGCTCGTAAGCGACCCGGGTGGCCGTCTCGTCCGAGCCGCCATCGGGGAGGGCATCCCCGTCGAGCCTGTACCGGGGCCCTCGGCACTCCTCGCCGCGCTCGTTGTCTCTGGCCTCGCAACCGAGCGTTGGTGCTTCGAGGGGTTCCTGCCCGTGAAGGCCGGCCGGCGCGCCGAACGACTGGCAGCCATAGCCGCCGAGCCCGACCGGACGGTAATCGTCTTCGAGGCCCCTCATCGCGTCGCGCGGCTCCTCGGCGAGCCGGCCGGCGCCTGCGGGCCGGAAAGGCCGGTGGCAGTCTGTCGCGAGCTCACCAAGGTCCATGAGGAGGTCTGGCGGGGGCCGGTGGGCGAGGCGGCTGAGCGCGCCAAGCGCGCCCAGCCACGGGGCGAGCACGTGGTCATTGTGGGCCCGCCCTGCGCAGCGCCCATGTAGCCTTGTGCGGTGGCCCGCTTCTACGTGACGACGCCGATCTACTACGTAAACGACGCGCCCCACATCGGCCACGCCTATACGACAGTCACCGCCGACGCAGTCGCCAGATGGCACCGCCTGGTCGGCGACGAGGTGCTCTTTGTCACCGGGACCGACGAGCACGGCCTCAAGGTGCAGCGGGCAGCCGAGGCCAACGGCCTTACTCCAAAGGAGCAGGCTGACCGCTACAGCGCCCGGTTCCGGGAAGCCTGGGAACTGCTCGACATCTCAAATGACGACTACATCCGCACGACCGAGCCCCGCCACCACCGTGCCGTCCAGGCCCTCATGCAGGCGGCCTACGACAACGGCTGGATCTACTCCGGCACCTACGAAGGCCTCTACTGCGTTGACTGCGAGGCCTATTACACAGAGGCGGACCTGGTGGACGGCCTCTGCCCGGTGCACAAGCGCCCGATCGAGCTCATGTCGGAAGAGAACTACTTCTTCCGGCTTTCGGCCTTCACTGACCAGTTGGTGGAGTGGTACTCGGACCACCCAGACGCCGTCGTGCCGGAGAGCCGGCGCAACGAGGCGCTCGGGATAATAAAGGGCGGGTTGCAGGACATTTCGATAACTCGCAGCGCCCTTGACTGGGGTGTTCGCGTGCCCTGGGACGACCGCCATGTCTTTTATGTGTGGTACGACGCGCTCATCAATTATGCGACCGTCGCCGGTTACGGTTCAGATGGCGCGGCCTTCGCCAAGTGGTGGCCGGTTGTCCACCACTTGCTTGGAAAGGACATACTCCGTTTCCACTGCGTGTACTGGCCGGCACTATGTATGGCCGCCGGTATCGAGCCCCCACATAGCCTGTCTGTCCACGGGTACTTGCTTGTCCGCGGTGAAAAGATGTCCAAGACTGCGTTCAACCAGATAGCGCCGGCCGACCTCGTGGCCGACTTCGGCGTCGATGGCTACCGCTACCATTTCCTGCGCGACCAGAGCTTCGGTCCAGACGGCGAGTTCTCCTACGAAGGCATGACCGCTCGTTACAACGCTGACCTGGCAAATAACCTCGGTAATCTTTTGGCGAGGGTGGGCGCGGTCGTGGCGCAGAAATGTGGAGGAGTTGGGCCGGCGCCGCGTGAGGACAGCCCCCTCGCACCACTCGCCGCCGAGGTTTATGAGGCGGTCGCGGCCGCCTGGGGACGCATTGCCCCCAATGAGGCACTGGAGGCGGCCTGGCGCCTGGTGCGGGCGGCCAACGCGGCCCTAGAAGAGGCGGAGCCCTGGAAGGCCGAGCCCGGGCCGGAAGTCGACGCAGTGCTCGGGGACGCGCTTGAGGTGCTGCGGATCGTCGCTGTTCTGGCCAGCCCGGCACTCACCCGCGCTTCGGGTGAGATCTGGCGGCGGATCGGTCTTTTGCAGCCGATTTCTAAAGCCCGTCTTCCCGAAGCGGCCCTCTGGGGCGGCTACCCCGGGGGGTTGCCCGTGGTGAGGGGCGAGCCGCTCTTCCCCCGCCGGCGCGACTGAACTACGAGGCCACGGCGACAATGTGGTGCGACAGCCACTGCCACCTCCAGTGGGAGGGGCCAGGAGGCTCGATGGCTCCCGGCCGGGCCATGGACCCTCGCCTAGGGCATGAGCCTGGGCTCGGCGACCTCGGCGCGCGAGCCAGGAGAGCAATTGAAGAGGCGAGAGCCGCCGGCGTGACCCGCCTCGTGACGGTGGGGACCGACGCAGCGCAGTCCGAGGCGGCCCTCGCACTTGCCGAAGCCAATGAAGGCGTGTGGGCGACCGCCGGCCTCCATCCCCACGACGCGTCCGCCGGCGTGGAGACCGTGGAGCGGCTCGTGGCCGGCCAGCCGAAGCTGGTTGGCATCGGCGAGTGCGGGCTCGACTACCACTACGACCTTTCCCCGAGGCCTGCCCAGCGCGAAGCCTTCGCGGCCCAGGTCGCCCTGGCGTGCAGGCACGGTCTCGCCCTCGTAATACACACGCGCGAGGCCTGGGACGACACCTTCGACATCCTGGCCAGTGCCGGCCCGCCCGAGCATACGATCTTTCACTGCTTCAGCGGTGGCCCCACCGAGGCGCGGAGGGCGCTCGACGTAGGGGCATGGCTCTCCTTCAGCGGGATCGTCACGTTCAAAAACGCCGGCGAGATCCGAGAAGCTGCCTCCCTCTGCCCTCTCGATCGGCTCCTGGTGGAGACAGATTCGCCTTACCTCGCCCCAGTGCCGCACCGCGGTAAGCCCAACGCACCGAAGTTCGTCCCTCTCGTGGGGGCGGCGGTGGCTGGCGCGAAGGGCGTCGCAGTCGAGGAGGTCGAGGATGCCTCCTGGGCCGCGGCCGAGGAAGTCTTCTCCTTGGGCCACCCGAGCTCAGGGCACCGCCGTTCGGGGCCCTGCGCCCGGTGACCCTGTCCGCTTCCGAGGTGAGCCGGCTGCTGCGGGAGCACCATGTCACGCCGAGCCGAGCGCTCGGGCAGAACTTCGTCGTGGACCCCAACACGGTGCGCCGCGTGGCACGCCTGGCCGGCGTCGGTCCCGGCGACCGCGTGGTCGAGATCGGTGCCGGCCTGGGTTCGCTCACCCTGGCGCTCGCCGGGACCGGAGCGGAGGTCACGGCCATAGAGCGCGACAGGGCCCTCCTGGGAGCCCTCCGGGATGTCCTCGCCGAGCGGGCGCCCGAACGCAACGTGAGGGTAGTGGAGGCCGACGCCATGCACCTCGACTGGGAGCGCCTGCTTGGGCGCGAAGGGCCATGGGTACTCGTCGCCAACCTCCCCTACAACATTGCGACGCCGCTCGTCGCCGACCTCCTAGACGGCGTCCACCAGGTGGAGAGGATGCTTGTGATGGTCCAACGCGAAGTGGCCGAGCGGCTCGCTGCTCGGCCGGGTGGGCCCGCTTACGGGGCTGTTTCAGTGAAGGTGGCCTACTGGGCAGAAGCGGAGCTCGTGGGGCCGGTGCCCGCCTCGGTGTTCTTGCCGAGGCCCAAAGTGGGCTCTGCGCTGATCAGGCTGGTGCGCCGTCCCGCCCCCGCGGTCGACCCCGGCGAGGTGCCCACCAGCTACTTTTTCTGGCTGGTCAGGGCCGGGTTCGCTCAGCGGCGCAAGATGCTGCGCCGGGCGCTTGCCGGCCTCGGGCTGCCTGAAGGGGTGTGGCACGAGGCGGGCGTTGCCCCTGAGGCGCGTGCCGAGCAGCTCTCGGTTGCCGATTGGGGGAGGCTGGCTGGCGCTGCGTGGCGGGCGGGCGTGGCCCTGAGCGGGCCCCCTGGCGCCGGGCCCTCTGGCGCCGGGCCCTCTGGCGCCGGGCCCTCTGGCGCCGGGCTCGCTCGGGCCGAGGCGGCAGCGTCGTGACGAGCGGGTGCCAGCTGCGAGCGCTCGCCAAGCTCACCTTGTCCCTTCGCGTCGTCGGGGTGCGTGCAGACGGCTACCACCTCCTGGACGCCGAAATGGTCAATGTGGACTTGGCCGACACGCTGGAGTTCTGCCCGGGGGACGGCTTGGAGGTAGTCGACGGGGGCGCGAGCCTCGGTGGCCACGGGCATGTCCCTGCCGACGGGACAAACCTGGTTGCTCGGGCGCTCCAACTGGCCGGGGCGCGAGCCAAGGTGCGGTTGGTAAAGAGGGTCCCCGCAGGCGCCGGCCTGGGAGGTGGTTCCGCGGATGCAGCCGCCGTGCTGCGCTGGGCGAGCCTCGGGGATGCCAACCAGTGCAGCGGTACCGGCGAGAGTGGTTCTCCGAGTTGCGGAGGTGGCTCGCCTCTTCCCGCCGGCCTAGCGCTCGAGCTCGCATCGAGGCTTGGCTCTGACGTGCCCTTCTGCCTGGCCGGCGGCGGCCGAGCGAGGGTCCAAGGGGCAGGGGAGCAGCTATTGCCGCTGCCGTTCGACGAGGTGGAAGGCAGGAGCTACACGTTGCTGGTACCCCCCTTCGGGGTCTCCACGGCTCAGGCTTATGCAGCCTGGGACGAGCTCCGGCCTGCGCGGGGCGGCTGGGATGGCCCGAACGACCTAGAGCCGGCGGCCCTTCGAGTCGAGCCTCGCCTGGCAGAGTGGCGAGACCGTCTGGGCAACGCCACGGGCCTGCAGCCGGTCCTCGCCGGGAGCGGGTCGACTTGGTGGGTGCCGGGCGAATGGCCTGGCGACGGGCGGATCGTGGTGAGGGTGGCTCGCCCGTAATCGTGCGCGCCGCTCGCTTACTTGCCGGCCCGCCTCTGCCAGCGAGTGGCCTTCAACATCTTCTTGTGCTTCTTCTTGCGCATCCGCTTGCGACGCTTTTTGATCAATGATCCCATGGCGGGCCGTTAACCTATCAGGCTTTGCGGGGTGGCACACCGAGGCGCGGTCCACTTGGCGCGAAATCGGGCCAGCGCCGGCGCGAAACAGTCGACAGCCTCCGCATCAGGTCGAGTGCCTTCGGGTCGTCCTCGCCAGGACGGGCTTCGAGGGCACCGCCAGCGACCATCTCGTCGATCAGCTCTTGGCCCTGCTGGCTGCGGGTGACCGTGAGCGTCCAGCCCGAGAGCTCGCCTATGCCCCCAGTTGAGATGTCAGCATGCTCGGCCGCGAAGTCTGGGCAGGACTTACAACCCTCGCGGGTCCAGGCGTGGCCCTCTTTCAGGGGTACCTCGCGGTAAGAGCCGTCGCGCAACCAGACCTGGAACACGCCCTTGATGTTTACCTTCGCGATGTCCTGGCGGCGGATACCGTAATGGGCCTCGAAAAACTCTTCGAAGATCGAGTCGTCGAAGGTCTTGGAACACATGAGCCCGATCGAGAGCCCGAGGCGCCGGCCCACCTTGCCCGCTTTGCGGGCTTTCATGACGACCGGTGCCGATGCCTGGCAACCCATGCCTACGAGGGCCAGCCGCTCGGCCCCGCCGGCGACGGCTTCTGGGTAGGCGAGGGTGTTGGCGGAATAGGTGTAGCGGCTCCCAGCTGTTGCGACGACGTCGGCGCGGGTGCGGGCGACTGCAGGGACGGCCCTCCAGCTCGTCCCGTCGCCCTCCAAGCTCGACACGAGCGCGGCATCGATGCGGTCGTGCTCAAGGCACCAGATCAAGATGGCCGACACCACGCCGCCGTCCTGTCCCGCCGCCAGCAGCTCTGGGTCTGTGGAGCGCGCAAGCAGTACTGACCTCTCCATGCCGGGCTGCTCTTCTGGTTTCCTCGGGCGCCCGAAAAGGAAGTTGTCGGCTTCTGTCTCCCAGTTCCTAAAGCGGGGGCAGGCACGCGTGCAGCTTGTGCAGCCGCGCAAGCCGTGCGAACAACCGCCCGGGCCTAGTTCATCTTCGAGGTGGAAGGGCTTGTACGCGCCCTCTTCGGTCTTGTAGCCGAGCACGTCGTGAGGGCAGGCGATGATGCATGAAGCGCAACCCGTGCACAGGCCCGTCGTGATGACCTCGGAGTAGAGCTCGGCCCACTCGGCTTTCCACCTCTCGGGCGCCTGGCGCGCCTCGGTCAAAGTCACGCCGATAGCGTACTCCCTGCTCACCCCCTGGCTGCATTGCTTGCGCCCGCCGGACCTCGAGGCCAGGGTGGCTGCCGTGCCTTTTGTGGCCGTCACGCGACATCATGGGTCGATGGCCCGGCTTTTGGGTATGTGATCTTGCAGAGATGACGGCTGGGCAGGGGACTCCGAGCGGGCGGGACGACGGCTTCGGCCGAGCCCAGGTCCGAGATGTAGTGCCGGTCGGCACGCTTAAGCCGATCTATCTCGTTGCCGTCCCGCTCCGGCTCCTAAAGGCCTCCGAAGACCACTTCGACGACCTGTTCCGGGAGCTCCAGATCACGATGTTGGGGCGCCGCGAGCCGCTTGCCTCGGCAGTGGGGACCGAGGGCACCGGGCGGCGAGGAAACCCGCTGGCGGCGCGCACGGGAGGTCAGGTCCAACACCTGGCAGCACTCGGCGCTGAGGTGAAGGCCTACTTGGGCGGGTTCCGTGAGCCGGCTCGGCGTGCCATCTGGGAGGCATCGCAAACGGGCGCCCACCTTGTCGACATTGACATCGTTGTGGACGCCGCCATGCTCGCGGCGTTGAGGCGGTGCGAGCGCCTTCTCGTCGGCGCGGCCAAGGCTGCCCGTGCAGGGTACCTGTTGACCGAGCCGCCTGGGCGCGAGGTGGAGGCTTGGCGCAAGTGGGTCACCTACGAGCTGTCGGGCCAGATGGAAGGCAAGGCCCCCCGGCCATGCCCGTTCCCGCCGCTGCGGGGCAGCTCATTTGCGTGATAGCCGCTGTCCGGCCGAGGTGGCAGTGGAGCCCTGGTCGCCCGTTGCTCAACGGAGGAGGCCGGGTCGTTCTCGGGCGCTCGAGGGCAGCGCCGTGCCTCTTGGCACCGGCGAACCCGTCGGTCAGCACATGGTGAGATCTTTTGGCCGCATTGTAAGAACGCGCCGCGGCGTCTCGTCTAATTAGCCAACATTTTACCTCAAGTTAGGCTCGCCAGCGCTAAGGTCGCTTTCGACAGGCGAACAGGTAGGAGGAGAAATTCAGGTGCCCCGTCTTTTATCACGTACGCGCGCGCGGTGCGCAATAAAGTGCGCGTTTCCTGCGACAGCGGCGCTATTCGCTGTGACCTTTGGCAGCGTGCCGCTTGCATACGGGTACGCGCGTCCCCAGCAGGCCAGCCAAGGAGGTTACCTCACGGTATCCGCGTGCTGCAGTTTCGGCACTTACTCCTACAACGAGTTCAACCCTAACGCTCTCGGCCTCATGAAAAATTGGGCCCTGCTCCCACTGGCGGTGGAGGACTACCCGAGCCTGAGTAATTTCACGCCCGTGCTCGCCAGCTCCTGGTCGGTAGAGGGCCAGCAGCTAGCCGTCCACATCCGTCGCGGAGTCAACTGGCAAGACGGCCGCCCGGTGACTAGCACCGACGTCTACGATACGGCCCTTCTTGACGGCACTAACGACAGCACGTTTTGGGACGATATTTCAAACGTGAGCATGCCCAACTCGAGTGAGGTGGTGTTCACGGTGCGGGCAAAAGAATCTCCAGTGCTGGCTGAAGACGCCATTTTCACGGAGCTCTATGTGGTCCCGTCAAGCGTATACGGGCGGTTTGTCACGCCGTCACTCAAGGCCGACGAGGTTGCTTATTACGCCACGGCAGCCGTAAACGCGGCGGCCGCTTCGAAGATGCCACAGGAGAAGGCGATTGCCGCCGACTTCAAGGGCCTCGCGAGCTACGATGTTACCGACGTCGTCGGTGACGGGCCCTTCGAGCTCAGCAACATTACGTCTTCTGAAGCGCAGTTGGTGAAGTGGGATGGCTACTACGACGCGTCCAAGGTCCACGTGGCTGGCGTTGACTACTACGACGAGGCCAACCAGGCCGTCTACCCGCTCCTCACTTCGGGCGTGTTGCAGTTCACGAGCGTTGAGCTCCCCGCGCCCCTGCTCCGGCGCTGGACGGCAACACCAGGCTCGGAGATGTTCGCGCACCCGACTTCGGGCCTCGTCATGGCTTTCAACAACCAGAGGTACCCCTTCAACCAGGTGCAGGTCCGCCAGGCCCTCGCATATGTAATACCTCGGGCCACTATGGCGGCGGACACCTACGGCACGGAGCGCGACGCAGCGGGCATGGCCGAGGCGACCCCCGATGGTCTTCCAGGGTACCTCCAGGCGGAGTACCTGACCCCCGCAGAGGTCGCGCAACTCAACCGCTACCCGGTCGACGAGGCGAAAGCGGCCTCACTGCTTGAGTCGGTCGGGTTCCACAAGAAGGGGGGGCAGTGGCTTACCGCGCACGGCCAGCCCTTTACCTTTACCCTCGATGCCGAGTCCGGGGCATCCGACGTCCAGACGGCCTTCTCGGTCGCGGCCGAGGCCCTTGGAGGGTTCGGGATAAAGGCCTCGGTGGAGGATGTGGCGCAGGCGACGCTGCAGGCCGATGAGCTAGACGGCGACTTCAGCGCGGCTTTCGAGGAACCCGGCGGCGTGAACCCGCTGTATGTCTTCGACCAAGAGCTCGGTACTACCAACAACTTCCCTGCCCTCGGCAGCTATGCGGGCGATAAGGGCCTCGGGTTCGGGCCCACTTCCTCTGTACCGGGTCTCGGCATGGTCAATGTCTCCCAGGCCATAGACCGCGAAGAGGTGGTCACCCCGCCGGGACCGGTCATGGACCGGTTGGTGTGGGACTGGGCGCGCCTGGTCAACGAGCAGGTACCGTACCTCTGGTACGCGACCAAGGTCTACCAGCTCTCCTACTCCACTTCGCAGTTCTCCGACTGGCCCGCGCAGACGAGCCCGCTTTGGGACATAATGTCGGCCAACCGTGACGCCGGGCTCGTATTGGCGATCACGGAGGGGTACCTGCGGCCGCGGTCCTAAGTGGCCCGGCACCCTGCGGACGAGGTGAATGGAGCGATGGCCGACGCGTTGTTGCGCTCGCGGGGGACCAGAGTGCCCGACGCCGTGGCTCCCGAGGTGATGTCAGTCTCCGATTCGGAGGCCGTCGTCTTCGTGGGAAGTAGCCAGCGCCGCTATGAAGGCCTGAAGCCCGGAACGGAGTACTCCTACGGCGGGTTGTCCTGGCGTACGCTGTCGCCTCCAGGCGGCGAGCGCCTGGCGACCGTGGCGACGGTCAACGACACGCACTTCGGTGAGGAGGAGTGCGGCCTAGCAGAGCTGGACATCGGGCCTGTACTGTCGGTGGGGCCGGGCGAAGATCCGTACCCGGAAGTGATGAACCGCGGCGCCGTCGCCGAGATAGCGTCTATAGGCCCTGATGCCGTCGTGGTCAAGGGTGACCTCACCTCGACGGGCCAACGTGAGCAGTATGCCCTTTTCGAGGCGTGCTACCGGCCGACTTTCGGGGACAGCCTTTTCGTTACGCTCGGCAACCACGACAACCGCCCGGAGGGGAAGGCATTCGAGGTCCCCCCGGTCCAAGAGGTGACCTTGCCCGGAGCGGTCCTCGCCATCTTGGACACCACCGTCCCAGAGGGGGGCGGTGGGTGCCTCACCAAGGACCAGCTTGGTTGGCTTGACGAGCTCGGGTCACGTGCGGACAGGCCCGTAATGGTCTTCGGCCACCACCCCTGCTGGCAGGCTGACGCGTTCCGCTGGGCCACCAAGCCCAACGCCCTCGACCTCGACAGTTCCCTCGCGCTCATGGGTGCCTTCCGGCGCAGGCCGAAGCTCGTCGGCTATTTCTGTGGGCACACGCACCGTAATGCATTGCGCCGCTTCGAACCCGCCGGGCCCGCCCCCTTTGTCGAGGTGGCGTGCGTGAAGGACTTCCCGGGGTCGTGGGCGGAGTACCGCATATTCGAAGGAGGGATCCTCCAGGTACATCACAGGATCTGTTCTCCGGAGGCACTCGCGTGGAGCGAGCGGTGCCGGAGCATGTTCGCTGGCCAGTACCCCGCCTACGCGCTGGGCGAGCTGTCCGACCGATGCTTCGTGCTCCCCCTGGATTGACCCCGGGAGCGGAGAGAAGGAAGGCGCGCGTAGAAAGTGGTTGCCTACGTAGCAAGAAGGTTGGCGGGCGCTGCCGCCGTCGTCTACTTGGTCGTGACGATTTCGTTTTTCATGGTCCGCCTGATGCCAGGCAATGCCGTATCCGCGCTCGAGGCGAGCCTGCGCTCACAAGGGGGGATGACGCCCCAAGAAATCCAGCAACAAGTCAGCGAGATCTACGGCGTCATGCCGCACTCACCGGTCTGGCGCCAGTACCTGAGTTATATAGGCAATGTCGCGCGGGGCGATCTCGGGCGCTCCGTGCTGAACCCCTCCGAGAGCGTCGCCCACATCATCTTGGGCGCGCTGCCCTGGACGATCTTCCTGGTCGGTACGGCTCTCATGATCAGCTTCGTTCTAGGGACGGCCCTCGGTGCTGCTATGGCAATGTTCCGCACGAGCCGTCTCTGCCAGTTGGTTAGCTTCATCGCCTCGGTTGCGAGCGCTGTACCCAACTACCTCGTGGCGATCGTCCTCCTCTACGAGCTGGCTGACATGCACCGGTTTTTCCCCGTTTCTGGCGCCTACTCGGTCAATGTCAGGCCAGGGTGGTCGCTCGCGTTTATAGGGAGCGTTTTGTACCACGGGGTGCTCCCGATCTCGGCTTATGTCGTCACCTCCTTCGGCGGATGGGCGCTCGCCATGAAGGGCAGTTCGGTATCTTGTCTCGAGGCCGAGTACGTCCGGGTGGCCAAGGCATGGGGCCTCTCCGACTGGCGCGTTACGCGGTCCTACGTTGGTCGCAACTCGATGTTGCCCATGGTGACGATGCTCGCCCTGTCGCTCGGGTTCATGGTAGGCGGCTCTGTTTTCGTAGAGACCTATTTCTCGTACCCGGGCATCGGCTATTACCTGATCCAAGCTGTCAACTCGCGGGACTACTCGGTGATGATGGGATGTTTCATGTTGATCACGGTCGCGGTGGTGCTGGCCAACCTCTTCGTTGACCTCTTCTACCCGTTGGTCGACCCCCGCATCGCCCGACCGAGGGGAGGGCGCGCGAGCGTACCCGGCGCGCTTCCTGTTCCAGGAAAGGGCGCCCAGGGACCGGGAAGCCTGGTCGGGGTGGAGGCCTGATGCGACGCGCCCTTCGGGACCTGTGGCGCATTTGCAGGTCCGACAAAGCGGCCCTCGCGGGCGGTCTCGTCGTCGTCTTGTACCTCCTCGTCGCGGTCCTCGGGCCGTACCTCGCCTCGCCTGGTGGCCTGCAAAGCCCGGCCAACGCCAATCTCGGCCCTTCCCTTCAGCATCCCCTCGGCACCGACCCGCTTGGTCACGACGTCTTCGCCAGTATCGTCGTCGGGACCCGGCCGGTCATGCTGGTCGGCGTCCTGGCGGCCGGCATCACGGTCTTCATCGGTGTGGCCGTAGGGCTGCTATCTGGCTACCTTGGCGGGTTGGTGGACGCGGCGTTGATGAGGGTCGTGGACATCTTCCTCACGATCCCAGGCTTGCCGCTCATCATCGTTATCGCCGCAATAGTGCACACGACGAGCCCGGTCGTCTTGGCCGTCGTGCTCTCCGTCACGGCGTGGGCGGGCCTGGCCCGCGCGGTGCGCTCGCAAGCTCTCTCCCTCAGGGAAGCCGAGTTCGTGGAGGCCGCAAGGGTGCAGGGGCTCCCCCTCGGCCAGATCATCGTGCGCCAGCTGCTGCCGAACGTCGGGCCCTACGTAGCGATCCACTTCCTCCTCGACGTGACCGGGGCTATCTACGCAGAGGTGGGCCTCTTCCTGCTCGGCGTCGCGCCCATCACGGGCACCAACTGGGGCGAAATGATCAACTCGGCAATGTCGGAGGGCGCACTTTACTCTTCGAGCAGCGTCGTCTACCTGCTCTCGCCTATGGCAGCGATTGTCGTGTTGCAGGTGGCGTTCGTCTTTTTCGCGCGGGCTCTCGACACGTTGTTCAACCCGAGGCTCCGCTCGCAGTGATACCCGAAGGCTCCACTAGGCCTCTACTTGAGGTGACTGGGCTGACGGTGGACTTCCCAAGCGGCGCGAGCCGGGTCCGCGCCGTAGATGAGGTCAGCTTCGAGGTCAGGGCCAACGAGATCTGCGCGCTGGTTGGGGAATCGGGCTGCGGGAAATCGACCCTTGCCCATGCTCTTGTCGGCCTGGTGCCCCCGCCCGGGCAGGTGGTCGCAGGACAACTTCGCCTGGAGGGGGAGACCTACAGCTCGACGAGCCCAAGAGAGTGGAGGGCGTTGCGCGGCGCTCAGGTCGGGATGGTGTTCCAGGCCGCGATGAGCGGCTTTAACCCTGTCGCCACGATCGGCAGACAGGTCGAGCACATTTTGAAGGCACACCCAGAGACGTTCCCGTCAGTGGCTGCCGGCAGGGCATATTTCGAGGAGCTGCTCGGCCTGGTTCAATTGCCCGTCCAGAGGGTGTGGGGAGCGTACGAAGGCGAGCTTTCTGGCGGGATGAAGCAGCGTGTCGCGATCGTGACTGCACTGTTGCTGAAACCGCGAGTCCTCGTCCTTGACGAGCCGACGACTGCGCTCGACGTGCTCAACCAGCGGCTCGTCATCGACCTGCTCCGGCAGTTGCACCAGCGCCTGGGCCTCACAATGATCTTTGTCACCCACGACTTGGCCGTTGTGGCCGACGTGGCGGACCGCACCCTGGTTATGTACGCCGGTCGTCTAGTGGAGTCCGGCGGGACCCGCGAGATTTTTGGCCGAGGGCGCAAGCACCCCTACGTCACTGCGTTGATCGAGGCTGTGCCCAGCGTACTAGAAGATGGCCTATCTATCCGTGCTATCGCCGGGGAGGTGCCCAACCTCGCTCACCTGCCACCCGGGTGCCGGTTCGCTCCCCGCTGCCTAATGGCCGAGGCGCTATGTTCCGAGGTGGAACCAGCGCTGCAATGTGACGCCAGCGGGCACGCCGTTGCATGCCACGTTGTCAACCGCGTCGACTGGCGAGTAAGCACATGAACCTTCTGGAACTGAGAAGAGTCAGCCACTGGTACAGGCCTGGTGAGGCGTCACGCCCGGCCCTTCGTGACGTGAGCCTTTTGATCGCTCCCAACGAGGTGGTGGCCGTGGTGGGCGAATCGGGGTGCGGGAAGACGACGCTCGGGAAGCTCGTTGCGGGACTTTACAGCCCCAGCGCTGGGGAAATCCTGTTCGAAGACCAGCCACTGCGGTCGCTCCAAGGCCGCAACAAGAAGCATTACCGCCGGTCGGTGCAGCTTGTCCACCAGGACCCCTACGCCTCACTGAACCCCGCCGTCACGATCGGAGACACGATCGCACCGGCGCTTGTCCATCACGGCCTTGCCCGCCGGCACAACGCCGGTGTTGCGGCGGCACGTGCACTTGGTGCCGTGGGCCTCGACGCCACGCCAGAGTTCCTCGACCGCTACCCACACCAGCTCTCCGGCGGGCAACGCCAGCGCGTCGCGATAGCGAGGGCGGTCAGTCTCGAGCCCTCGCTCGTAGTCGCGGACGAGGCAACGAGCATGCTGGATGTCTCCGTCCGGGTTGCAGTCCTTGACCTGCTCCTGTCTTTGAAGCAGCACCGAGAGCTCGCTTACTTGTTCATAAGCCACGACTTCGGCGTGGTGCGGTATTTTGCCAGGGCCGGACGGATCATCGTGATGCTCTATGGCGTCGTCGTAGAGGAAGGCCCGACCGAGCAACTTATCGCGAATCCTCTCCACCCATATACGGTGCTGTTGCTCCAGTCGGTCCCCGTGCCGGACCCGGCTCGAAACGAGCAGCGCCGCCGCGACCAACTTCCCCTCGTCCTTGGCGGGGCACCGCCCGAGCGCGGTTGCGTGTTCTCAAACCGTTGCCCGTTTGCTACGGAGGTGTGCCGTACCACCACCCCGCCCCGCGTCGAGGCGGGGCTCGGCCACAAGGTGAGGTGCTGGTCCCCGAGGGCAGCGCTCGACGCGGGTAGGTCAACGCAACTATCCCATAGCACGTAGGCGGGGCACTCCAAAGTGGACAGCACCTCACTGGCAGCACCTCACTGGAGGTATGTCTCCGGGCGGCCACGCCCATCCTCATGGGGAGCCCTCTCAGGGATCCGGTAGCCAGCGCGTTGCAGCGTCTCGATGACAGGGGGCTCTCCGAGCTTGCGGCGCAGCCGGCCGACGGTCACCTGCACCGTCTTAGTAAACGGGTCGGCCATCTCGTCCCAGACTTTTTCCAATAGATCTTCGGCCGACAAGTACGCCGGGCTAGCCTCCATGAGCGCCTCGAGCACGGACATTTCCTTTATCGAGAGGTCGAGCAGTTGGCCGTCGCGAGTGGCAGTCCTGGACCTCGGGTCGAGCTCGATCCCCCCGGCACGGAGTATTCGTGGTTCTGGGGCCGGCGCCCTCCTGGCGAGGGCACGCAGCCTGAGGACTAGCTCTGGGAAGTGGAAGGGCTTCGCGAGGTAATCGTCGGCACCGAGGGCGAGGCCCGAGACGCGTTCCCCCGGGGCCCCAGATGCGGTGAGCATGAGCACCATCACCGGGTCGTCCCTTTTGGTGATCATCTCGCAGAGCACGTCGCCATGGATCATAGGTAGGTCCCTGTCCAACACGACGACGTCATAGCGGTAGATGTCGAGCTTGTAGGCCGCCTCCCTGCCATCGTAGGCAACGTCGGCCCCAATGCCTTGGTCGCGGAGGCCCTCTGCTATGTCGTCTGCCAGCCGGTGCACGTCTTCGACTACGAGCACCCTCATCGTGGTGGCCTCGCCGGCAGCTCGACCACGACCTGGAGGCCGCCTGCGGACCGGGCGTGGAGGGTGAGGGTGCCCCCGTGAGCCGCTGCTACTGCCTTGGCGATCGACAGGCCGAGGCCGGAGCCATCACCGTTGTGAAGCCTCTCGGCACCCGGGCGGTAAAATGGCTGACCCAGCTGTGCCACCCGCTCCGGCACGAGGACTGGGCCGGTGTTCTCGACGACGAGGCGGCTCCACTTGCCATCTGACCCGCTCGATATGTGGACGATGCCGCCGGGGACGTTGTGGTGCACCGCGTTGGCGACGAGGTTGGCGACCATGCGCGCCAGTAGCACCGCGTTTCCCATGACTTCGGCCGGCAATGTCACCATCTCGACCGAAAGGCCAAGGCGGGCCACTTCGGCGTTGTTGGCCTCGACGGATGCCTCGGCGAGCGCCGGCAACGAGACGACTTCGGGCGGGCCGAGGGCCGCCCGCTCCGACCGGGCCAGCACAAGCAGGTTGTCGAGCAGGTTCTCCGCCTGGTTGAGGCCTTCCTCGAGCTTGGTGGCGAGGACGGTCACGTCGCGAGGAGGGTTTGGCTTGCCGAGAGCGACGTCGAGCGAGGTCCGCATCATCGCGAGGGGAGTCCGCAGCTCGTGGGACGCGTTGGCAACGAAACGCCGCTGCGACTCGAAGGCCCCCTGGAGCCGGCCGAGCATGTTGTCGAAGGTGTCGCCGAGCTCTTTTAGCTCGTCATCGGGCCCAGAGATGCCAAGGCGGGCATCTAGGTTTTCTTCTGAGATGTGGCGAGCGCTCATCGTCATGAGCCTGACGGGACGAAGGACCCGGCCGGCTACCAACCACCCGAGGCCGATCGAGACGAGCGTCATGATGGCGAGTGCGAACCCCTCGACCGCGAGCCAGTCAGCCCTTTCTTGTGGGGTCGGTAGTTCTGCAGAAACCGTCAGGGGGGTTAGATGGCCGTCCTTCATCAGGAACGTACCAGGCACCTGTTTGTCCAATATTCCGGGCGTATGGGCGCTCGTCGCCGATGCTTGCATCGCTCCAATGACCGGAGACAGCATCACCCCCGGGGCCACGCTCCGTATGGAGCGCGCGCAGAATTCGTTGGCTGGCCCGAACACCCGCGTGCCGGCCAGCTTGACAACCTGGTTTGTGACCTGGAGATCGATGACGCGGCCATCATTCGTCACTTTCGGCAGCGGGTAGCCATGGATGCCGTGGGAGCGCATGCAATATGCGTATGCGGTGACTTCCCTTGCTAGGAGGCGGGGTGGGACTGCCACCGCCCTCACCGCGCCGCCGCTCGCTTGTTGGAACGCGAACGACCCCAGGATGGGCCGGCCCGTTACCAGACCGTAGGTAATGGCGAGCAGGCCGGCCCCCGACAGGAGGAAGAGCGCTCCATAGAGGGCCGTCAACCTGAGGCGCACCGTCCGGCGGGGCAAGCGAAGTCTCATGCGCAGCGCCATCGGTCGTCTCCTTATTATCGCCCCAGTGTCCCCCACGGGGGGTAACACCAGGTTAACGGCGTTAGCTACACCCGAAGAACCCTCTGGTTGAGGCGGCTCCGAAGGAGCCTGGGCAGCGGATGCCTTTTGGTGGCCGCCGCCCCTGCACCAGGTAACAGCGGCGTAACCGTCCCTGTTGAGACCGTGTTACCGGTACTGTCCGACGATTGGCTCATGACCAAGCGCATAAGTACCCTATCAACCCTAGTAGCCCTGCTCGCCTTGGTGTGGAGCGCGTCACCGGCGGTAGCGACGACCGTCAACGGCCGGGATCCCGGTGGAGGCGGGACGAGCATCGCCATGGGGTTCGGTGGCAACTTCACGAAGGCACTTAAGTACTCCGCCTGCATGCGTGCTCACGGCGTGCCCAACTTCCCCGACCCCAGCTCCTCAGGGGTCATCCAGTTCGGGTCGAGTACCGGCATCAACCCGAGCTCGCCTCAGTTCAAGAAGGCGCAAGCATCCTGCCGGGGCTATCTCCCGGACGGCGGCAAGATGACACCGGCAGAGCACCAAAAGGCCCTCGCCCAAGCCCTCAAGTTCGCCCAGTGCATGCGCACTCATGGCGTGCTGGGCTTCCCGGACCCGACCGCGAATGGCGGGGGCGTCGGCTTCCAGCTCAAGTCTGGCAGCGGCGTTGATCCCACTTCGCCAGCGTTCCAGGCTGCTCAGAAAGCCTGCCGGCACTACATGGGCGGAGGACTCTTACCCCCCTCGGCCAAGTGACCGCCTCCGGAGGGCCCCGAGGGCCATGGAGCGTGTTGAAGCGTTGTTACCTCCAATGACGCACAATAAGCGCATGAGCAGCACGTGGGTCGGGCTGACGGGGCTGGCTGCCCTCATTGGCCTGCTCCTGGCCGGGTGCGGCGGCACCCCGTCCCGCCACAGCATTGCCAGCCTTAGCCACGCCGAGACCTCGACCAGCGCCCGGTCGAGCGCACCGGTAGGGACGGGAGCGGGCGGGGGAAGAGGCGGAGGCGGCGGAGGGCCGAGCCTCAACTCTAGCTCGGGGGGAGGGTCGGGCTTCGCCATCGGCGGCGGGGGTTACAGCCAAGCCCTCAGGTACGCCGCATGCATGCGTTCTCACGGGCTGCAGGACTTCCCGGACCCGAGCTCCGACGGGGGCTTCCAGATCAGTTCGGGGCGCGGCATTGACCCCGGGTCATCCCAGTTCCAAGCTGCACAAAAGGCATGCCGGAAGTTCTTGCTCCGCGGCGGCCAGCCGCCCTCGCCGGCGCAACAGGCCAAGGCCGTCGCGAACATGCTCAAATACGCACAGTGCATGCGCGCTCACGGCCTTCCCGGTTTCCCTGACCCGCAGGTTATCGGTGGTGGGGTCATCATGAGGCTCGGCTCAAAAGGGGGCCATAGCGGCGTGGACCCGACCACCCCCCAGTTCCAGGCCGCTCAGAAGGCGTGCCAGGGGATCATCGGGAAAGGCCCGTTCGCTCAGAAAACCTCTGCTGGGGCGGCCTGATGGTGGCAGCAAACTTGTTAGGTAACGACCCGCCTGGTTGGCGGCGCGAGCAGCCCCCGAAGGCTTGCCTCCCCGGACATGGCGGAGCCGAGGAGGGACAGATGACCACGAAGTCGCAGCACCTGGTAACGCGCGCAATAGGAGGAGTGCTCGTCATCGCAAGGGAGATATGCGAGGTGTCGATAAAAGAAGGCCTTCCCTACAGCAAGCAAGCAGAAGGAGGAAAATGACCGTTGCCGAACCCCAGGTCGCCCCATCGCCAGTCAGCGACGGCGGTCGCCCGCCGGGGCGGGTGCGCTGGCTCACGCGCCGACGCGCGGCCATGGTTGGTGGGGCGGCGGCGCTCCTCGTTGTCGGGGGGGCCGTGGTAGCCATTGCCCAACCCTTCGGCGGCCCCGGGAAGGTGGGGTCGGGCGTGACGGACAATCAATACCCGATCTCGTACCAGCACGTCACCCGCGGGACCATCACATCCCAGACGGAGGTGAGCGGGACGCTCGGCTACGCTGGTTCTACCAGCATTGTGGTCCCTTCGGGCACCGCGACATCGACGCTCCAGCAGGCCGAGCAGCAATTCGCTTCGGCGAGGCAGACGCTCTTTGCTGATAAAGCCTCGCTAGCCAACACGGTCCAAGGCAACGGCGAAACACTTGCGCAAGCGCAGCAAAATGTTACGGCCGCGCGGCAGACACTCGCCCTGGACGAAGCCGGCTCAGGCACCGCGGGAAAGGCAAACAACGAAGCGTACGCTCAAGCGGAGCAACAGGTCGTTGCCGCGGAGAAGACGTTGCGACAGGACCAAGCCGCTCTAACGACCGCGCAACAGGGTAATGGGCAAGCCAACTCTGCGGCAGAGGCACAGGTCGCTTCGGCAAAGACCACGTTGGACCAGGACGAAGCGGCCCTCAATACAGTCGAAAAGTCAAATCTCCAGGCTGTGGCGCAGGCCCAAGGGGGGGTGGCTTCCGCGAGGAGCACCCTCGCTGGAGACGAAGCAGCGCTCCAAAATGTCACGGAAGCCAACAACGAGGCCCTAGGCCAGGCAAACCAGCAAGTGACGTCGGCGAGGGCTACGCTGGCGGCGGACGAGAAGGCCCTTTCGACGGCAGGAGCATCCAATAGTGAGGCTGTGGACCAGGCCGAGAGCCAGTTGTCCACAGCCAAGGCAACTCTTGCTACGGACCAATCCCAGCTTGCAACCGACCAGGCTTCCCTTTCGGCTGAGCAAGCAAAAGAATCGGCGGACTGCGCGGGCAGCGGCGCCGCTACGCCGCATGCCAGCTCGGGCTCGGGAGGCTCGTCGGCCTGTGCGACAGACGAATCACAGGTGGTGACCGACCAATCGGCAGTGACGTCTGACAAAACCAAGGTTGCTTCGGACCAAGCCGCAGTGACGTCGGCGGAGCAGTCGGTGGCGTCTACCAAGACCAACAACGACAAGTCCACCCAGCAGGCCGAGGCCCAGGTTGCCCAGGCCCGCGCCGCTCTAGTCAGCGCGGAGCAGTCGGTGGCGTCTACCAAGACAAACAACGACAAGTCCACCCAGCAGGCCGAGGCCCAGGTTGCCCAGGCTCGCGCCGCTCTAGTCAGCGCGGAGCAGTCGGTGGCGTCGACCAAGACCAACAACGACAAGTCCACCCAGCAGGCCGAGGCCCAGGTTGCCCAGGCTCGCGCCGCTCTAGTCAGCGCGGAGCAGGCGGTCGCTTCGGCCGAAACCAATAACGAGAAGGGCTTGCAGCAGGCTCAGGCACAATACAACGCCGCCAAACTGGCCGTGTCAGAAGACGTGAACAACCTTAGAAGCGACCAATCCGACGCCGCCGTCACTGGCCTTCACTCGACGTACACGGCCCTCCCAGGTGACGGCAAGGTGGTGCGCCGCGGGCAGCAGCTGTTCGCGATCAGCGGAACGCCGTCGCTTTTGCTGTATGGGGACGTCACCCCGTCGAGGGCGTTCCTGCCTGGGATGACCCCCGGGCCCGACGTGGGGGCCTTGAACGCCAACCTCGATGCGCTGGGTTACGGAAAGGGCCTGTCGGGCGACCGCTTCACTGCGGGTACGGAAGCCGCCGTCAAGGCCATGCAGCGAGCGCATGGGATGATCCCGACGGGGCAACTACCGATCGGGACCGTCCTGTTTGAGCCGGGGGCGGTGCGGGTCACCTCGGTGACGCCGAAACTTGGCGGGACCGTGGCTGCTGGCCAGCCCGTGCTCAGCGTGACTTTACTGACCCGGCAAGTGGAAATCGCACTCGATACCTCGCAACAGTCCGAGGTGCAGTTGGGTGACAAGGTGAGCATCGTGTTGCCGGACAACTCGACCACAGGGGGTGTGGTCACTTCCATTGGGTCGTCGGTCACGACCAATTCCAGTGGTTCGACGATCGCCGTGCTGGTAACGCCTACCGATCCTGCGGTTACGGGGGCTCTTGACGCTGCGCCGGTGAACGTCTGGGTCACAACCGCCACGGCCAATAACGCCTACATTGTGCCGGTGGATGCCCTGCTCGCACTCTCAAGCGGTGGTTATGCGTTGGAGGTGGCTGGCCCAAGGGGTGTACACCAGCTGGAGGCCGTGACGCTTGGTCTTTTCGACGACGCCGACGGGCTCGTTCAGGTGAGCGGGCCGGGGGTTCGTACCGGCCAGAAAATCGTGGTGCCCCAGATATGAGCCTAGATAGCGCCGCAAGTCAAGGCGAGGCGGTCATAGAGCTTGTGGACGTCACGAAGACCTACCCCGTCGAGCCGCCGGTCCTTGCACTTCGGGGCGTGAGCCTGAGGGTCGAGCAGGGAGAGCTAGTCGGGATCGTCGGGCCGTCGGGCTCGGGCAAGACAACACTTTTGCACCTGATCGGTACTCTGGACCGCCCCACGAGCGGCACCGTCCGCGTTGCGGGCTACGACGTTGCCAAGCTCTCTGACCGGGAACTGTCTGCGTTGAGGGCGGGGAGGGTTGGCTTCGTGTTCCAGCAGTTTTTCCTGGCCGAACACCAAAGCGTCCTTGACAACGTGGCTGACGGGCTCCTTTATGCGGGACCCTCCCTGGTGGAGCGTCGCCAGGCCGCCCGAGAAGCCCTTTGCAGGGTTGGCCTTGCCGACAAACTGGGCGTCCGGCCGACGCAAATGTCCGGCGGGCAACGCCAGCGGGTTGCCATCGCTCGTGCCCTGGTCGGCAACCCGGCAATCGTGCTCGCCGACGAGCCCACGGGCAACCTGGACCAGGCAACTGGCCAATCCATCCTGGACCTTTTCGTTGAGCTCAATGCCGAAGGGACGACGATCCTTCTCATAACCCACGACCTCGCGATCGCCTCGCGCATGGCGCGCGTGGTACGAGTGCTCGACGGCCTGGTAATCGACGACACGACGCAACACAGGGGAGCCGGGTTGCTCGGTTCCACCAGCCAGGTCCGAGGAGGTTCAGTTGCGGGCGGCGGATCCAGCCCGGCGCCGGCGGTGAGCGGCGCGTTCCCGGCGCCGGCGCCGGCGCCGGGAAACTCTGCAAGGCTCGGGGACGGTGTTGGGCCGGCGCTGGGCGGTGCTGCGGGGTGCGATGCCGCCGGGGGCGGTGCTGCGTGGGGCGGTGCCGCGGGGGTCGATGCCGCGGGAGTCGATTCCGCCGGAGGCGGTGCCGCGGGAGGTGGTGGCGCCAGGGGCGGTGCTGCGTTGGAGGGCCCGGCGCAGGGCGGTGCTGAGTTGGAGGGCCCGGCGGCGGTGCTCGGTCTGCGGGTAGAGGGCTGGCGCCAAATGATGCAGCTTTCCCGTCGGCCGGCTCGAGGCACGACGGGGGGCTTGAGCAAGGCGGAGCGGAGGTTGAGTCGTGAGCCGTAGTCGGAGCAACGGCAGCAACGGCAGCAGCAACGGGTCGCTCTCGCCGGCACGGGTACGCGCTCGCGACGTCGCTCGCTTGGCGAGTATCGGGATCCGCACTCGCAAGCTGCGAGCAGGGCTCTCGGCTCTCGGCATAGCGATTGGCGTTGCCGCGATAGTGGCGGTGCTCGGGCTGTCAGCTTCGTCTGAAGCGGGGCTCTTGGCGGAGATCAACAAACTCGGTACCAACCTCCTGACCGTGACCAACGGCCAGACTCTCTTCGGCCAGACCGCGGAGTTGCCAAAAGCGGCCCCGGGCATGATCGGGCGAATAGGGCCTGTTACCAACGTCCAGTACGTCGGCGCCTTGGACAATGACAATGCTTTCCGGAGCCCTCTCATACCCTCGGTTGACACCAACGCCATATCCGTTGACGCCTCGAGCCTAGAGCTCCCGAGCGCCGTCGGCACCACCGTGGCCCAGGGCGCCTACCTCAACGCGGCCACGGCCAACGAAGCCGTCGTCGTGCTCGGTGCCGCCGCCGCCCAGCGCCTCGGGATCGACCGCGTCTTCCCGGGTGAGCGGATCTGGGTGGGCGACATGTGGTTTTACGTTGCGGGTATCCTCAACCCAGCACTCCTCACGCCTGAGGTCGACTCGTCTGTCTTCATTGGGTTCCCCGCTGCAGAGAAGTACCTCGGTTTCGATGGGCACCCCTCGGAGATCTACCTACGGACGGTGACTTCCCAGGTCACGGCGGTTGACAACGTTCTTGCCGCTACGGCCAACCCGGAAAACCCGAGCGAGGTCGACGTGTCGCAGCCGTCCTCGGCCCTCACTGCGGAAGCCGAGGCCAAGGCTGCGCTCAATTCGCTCTTCCTCGGCCTCGGGGGGGTCTCTCTGCTCGTCGGCGCCGTCGGGGTTGCGAACATCATGGTGATCTCCGTGCTAGAACGCCGCTCTGAGATCGGCCTCCGCCGGGCGCTTGGTGCGACGAAGGGGCACGTTCGTATGCAGTTCATGGCCGAAGCCGTGTTGCTTTCGCTCCTGGGTGGCGCGATCGGGGTGGTCGCGGGGGCGATAGCGACGGCGGTCTACGCGTCCGCAAACGGTGAGTTGGTCGATATCCCGGCGGAGGCCTGGGCAGGGGGTTTCGGGGCTGCGATATTGATCGGCGCGGTGGCGGGGCTGATGCCGGCACTCCGGGCCGCTCGGATGTCGCCGACTGAGGCCCTGTGGAGCATCTGAGCGCCGCACCGCCCAGTCAACGCACCGCCCAGTCAACGCAGCGCCCAGTCTCCCGCAGCTGCGCCCAGTCTCCCGCAGCTGCGCCCAGTCTCCCACATCGGCGTCCAGTCGAGGCGGCCTGGCACCGCCACGGTCGCCGTAAGATTTGCGTGTTCGTAAGGTCGTGTCCTGCCTCGTCGAGCCTGAAGCGGCGGCGCGGCTACTGGAACCCCGTCGTGGGCTAGTTCGCGAGGTCGTTGTTGCCTCGTCCTCCGACCGTGGCGGGCCGATCAGCATGTCGTTTTCGCAGGTCGCTGGCCCATTAGCTTCTTATCACCGCACGGTCGAGTTCGCTCGGCGTTTCGGACCGGACGGTCTCGTGCCAGTTCGCCAGGAAGTTCACCTGAGGGTCGGGTTGCCTTGGTGGTCCTGGCTCTTCGCTCCTCTCCTTCGTGCGCACCTCGGGCGCTTCGCGCCCGGCCGGGCAAAGATGCCGTGGTGGGGCCCGCCGCAGCGACTCGACCGGCGCCCTGCCGTGATGCTCGCCACGCTGGCCGCTCTCGTCGCTGTGCAGGGATTCGTTGCAGGGATCTTGCCTGCGACGCTCACCTATGCCGCCAGTCAGATGCGTGCTGGAACCTTTGCCCAGGGTGCGGTATTCGCCGCGGTAGAGCTTTCTGCGCTACCGGCGTTGGCTGCATTGGTCCTGGCCGATCGCCGCGGAAGACGTTCGGTGCTTCTCTCGGCAACGGGGGCGGCCGTGGTGATGAGCGAGGTGGGTGCGGTTGTACCGTCGGTGGGCTGGCTCGCCATAACCCAGGTGGCGGCCGGCGCATTGGTCGCGGCAGGTGGTATAGCCGCCATCGTGTTAGCCGTTGAGGAAGTGCCTGACGGCTGCCGGGCTTGGTCCGTCGGTGTGCTCGGTATGGCCGGAGGGCTGGGCGCCGGGGTGCCGCTCGCGCTCTTGCCGCTTGTGGACTTAGGCCCGGGAGGCTGGCGTTGGCTGTACGCGTTGAGCGTCTGTTGCCTGCCGGTCGTCATTCGGAGCGCTCGTTGCCTGCCGGAAGGCCGGCGCTGGTCAGTGGGTCGGGACCTGGAGGCTTTGCTCCTTGCCGGTCATGCGACATCGGACGGAGGATCCCCGCTGGAACCCCGCCGGGAGGGGCCCGGCTCCAACGTAGCGGCCCGGGAGGGCGTGCGTCTGCCCGACACGTACGCTCTTACAGCCGGTCGAGGGGAGGGCAGGGCCATCGGAGGCGCGGGCTCGCGTGGCGCACCTGGCGGACACAAGCTTGCGTTGCTCTGTGCCGGCGCCGTCCTGTTCGCAATCTTTGCCGTGCCGGCGGGGCAGTTCCAGACCCAGTTCCTTCGTGATTATCGGCACTATTCCGCCCTCTCCATATCGTTGCTCGAACAACTGAGCGGCACGCTAGGAGGTCTCGGGGTGCTTGTGGGCGGGCGCATGGCGGACACCCGTGGTAGGCGGCCTGTTGGGGTCGCATGCGTCGGGGGCGCGACGCTTTTCACGCTTGCCGCCTACCTAACGCACGCTTGGCTCATGTGGGCAAGTGCCACAGCTAGCCAGTTCTTCCTGTACGCCGCGGCTCCCGTGCTCGGTGTGTACGGTGCCGAGCTCTTTACTACGAGGGCCAGGGCTCGTTCCGCCGGCTTGGTTTCGGCGGCCTCGTCGGTCGGTGCAGTCGCGGGTCTCGTGTCGATGGGCTGGCTGGCGTCCAGGATGGGCAGTTTTGTGCCCGCGCTCGCGCTTCTCGCTGCCGGCCCGGCCGTCCTTGTAGTACTTCTCCTGCTCGCCTACCCTGAGAGCGCTGGTCGTAGCCTCGATGACCTAAGCACTGACCTTGCCGACCGAGCCTCGCTCGCAGGCTCAGCCATAGTCGCGGCTGAGAGGCAACACTGATTGTGGTCAGTATTTTTCATCGCTGCGGCGCGAGCCTGTATAACTGGGTGATGTCGAAGCTGCGTCTGACAATTGTCGCTCTATGTGCGGTCGTGTTACTAGCTGGGACAGGGGTCGCTCGGGCCTCGGCGAGCAACCTTGGCTTGGGCGCAGCCCACACTGTCAAGATCACAGGTGTTCCGACCAAACTTGCGATCACCCCTGCGGGCCGGGTCGGCTACCGGGAGGTCGGGAGCGGGAGCCCGGTGCTACTGATCATGGGCTTGGGAGGTTCCATGGACGACTGGGAGCCCGCGTTCGTCAACGCACTGGCGGCCAGTTATCGGGTGGTCATGTTCGACAACGCTGGCATAGGTGAGACTGCCAGCTTGCCGGCGCCACTCAGCATCGTGAAAATGGCGAACGAGACGAGCGATTTCATCTCGGCAATCCATCTTGGGAGGACGGGCGGTGCT
>JAJYMM010000077.1 GCA_021787035.1 Actinomycetes bacterium
TCAGCACTCCGGCCAGGGCGAGGGCCTCCAGGGAGCGGCGCAGGCGCCAGTAGCCCCGGTGGTGGCGCCTGGCCCAGTCCCGGCGGGAGAAGCCGGGGAGCCGGCCGCTTTGCCAGTCGGCCTCGCCCGCCAGCTCGCAGGCCAAGGCGGGGACGTCCAGGGCGCGCCGGGCGCGGGGTCGGGCGGCACCGGCGGCTATGGCCCCCAGGTGCTCGGGGACGAGCTGGGTGAAGGCTCCGGGGCCGCTCATGGGCCGGCGGGCTCCCCAGGGGGGGCGGTAGCCCTCGTACCGGCGCTGTTGTGGTGGTGGCGGTTGTGGTGGTGCCGGCCCAGGTACAGGGCCCGGGCGTCTGCAGGTCTCAGGGCGTGGCCTCCTTCGAAGCGCGTGGAAGAAGACCAACGGCCGGAATGGCCCCCTTGCGGCCCGCCGGTGCGCTACTATGAGCGTGGTTTTTTGTTTACCAGCGGACCCTGTTCAGGGGGCTTTTCGGCTGTTGGTCTTTAGTTACGGGGACCGGGGGCAACCGGTCCTCGTTTCGCGTCTAAGGCATGTTCGCTAGGCAGCCCCCGTGGCCGACGAGGGCCGAGTAAGGCTCCACTGGCCGTCATTACCGCGCTTGGCCCGCTGCTGGGCTTCCAGGATGAGCAGGTACTTGCGGGCGTTACCCGGGTGGATGCCGAGGCAGGTAGCCAGTTCTTCGGCAGAAGCAAAGCCGAGTACGCCGAGGGTGTCGGCCACCCGGAGCCATGGCTCGGTGTCCTTCCGGCGCGGGCGGATGGAGCGCTTGTCCCATACCAGGACATCGCTCCGCCGTACGAGCGGCCGCCCGAGATTTGTGCGGTCGACCACGGGCAGCAGTCCGCGCATGATGGCGTTCCTAACGGCAGCCATGGAACGTCCCGTCAATGCGGCTGCCTCAGTGGTATTGAGGAGCGTTTCTTGCGAGCCGACAAGTTGCATGGGTGTGATTCTCGCGCGTAGACGCGCGTCGAGGGTGGATTTGGCACCCGCTCTGACCTGCACTAACGCAGGTGCGTAGGAGGAGGGGTTCCGTCTTGGGGCCTTGGGACCGGGATTGCGACCTAGTGTTACCCCCCGCTCTTGACTTTCGTCGCTGATCTACAGAAACCAGTATCTCATGGTTTCTGTAGAGAGCGACCTACGTAGCTCCTACCCGATCCGCTACCCGCTCACCTAAACCGTCCCTTGGGCTCACTGAAGTGTAAGGACCAGATTTCTATATTTCTAGGTTTACTGATTTCCGTATTTTCGTCACGCCTTGCCCGTAGCGCGTTGTGGGCCGACGACGCGCAACCGGCGAGGGTCAGGCGGGAGAACCAACCAGTCGACCGGGTCTCCCAAAGCGACCGGGAGCTCCTCTGGGGGCAGCAGGTCGACGAAGAGGGCAAGAGTCTCACCAAGGCCAGTGGCAGCGGGGGCCAGGACGCCATGGAAACCGAGCTGGTGGGCGACGCTACCGAGCAGCTGGCAGGCCTCGTAGTCACCGACGTCCGAGGTGAGGTCGTCTTCGGCGATGCCGAGGGGGCGCCAAGAGCGGTGGTCGCGCAAGTCGAGCACTCCCGTGACATCGACCTTTGCCCTGATGAGCCGGCGGCCCCGTACGCGCTCGGGCGTCATGCCTTCGATGGGGTCGACCAAGTGCCTGTACGCCTCCGCCACGACGGCCGCGGTGGGCCGGCCTAGGTATATAACCGCGAACTCGCCTTCAGCACCCCAGCGGCCGCCGGCGGCGCTGCCCTCGAGTGCGCGGGGGACCCACTTGATGGCGACGTGGCGCTCGAAAATGCCGTGGACTTCGGTCCTTGGCGCGTGAGCCACGGCCTCACTGAGGTCGCGTCCCACCGCGTCTACATGGCGCCGGAGGCCAGGCGCTCGACCGCGGCGAGGACGGTCGGGAAGTCCCCTTTGACCAGCAGCTCGAGGGGACGGCGCCCTCCTAGCGAGCGGTTCCTCCCGTGGAGCCAGATCTGTACGCCTTCGTCGTCGTAGACGTCGCCGAGCAGTTCCACCACGTAGTCCAAGTCGAGCAGGCGCTCCCGTGCCCGTCCCTGAGGCCGGTGGTCGCCAGCGGCCCAGTGCTGCACCTGGCGTGGCTGGACGTCTACGACCTGCGCGAGCTCCTCGGTCGAGAGCGCCCGGCGGACCCTCACGACCCTGTCGCGGTAAGTGCTGCCCTCGAGGGCACGAGCGGCGGTGGACTGAGGCGAAGCAACCTCCTTGGCCAACAGCTCCCCGTAACGAGGGAGCCGACATCTACAATGACACAGTATATAACGCGACAAACGACGGAGGGGCTGGCCTTGCGACAACTTGCGTAGGGCCTCTTGGCTACAGTTCGCTCTTTGGCCTCCGAAGTGCCGAGGACCCCGTACGTGCCCAAGGTTTGCTGGTTTCCTGGTTTCAGTATTTCTGTGTGTTAGCCTCGACAACGTGATCTGTGTGGTCGAGGCTGTCAAGGGTGGCGTCGGCAAGTCCACCACTGCCCTGTACCTGAGCGAGGCCTTGGCCCGCCGTGGGCGCCGCGTCCTCGCTGTAGACGCCGACCCTCAAGGGACGCTGCTCGAGTGGGAGGCGACTGCCGCGGACGCCGGCGATCCCCTCGGTGTGGTGGTCGAGGGGTTGCCCTCTGCCGTGATGGTGCGCCGGCGTCTCACCGCGTTGGCAGCCTCGTACGACGTGACGGTCGTCGATTGCCCGAACCGGGACGTGGCCGTGATCGAAGCCGCCCTCGAGTGCGCTGACGAGGCGATAGTCCCGGTCCCTCCTGGCGTCGAGGAGCTGAGGCGAGCTCGTGCCGGGCTCGCACTAGCCGGACGGGCGGGAGTGCCCTGTCGGGCCCTCGTGACCCTGGTCGATATCCGCATGTCGCTCCCCCAGGAGCTGCTGGAAGTCCTCGACGCCGAAGGTGTACCGCGGTTTCGTTCGCTCGTCCGCCGCCGGGCGGCCATAGCGAGCACCGTCGGGGCAGCACGGCCTCGAGAACTGCACGACTACGCCCACGTCGCGGCGGAACTGGAGAACTTGGAGGTCACTCTTGCCCCGTAAGCCGGCCACCTTGGCAGCGCTCAGCCGTACGAAGGAGACAGCCGCCCGCAACCCACAGCCATTTAGCTCGTCGGCGGCAAAAGGGGGGACGGGGCGCATCACCATCGACCTCTACGAACAAGCTCGACCGTTCAAGGCTGCCTGTGCCGCTGAAGGCCTGAAGATGAGCGACGTCATCCGCGAGTTGGTGGCCAAGTGGACCGAAGCTCATACACAGAAATGATGGTTTCTGTAGCCTAGACGTTGGTGCCCGCTGATGCCAGTACAACGTGACCTTGAACAGGATTAGGAGACGGCTCTCGTTGGCCAACATCGACATTTCCTGCGACCTCCACGACCGGGACGAGACCGGCTATGTCTGGGCGTACTTGGACGAGGCCCGGAACCCGTCGCTCATCGTGCCTGGGGCCATAGTCATCGCCGGCGAGCCCGACGCTCCCGCTGTGGTCGAAGTGGTCGACCTGGCTGAGACGCCTACGGGCACCCTGGTGCACCTGAGGCCCTTGCCCGGTGCCCTCGAGGACTACCTGCAGCTCGCTCAACGCGCCACTGCCGCCGCCTGAAGTCTTCGCGTAAAGGCTTGAGCCTCGCTGAGCACGGTCTCTGTCGGTACTACTGCCAGCCAGTTGCTACCAAAGAACCTCCGGGCTCTTGACCCTCAGTGAGACCGACTGTCCCGACGGGCACAGTGCTCGGGATCTTATACAGAAATCATGGTTTCTGTATAGTTGTGAGGGATAAGGAGCGGCCGGCCGAGGCCAAGGGCCTACTGCTGAAAGGCTCGCCCAGGAACATAGCTCGCGCACCTGCCGCCTCAGCGCCGGCCACGGTCGCGCCTAGCCCGCCCATGACGCCTTTTCAGGGTCCCCGCTCGCCAGCCGGGGCCGGTAGGGGCGGCCGGGCACGCCGGCGCCGCACCAAGCTCGGGAGCACCAGACGGCCAAGCGCCGGTGTGCGCCTTCGTCGGGCCGGTGGGTTGCACCGAGACGGCCGCTAGGGGGCCCCACCTGCTCCACGGGGGGCCGGGCCCGGTGGTACTTGATCGTCCGCAAGCCCCAGTCGTAGGCGGAAAACGCCTCGGGCGGGACGTCTACCTGCCGGGCAACGTCGGCCGCGAGGACGGGGAACTGGCTGAAAGGATCGCGGCACGGGTGCGGGACTGAAGCCCCACCAGACGTACTTACTGATTCCAGGGCTCCGCGGGGGTTGGTGTCGGGAGAAGCCCGGCCCTCCTCGCGGCTGGGCAGACGGCCAAGCACCCGCCAACCCGGTGGCAGACTACTTCAGCGCGCTCCTAGGCCACCCGGCAACGGTAAGTCTGGCCTTCAACCTTCGCCTCGACGACCAGCTCCCCACCGAGAGCCTGGACGTACCCGGCCAAGGTCGCAAGGACTACCCTCGCAGGGTCCCTCTCCAGGCG
>JAJYMM010000153.1 GCA_021787035.1 Actinomycetes bacterium
TGAATAGCTACGCATAATGAGCCTTATCTGGAGCAGGATTAAGGGTGTCCTCGATGTCGCTTTAGTGCCCTTGGACGGTCGTCGAGGACACGTTATCTGGAGTGTCGCCCACGTTGTGTGACCCCTCGCGCGGGGTACCCCAGCCCTCGGCCTCACTCACGACTTGGACCGACAACGCCTCGAGTTCTTGGACCAATTCTTTCAGTCGGCGGCTGTTGTCGAAGAAAGGTTTATAGCGCTCGACCTGGTCGGGGCCCAAGGTACGGGTGACGGTCTTGCCGCCGACGCTGCGGGTCCAAGAAGGGTAGGGCCCGTGGCGCTTGGTGGGGTCGGTGTGGCAGTGGCAGCCAGCGCTACCGCAGCGGCTCGTTCGCTCGACGAGGCTCCCGGGCAAGCACAAGCCGACCTTGGCGATCTCGGCCATGATCTGGCGGTAGCGGGACTTGGCTTCTTTGGGTGACATGCTGCCTTGCTAGCCCCATCGGGGGATCCACTACCTGTGAGCCTGAAGTGAATACGCTTCATGCCCATGCCAATGCCCAGCTACTTGCCGAAGGTCTGCCTCGGCACCGAGGCACTGCCCGCCAAGCCACGCTGCTCCTGCGGGGCCGGTGCCGAAGAGGGCCCCGACGCCCACCAAACGGGGTGCGACAGGGCCCTGGAGCCTTATGTCGGGCCCGACACCTGGGCCCTCGTCGGTGCGGCGCTACGCTGTCTCGTCGGCTCCCGGGGCGGCACCCCGGGCGACCCGAGGGCAGAGCTCTCGTGCCTCGCGAGCTTGGTGGCCGAGGCGCAGAGCTGCCTGCCCGGCACCGTGACCGACGCCCTCGAACAGGGCTGTAGCTGGGCCGAGGTCGCCTCGCGGCTCGCTGTCGCCAAGTCCACCGCCCGCCGCCGCTACGACGACTACGCCACCTGGCGGGCGTTCCTGCCCTTCGGAGAGGGATGAAGCCGTGCGTGCCCAGAAGGTCGTGATGCCAGACGGGGAAGAGCCCTGGACCGTCTTGGACGACGCTGGCGAGGTGGTGACGCCGGTCGAGGGCTACATGGCGCACCTGCAGGCGCTCGACCGCTCGCCCAACACGGCCAGGGCGTACGCGATGAGCTTGAAGCTCTGGTCCGAGTTCTTGGGCCTCGTCGGGGTGGCCTGGGACGAGGTGAGAGCAGAGGACGTCAGCCGCTTCATCGCCTGGCTACGGGCGCCGGCCCCGAACGTCGTCGTGCTGGAGGGGGGCAGTGCCCGGCGCTCTGCCGCCACGGTCAACTGCCACCTTGCTGCCTTGAGCTCTTTTTACGACTACCACGCCCGCGACGGCGTGGAGCTCGCCAAGGCGCTCGTCCAGTGGCGCCGCTCCAACCGCGGTGGTTACAAGGCCTTCTTGCACCACGCGACGAAGGGCCGCCCGGTGCCTACCCGGCCGTTCCGCCTGCGCGAGGGCCGCCGGTTGCCCAAGACGTTGGGAGAAGACGAAGTGCTCTGCCTCGTCTGTGCGTGCGAGCACCTGCGGGACCGTTTTTTGCTTTGCCTCTTGGCAGGAACAGGGATGCGCATCGGCCAAGCCCTCGGGCTACGCCACTCGGGCTTCGTCTCCCACCGCTGCGAAGTACGCATCGTGCCCCGGGACGACAACGCGAACGGGGCGAGGGCCAAGACGTTGGACGTGGCAAGCCTCCCGGTCTCGGCTGGCCTCGTGCGCCTCTACAGCGCCTACATGTTCGACGAGTACGGCGAGACAGACAGCGACTACGTATTCGTGAACCTGTTTGCCGAGCCCCATGGCGAGCCACTGCGCTACGACGCCGTGCACAAGCTCGTCCGCCGGTTGGCCGAGCGCACGGGGGTCGGCTTTAACCTCCACATGCTGCGCCACAGCCACGCGACCGACCTCCTGAGAAAAGGGGCCCCGCTCGAGGTGGTACCGACGCTGCTCACCCACCGCTCGCCGACGACGACGCTGGGGACCTACTCGCACCTGAGCGTCGAGGACCTGCGCGCTGCGCTCGTGCGCTCGGGGGCGTGGCCCGAGGAGGCAGAGCGATGAGCGCCGCCGGCAACCCTTCGGATCTGCGCTTGGTCCCAGGGCAGGCGGACGCGCTGGAGCGCGTCTACCGCTCCGACACCTGGCGTGCCGCGGACCTGGGGGTGAGCGCCGCCAGGGGGAGGGCGATGGTGAGCTTCGCCGGCCTCGGGCCGCCGTGGCTGAAAGACGTCGCCAAGGCCTGGGCACGCCAGCGGCTCAACCTCGGCCACGCCTTCAACACCGTGCGCGCGGCGGTGCTCGCCTTCAAGCGTTCCTCTGCCTACTTGGCGAGCTACGAGCCCTCCCTGTCCGGCCCGGGCCAGCTCGGCCGGGCGACGCTCGAGCGCTACCTCGCCTGGACCGCCCGGGAGCCGTTGTCGCAGGGCACCAAGGCGCTCTCCAAGGTCTTCCTGCGGGCCTTGCTCGAGGAGAACCGCCGTTACGGCTGGGCCCCTGGGGTGCCCGCCGACGCGGTCATCTACCACGACGAGGTCTCTTCCCGGCGCACCCACTTGCCCCGGTTCTTGCCCGAGGAGGTCATGGCCCAGATCGAGCCCGACCCGAACCTGGCACGCCTCCGGCCCGATTACCGCCACCTCGTCGTGCTCTTGGCAGGAACGGGCCTGCGCTCTGGTGACGCTTTGGCCCTCCCGTTGGGCCCGGTCGTAGCCGACAGCTCCGGCTGGCCGTGCCTTCGCTTCCATGCCCACAAGGTGCGCTCCGAACATGTCGTGCCGCTCTCGGAGAAGGCGGCCCGTGCCGTCGCCGACCAGCAGCGCCTCGTCGAAGAGACCTGGCCCTTGGGCTCGCCGTGGCTGTTCCCCTCGCCTTTCAGGCCCGAAGTGCCCATGGCCTACGGCACCTTCTTGAAAGTCTTCGCCACCTGGCAGGAACTGATCGGCCTCCACGACAAAGACGGGCAGCCTGTCCACGCCTCGCCGCACCAACTGCGCCACAGCCTCGGGACCAGGCTTCTGAACGCCGGCCTGCCACAGCCGGTAGTCCAGGAGATCTTGTGCCACGAGAGCCCGCTCATGACCAACGTCTACGCCCGCTTCCTCGGTTCGACCCTCCGTGAACAGCTCCAGCGCTACTGGGCGACCCGCGTGGACATAGAGGGGCGCCTGCTCGGCTTCGACCCCGGCTCGCCGACAGCTGGTGCCGAGTGGCTGAAGCACAACCTTTCCCGGGCAGCCGACACCCTCCCGAACGGCTACTGCGGCCGGCCGCCCCAGCAGGACTGCCCCCACCCCAGCGCCTGCCTGACGTGCCCGGATTTCCAGACGACGGTCCAGTTCCTGCCGGTGCACCGCCGCCAGGCCGAAGAGACGGCCAAGTTGGCCGAGGCCGCCGAGTCGGCCGGCCACGAGCGCTTGGCGGACAACCACCGCCGGGCCCTTGCCAATTTGGAGAAGATCATCTCCGCCCTGGAGGCCACCGAGCGCGACGAGCCACCCGGTGCCTGAGCGCGCCGAGGGGCTGCGCCGCGCGGCCGAGGCACGCCACGAGGCGGCGGCCATCCGCGCCGAAACGGCGCTAAAAGCCCTGCGGCGACAGTCAAAGACGGTCAACTACGTCCAGCTCGCCAAGACCGCCGGGGTCTCCCGGTCCTGGCTCTACCGTCAGCCCGAGATCCGCCAAAAAGTCGAGCGGATGAGGGAGGCGTCACCGCTACCGGGGCAACGCGGCCAAGCCGCCCAGCGGGCGAGCGCCGGCTCGTTGCGCCAGAAGCTGCACACCTACCGCGAGGAGCTCGCTCGGCTGCGAACCGAGAACACCGCCCTCAAGGAGCAACTTGCCCAGCGCCTCGGGGAGGCTCGGGCAGCTTCGGTGACGAAGAGGACCTACTAAAACGTCGGCTTGGGAGCTGGTCATCGGAGGCGGGCCCCTACCTCCAGCGCGAGAGGCTGACCGTCGGAGGGGGAGAAGCCATTAGCGCCGAAGTGTACGGGTACCCGCGCAATAGCCTACGCTGGGGCCACTGCCTCGCACCGGAGCGCGGCGAGGACACGCCACCGTCCTCGACGGGGCCGTCGAGGCCCTGGGCAGGTCACGGGGGCTCTGGCCCGGTGACGCGTCCGCCGTCTTGCAGTTGCTCGCGAGCCTCGCAGCAGAAGTGACCTCCAGGCTCCCCTCGGCCGTCGCTGACGCGAAGGCTTACGGCCTGTCCTGGGCCGAGGTTGCAGACCTGCTCGGCGTCACCCGTGCGAGCGCTTGGGAGCACTAGGCCCGCGCCCGAGGGGCTCGGCAGGAGAGCGCTGAGCCACAACGGAGCGGCTCTGGGGCGCACGACAGCGGACGCCTCGCCAGCACCACTTCGCGCCCGCGTCTTAGTGGTGCTGGCGGTGACAGTCGGCAACATGTCCTCGTCGTCGAATTACCGCGCTACCAGCTCGGATAGCTTCAGCGCTCCAGATAACGATCGTTACTCCGATTCCCGGGTTATT
>JAJYMM010000225.1 GCA_021787035.1 Actinomycetes bacterium
CTGCTTGCTACTGCCAGGCCGTCGCTCATCGCCACGTCGCTGCTCATCGCCACGTCGCTGCTCATCGCCACGTCGCTGCTCATTGCCACGCTGACACCTCCTCGTCACCCGCCAACCTACCGCCGGCGTGTGGCGAGGTCCCAGCCGGGCCGTCCGGGGCCCCCGTCCTCACTTCTCGACGGGGTTGCCTTTGGGCGAAACGGCCCACCAGATGCCCCCGTAGGTTTCGACGCCCTCGCCTGTGACCATGCCTGGGCCGGTGTCGTCTGAGTAGGTGTAAAGGGCATGGCCGTTGTAGGCGACCTGGTGGGCGCCGCCGGATCGCTCGAAGCTCGACAGCAGTTTCGGGTTTACGCCCGCGCCCGCTTCGAGCTTGCCCGTCACCTCGAGGGGCGCCCAGAGGAGCACGCACGAACCGACGCAGCTGCTGGCATTGCGTGGGTCCGAAGTGAGCAGGTAAAGAGCGTAGCCACGTGACGTGACCAGAATGTTGCCGAAGCCCTTCACGTAGCGCACGTCGACTGTGCCATTGGTCGAGGAGTCGGTCGTGGTGTTGCTCGCACCGGTGACGCTGTAGCTCCCGCCGGCGCACGAGCAAAGGGTGATGCTCGCGATCGCAGCTGCCCCCAAGAGATAAGGGGACCGGTGCTTTCGCGCTCGCGCGCAAAGCGTCCCTAACCGCAAAAAGCGCCCGCTAGTCCCCGCACACCAAGACAACATGAAGACGATACCCGCCTCTGCCTGAAAGGTAAACGCGCCTCGCGTACAAGTACCTGTGCTCGACCAAGTACCTGTGCTCGACGTGTCGCGCTGGCGCTAAGCGATAGGGCCGGTGCTGCGGGGGCGGCGAAGGAGGACCTCTTGGGACACGCTGGCGACGAGCACCCCGTCGGGAGACCAGACCTGCCCGACCGCAAGGCCTCGCGAGGCCCTGAGGGAAGCGGCAGAGGTGGACAGGAGGAGCCACTCGTCAGCGCGGAAGGGCCGGTGAAACCACATCGCGTGGTCGAGGCTGATGGGCCGCCACGGGTGACCAGGCGAAACGATGGCCTCGTGCAAGGCATCTACTACCCACGCCGGACCGCTGTCTGACTCGTAGGCGAGGGCGGCGGCATGGGCTGCAGCCTCGTCGGGGAGCTGCTCGGTAACCCTCATCCAACTCCAGGCCGGTGTCGCCGGCGAGCTCTGCCCCGGCGCGCGCCCCCAAGCCTCGCCATAGGAGCCCTGCACGACGCGCATCTCGAAAAGTGGGCTCCAGGAGGCATCCTTGCCGTCGTCGGGCCCTCCAACCGCTGGTGGCCGTTCAAGCTGGATGTCCGTGGGAGGAGGAGGCGGGCTCGCGACGTCCTTCCTCGGCACACTGCCCCACTCGTTGGCTTCGTCGATGACCGCCTGGAACGAAGCCGACATGTTCAAGATGGCCCCCGCCGACTGGCGAGCCACGACTTCTCTGGCGATAAAGCTGTGGCCGTCCCTGAGGCGTTGGACTTCGAAGCGCACCGGCTCCGCGGGGTCGCCCATGCGTATGAAATATGCGTGCAACGAATGGGGAGCGTAACCCGCTTTTACGCTTAGCTGCGCCGCTTGGAGCGCTTGGGCCACGACCTGGCCACCGTAGAGTCCCGTGAAGGGGTATTGCGGGCCTCCCCCCACATAGGTGTCTGGCCCGTGCGGCTCGAGGCAGAGGACAGCTGCCAGGCTCGAGAAATTGCCGCTCTGCTCAGTTGGAGTCAAGGCGAGGGAAGACGCTTTGTTCGAGCACGAGTTTTATGCTCGCCGCTACCGGTATTGCCACGAGCGCGCCAACGATCCCGAGGAGCGCCCCGCCGACCACGACGGCGAGGACGGTAACGACCGGCGAGACGTTGACCGCATGGCGCATGACTCTTGGGACGAGCAAATAGTCCTCGAAGAAGCGGTAACCAATGTAGAAAGCGGCCGTCGCGATCGCGGCGGGGAGCGACACCGAAAGCGAGACCAGCGCCACGACAACGCCGGCGATCGTCGAGCCGACGACCGGGACGAGGTCAAACAGCGCGACGAAGAGGCCGAGCAGCACCGGGTAGGGGATCCCGAACGCGAACGCCCAAAGGAACGTGCCGAGCCCGGCGACAAGCGAGGTCAGCAGGTTGCCTATCAGGTAGCCCCCCACGCCGGCCAGCACCTCGTCTAGAAGATGGCCGAAGCGGTCCCGGCGAGTGGCGGGCACAAGCTGGACGAAGAAGCGCTTTATGGATGGGAGCGCGGCCAAGAAATAGACCGTTAGGACTGTCACGATCAGGGCCGAAGTGCCGACCGAGACGACCTCCTTGCCCGCTCCGAGGGCCCCCGAGGCGAGGTACTTGGCGATCGATGCCGTATCGGTGTTATGTAGATAGGAGCTCAAGTTGAGGTGGAGCGACTTGGCGAGGTGGCCGAGAACGCCGTTGCCACTGGAAAGCTGGTGCCGCCACACTGGCACCGCCTTTGCTATCTGGTTGACCTCGTTGTTTATAGGGGAGATTGCCGAGTACACAAAAGCGCCCACGACGCAAAGCAGCCCCAAGAGGACCGTTATGACGGAGTAAGCGCGCCGGAAATGGCGCCGGTGGAGGGACTCGACGAGCGGGTCGAGGCCTACCGCGATGAAAAGCGCCACGAAGATAAGGATCAGAGTGCTGCGGATCGAGTAGACGGCGAGGCCTATCGCGACTGCTACGAGGACGCCCAGGGCGGCCGATAGCCCGACGACGAACGGGCTTCGCCGGTCGAAGGGGCGCCCAAGCCGGCGGAGCTGGCGGTCTCGTTCGGGCTCCTCGTTCGGGCGTTCGCGCAGCGGGGCAGGCACGACCACGCGTGGCGGTTGCGTGTCGCCTGAGAGCGCCCGCTGCCGCGGTGATCTGTCAGCCATGGCTCATCTTTCCACCAACGATGCTACGCCGATGCTGGTCGCGGAGCTTGGGAACACCTTCCGCGCCTTGCCCCGAGCACCGAGATGCTGGCATGGACGGTGCCGCGTTCGGTCGAAGAGACCTCGGTCCAGCCCCCGGGAGCCTCTTCCATGCAGGCCGTCCTTCGTGACCTTGCGGGGAGGGACCAAAACGGCGTCCAACGCATCTTTACGACGCTCGTCCCTGGTCTGGAAAAGCTGAGCGCCATTTGGTCAGGCTGGAGCAGGCTCACCCTTGCGGGGCCATCGGCCAAGCCAGTGGAGCCCACTACTTTCCACAGTTCCCACGACGCGCTCCGCCAGAGCAGCGACAGCCCTGGCACGCGGCCAGAACGCAGCAGCGCTGCCTCTGGCGTCGCCGCGTAGTCGAGCGGTGCATCGGCGAGGGCGACATAGGACACGCCGTTGCCAAGCAGCCACCGGCGGTAGGCCGCTGCAGTGATCGCGCCCGAGCCGTAGAAGATTGGGTTGTAGGCCATGTCGAGCTGGCGTTCCCAGCCTCGAGCGAGGGGGTAGCGGTCGGCGACGTAGGCAGACTCCCAATGGTGGGCGAGGGGAGGGACCTCGACCTTCACGGGGGCCCCTCCCGAGAAACGGTTGAGCTTTTCGATGAGCGGCTTGTAGTAAGAGGCCACGCTCGAGGCCCCGTCGCTTGCGCCCCCGAACGCCTCCACGACCGGTGACCAATCCCACACGGCCAACGCCGCCGCGACGATGCTTGCTAGCACGAAAGCCCCCCGGCGCCAGGCCAGCGGCGTTCGCTTCGCCCACACGGGCAGGTAGCAGAGCACGAGGGGGACCCCGATGTACGCGGCCAGCCGGGCGTCGTTGTCACCCATCTGGGTGTGCACGGCGAACAAACCCGCCGTCACCAGCCCGTAGAGGACCGCGGCAACGCGCACGGCCGTTGGTGCTCGGAGCCAAGGGCTCGCCAAGACAGCTGCTATCAGGACCACCACCGCCGCCTCGGAGAAGCTGAAAGGAAAGTAGCCGGCGCCTGGGAACGCCAATGGGAGCGCGGCAGAAGCCGCCAGCACGAACACGCCGGCGCCGGCCCGTGCCAGGCTCTCCGGGGCCGGCCTGCGAGGCCTCCGCGGGGGCGATGGCATCGGGCTCTCAGTGCGCGGCCGGACGAGGGCGCCCGCTACCCCCCAGGCTACGAGCGCCAAGGCTAGGAACGACCCTACGACAGGGCTCGTCAGTCCGGCCAGGACGCCAAGGCAGAGAGCTGCGGGCCGGCGGAGCGCGGGCCGGCGGAGCGCGCGGCGTTGCCCGGCCCGCCACCTGGGCGGGCTTGGTGCTACCGGGCCGGGGCCAGCTGGGCCGGGGCCAGCTCGGCCGGGGCCAGCTCGGCCGGGGCCAGCGAGGATGAGGACGCAGCCGAGGGCGAATGCCTCGCCCACCAGGGTAGGCAACTGGCCAATCGCCACCTCG
>JAJYMM010000143.1 GCA_021787035.1 Actinomycetes bacterium
GGGGCTTTGTCGTTACGGGCGTCGTAACTTCGGCCTAACCGCCGCATTCGCAAGTGAGTGCCGGGAAAAAACTAAGGTGACCTGATTGTGCCCGAGCCATCCCCGGGCGACGGCCACGGCCGAGACCAAAGCAGGCACGTGCTGTACAACGGCGCACAAGAGGGCGAAGAAGGGCCTTCGAAGGTCGTGGTGGCCCTCCCCCGGCAGGAGGTGCAGGTGAACTTGCCGCACCGTGGCTCACCAGCAGCGTTACTCGTTGACCCCCCTCTGGGAAGCCCTTGGGCGCGCGCAGTAAACTTCAGCGGGGGGGCTGGGGCATTAGGGCGGAGGTTGGCTGCACACGTAGGGGTTTTGCGTGGGCCGTTAGCGGGTTTTGTGCCCAAGTGCCGCTGCCTTCGCCCGTTTGCGGCACGCCATAGGCTTTCACGCACCGAGAACCCGAAGGGGCTCCCGTTGCCGCAATGCCGCTGCCGCTGCAGCTACGTACCGAGCAGCCGCCCGACGGCATTGTGGTCGTCATGCGTGGTGGGTTGCTCACCGCTGCGAGCGTCGGACGCTCTGCTGCCACGTCGTTCAGGCTCGTTGGCTTGCTCGGGATCTCTGCCGAGGCTGCGATCGGAAAGACCGTGCTCGAGGCCTGCCGCTCGAGCGAGCGCTTGGCCCGTTATCGCCATGTCCAGCTGTCTACTTTTGGCCGCCTCCGCAGCGCTGGCTTCGTGTGGCCACTTTCGACGCCGTTCCTAAACTATGGAAAAATGTTCCATAGGCGCCGGGCGAACAGCGTTCCCGACTTCCGCCGGGGGTTCGCGCCCCGGTACAGCGACATCGCGGTGACCCGCGCTGTCCCGGCCTGGGCCATGCCTGTCAGAACTTCGACAGGCCGGTGCCACGCCGGACGGGGCCGAGGCCCCGCCGCATTCTCCCTCGGAGGGACGGCGACAACGGCTCAAGGAGAAGTCTTCCTTGAGCTTCTTCCGGTAGCGGTTCCAATCGGACCAGACGTGCCTTCCCCTGTTCCTTACAGGTAAGGAAGGGGCGCTCCTGGCCTTGGAAGTCAACCGCTCCTTCAGACCTTCGGGGACAATGGCGTGCCCACACGTCGCCTTGTCCTCGCACTTACAGACCTTGTGGCGTTGGCCCATGCCACGCCGGGCGATGGCCACCGCGGCCGCCTGGTGGCCGGTCAGCCCGTAGCCACCTGCGAACTTCACCAGCCCGATCAAGCTCGTGTAGGCGGGGTTCACCAAGATGAGCTCTACGCCCTCCCTGGCGCAGCGGGGCCTCAGTAGCTCTATGAACTTGGCGTAGGCGAAGCCCGAGAGCATCCTGGCGTAGCGGTGGCCGCCCAGTTCCCTGAGCCTCGCCCGCTTGGCGGCGAAGTCAAGCTTCTCGGCGACCACTGGTTTGCCCGCCAGTTTCGCAGTACCCACTATCTCGGCTACCACGTCTCCGAGGCAGGCCTCTATCTGTGCGTGGGAGCGTTTGTAGACCGAGATGGCAAGCGAACGGGCCCAAAGTGGGTTCCCATAACGGTCGATCTCGCCCAGTGCCACGTGGCCGGCGTTCAAGTCGACGCCTAGGGCCCCTGCCGCAGGGATGGTCACGACAGGTGCGGGAATGGCCTCGACGGTCGCTTGCAGGTACCACCACCCGTTGTCCCGTCTCAAGAAGCGGTAGGTGACCGGGGCGTCGGAGGCCCATGCGGCCCGAACGGCGTCGCCGCCATAGGGGAAGACCGGCGGCGAGAGCTCCGCCCTCCGCCCCCACTTGTCCTTCAAGGCGGGCGGCACCCGGAGGCGCAGGCGGCCAGTCGGCATGTGGGTGAGGGTCTGGTTCCCAGAGGTCTCGTCGTGGGAACCGAGGCAGAGGAACTGGCTGGCCCGCTTGGCTTTCCAGTCGCCGAGCCAGTCCTCGTGGGACCTGTAGCCATTGGTTTCCAGGTTGAACTGGCGGCGGAAAAGCTTCCTGGAGCCGAAGCACAGCCTTGGGTAGCCCTTCTCCAGGTCGTCCTCGGTTCTCGCCAGCTCGGCTTCGAGGCTGGCTAGGTAGCGCTTCTTGTTGTGCACCTGGGACCTAAGCTTCTTGCGCTCGGCGACCAGCTTGGCGAGCTCGGCACCGTCTGGCGCCTTTGTCCGCTTGGAGAGCAGGGGGATCCTTTTCTCCTCGATAGCTATGGCCTTGGTGAGAGAGGCGGCCTTCTTCTCTTTCTTCTTCAACCACGACTTGGACGACGAGATGCGCCCTTGCAATGATGAAAGGTGGAGCTTCGCCGATTCGCCAACAGCCTGCACCTTTCCAGCCAGCACGCGTTGGGTCCCGTTGAACTGGCGGCCAGTGACGCCAAAGCCAATGAGCATCTCCCGCTTCACGTTGGCCAAGGGCCGGCCCTTCACGTAGTGCTCGACGAAAAGGCAATGCTCCAGGCGCGCCATCAAGCCGGCAATGTCCTCCAGGAGCGGGTAGAGGCCACGGTCGGCGATCCTCGTCTCGTACGTGGCCACGCCCTTCGTCACCTCGCCATCCTCCCATCCGGGTGCGACGACGGTGCGGGCAGTGCCTCTTGCTCCACGCACTGGAGCGCCCTTTGGGCCCGGTGCCTGGCCGAGCGCCTCCCATAGAGCCGGGCGCAGAAGCTTGTGAGGACCTCAATCATGTCTGCCACCAGGTCGTCTGTCACCTCGGTCGGCTCCACCACCAAGAGGCGCTTGCCGGACGAGGCAAGCGCTGCTTCCACGTACTCCGACCCGAAGCGCATGAGGCGGTCCCGGTGCTCCACGGCCACCACCTGGACCTGCGGGTCCCGGAGTAAGGCGATGAGCTTGGGCCGGTGCCCGTTCAGGCCCGAGCCCACTTCGGTGACCGTCCTCACCACCGGAAGGCCTTCCTTGTTCAAGTGCGCCACGACTCTTGCAACCTGACCGTCGAGGTCGGGACGCTGGTCGCTTGAAGAGACTCTCGCGTACACCCCGGCACGCTCGTCGGCTTTCCGTACCGGTTCCTCGACAAGGATCGTCCCCGTCGGCAACTGGATCGCCGGGACCGGCAGGTTCCCATCCCTGAACCATTTCCAGGCAGTCCTGTAGCTCACTCCTTGCTGACGTGCCCACTCGGAGAGCTTCACCGATCACAGCATAGCATATATATCCATATACGATCATGTTTACCTAAGCAGTTTACGACCCGTAGTCGACGGTGTTGCGCTCGAGGAAGTCTTGGTGCCGGCGCCCAAGCGCGTGAGGCGAGATCTGCTTGCAGGCGGCGTATGGCCGGCTCGACGATCTCGTCGGGCAAGGTCGCAAAGGTCGAGCTGGCGGCTCGTATGGCGGGGTCCAGGTTGGCCTGGGGGCGTCGCCAGAACGCCGGCTGGTAGCCGTCGGTGAAGTCGTGAGGGATCGGGAACTCCCATATCGCTGCGCCGCCGAGCGCCTCCGCTACCGCATCGAGGCAAGGGAACCGGGCGTGCTCCATGACGCGTATTTCGGGCACGTATGCGGAGATGAACCACAGCTCCTCGTCATGCTCCTTGTCCCACGTGAAGATCACCCCGAGCGCCCCGGACCCGGCTCGGCACCGCCGTCATCGCTCACGATTGGGCCATCAGCGGCCTTCGCCCGGGACCGGCACATCCTGCGGCTCATCCGTTGGCATCGGGTGCTCACCACCAGCCAGGTGCAGATGATGTTCTTCTCGGATCGCAATACCGCCCAGCACCGGATGACCCGGCTCTACCAGTTGCGTCTGGTCGAACGCTTCCGACCACCCCGCGCCGGCCGTGAGGCCGAGTACCACTACGTGGCTGCTGGCCGACGAGTACATCGACCGAGGTGAGTCGGCTCGCAGCGCGGACCGGCCAGCACTGAAGGCGATCCTGGCCCGCATTGCCGAGGACCGTGACGTCGATGCGGTCGTCGTCCACAAGATCGATCGCCTGGCCCGGAACATGGAGGACCACGTGGCCATTCGGGTCGGCGGCCTGGCGCTGGGCGGGTTGCGCGAGCGCCGCAACGGCCGTGGCGGCGGTGACCGCCGCGGTGATCCACAGCCCGGTGGTCATGGCGTGGGTGAAGTCGACCGTAACCTGGGCGATGTGGTCGGGGTCGATGTGCCGGGCGTCGGCGGTTGAGCCGAGCACGGCGTCGTTGGCGGGGGTGAGCGCGAGTCCGATCCCGAGCCCGAACAGGCACCCTGCGGGTGCGAACCCCGCCACGGCGAGGACCATCGCGGCGGTCAACAGTGGGCGCTGTTTGATCTTCGGGGCCATGCGGGGGCTGGCCTGGGCCCCGAGGACGGGCGCGAGCCGGCAAGCCACCAGGTCGGCGTGCCTGAGCACCTGCAGGGCTCGAGAAGCTCCCTCAGCTCCCCTCGCTCATACGGTGCCGCCGTTGACCCGGAGGTTCTGGCCGGTCATCCA